>CAZTNV010000130.1:708-10537 GCA_964615535.1 uncultured Mycobacteriaceae bacterium | reverse complement strand
TGCGGACGCCCTCGATGAACCGCTTGGCGACGTCGAGATCCGGCGTGGAGGTTTCCATCCACAGCAGATCGGCATAGGGCGCGAACACCTTGCCGCGCTCGATGCAATACTCGACGCGATTGTCCGGCTTGATCGGGTGGAAGCCCTCGGAGGTGCGGGTCGACCGGTCGATGAACGGATGGTCGCGCTCGTCAACGTCGCTGGTGATCAGCTTGGCGCTCTCGGCGTCGGTGCGGGCGACCAGCACGGTCGGCACGCCGCAGACATCGGCGGCCAGACGGGCGGCGTTCAGCACGCGGACGAAGGTCCGCATCGGCACCAGCACCTTGCCGCCCAGATGGCCGCACTTCTTTTCGGAGGCGAGCTGGTCCTCGAAATGCACGCCGGAGGCGCCGGCCTCGATCATCTCCTTCATCAGCTCGAAGGCATTGAGCGGACCGCCGAACCCGGCCTCCGCATCGGCCACGATCGGCGCGTACCAGTAGCGCTTGGCGCCGCCCTCGGCATGCTCGATCTGGTCGGCGCGCTGCAGCGCCTGGTTGATCCGCTTGACCACCGCCGGCACCGAATTGGCCGGGTACAGGCTCTGGTCGGGATACATGTGGCCGGACAGATTGGCGTCGGCCGCGACCTGCCAGCCCGAAAGATAGATCGCCTCGAGCCCGGCGCGGACCATCTGCATCGCCTGGTTGCCGGTGGTGGCGCCCAGCGCATTGACGAAATCGCGCGTGTGCAGCAGCTCCCACAGCTTTTGCGCGCCCATCTTGGCCAGGGTGTGTTCGATCTGGACCGACCCGCGCAGCCGCTCGACATCGGCCGGCGTGTAATCCCGCTTGATGCCGTCGAACCGGCTTGCGTGAAGCGTTTCGAGGGCCGAATCGGAAAGCGGCGTCTTGGGTTGATCGAGGGGAGCCATGGGCGGTCCTTTCCAGCCTTGGTCGGCTTTGGTGTGATGGCCTGGTGGGCGAGACATCGTGGCGGCATCGACCGATATTGCAGTGCGGCGATGCCCCGTTCCGCTTTATGTATAGACCCTGCGGATCGCGTTCAATAAGTGCTTGACCGATAGCCGGGACGATTTGTCCAAACCGGAATCGCTTCGAAAACTATATAAGAACTCTGCGGGATGACTTGCCGTTCGGCAGGGTGGACGGCCCGGCGCGGCGGGCCGCCCGAAAGACGTGCCGCGCCGCCGCCCCGGCGATCCGCGGAGAGTGCCGGTCCGCTCGTGACGGGCGTCAGATCCGGACGCGGCACCAGATTGGGCACTTCATGTATGGGACTGTCTGCGCCCGGCGATCCAGCGATAGATGGCCAGGATGATGATGGCGCCGATCACCGCGCCGATGAAGCCGGCCCCGTCATCGGGCCCGTACCAGCCGAGGGCCCGCCCGAGGAATGTCGCGACGAAGGCGCCGGCGATGCCCAGTAGAATAGTGATGATGAACCCGCCGGGGTCCCGGCCGGGCATGATCAGCTTGGCCAGCAGGCCGGCCAGGCCGCCGATGATGATGGCTCCGATGATTTGCAGCACGGGTGTCTCCGGACAGGAAGATGAATCGGACGTTCGGACAACCGCCGTCGGCACGAAATGTTCCACCTTGCCTTGGTCCCGTGATCGCAGCCTGCGGCCCAGCCCTTCGGTTGCGCCGGGTCTGAAAAAGGGGGCGCAGTTGACACGCACAGGGGGGTTGCTAGGGTGGGCGCGAGAGCGGCGCGGGGTCTGCCGTTCGGAGACCTGCCGATGACCGACCATCTGACGATCGCTCTGGCCCAGCTCAACCCGGTGGTCGGCGACATTGAAGGCAACGCAGCCCGGTTGCGTGCGGCACGGCGGGAGGCCGCGGGCGCCGATCTGGTCGCCGCCACCGAACTGGTGATCGCCGGCTATCCGCCGGAGGATCTGGTGCTGAAGCCGCTGTTCCTCGACCGGGTCGAGGCGGCGGTGCAGGCGCTGGCGGCGGAGACCGCCGATGCCGGCCCTGCCCTGCTGATCGGCACGCCCTGGCGCACTGGGGACAGGGTCCACAATGCGGTGGTGCTGCTGGATGGCGGCGCGGTCGCCGCCGTGCGCTACAAATACGATCTGCCGAATTACAGCGTATTCGACGAAAAGCGGGTGTTCGCCGCCGGCCCCATGCCGGGCCCGATCAATTTTCGCGGCGTGCGGCTGGGCGTGCCGATCTGCGAGGACATCTGGACCCCGGACGTGGTCGAATGCCTGCAGGAATCCGGTGCGGAGATCCTGCTGGTGCCCAATGGCAGCCCGTTCGAGGCCGGCAAGCTCGACCGCCGGATCATGCTGGCAGTGGCGCGGGTGACCGAAAGCGGGCTGCCGCTGGCCTATATCAATCAGGTCGGCGGTCAGGACGAGCTGGTGTTCGACGGCGGCTCGTTCGTGATCGGCCGCGACTTCGCGCTCAAGGCGCAGCTTCCCCTGTTCGAACCCTGCGTCGCGCTGACCACCTGGACCCGCGCCGGGTCCGGAGAGGGATGGAACTGCGCTGCCGGGCCGAGCGCCGGGCCGGCCGAGGGGCTCGAGGCGATCTACCGCGCCATGGTCCTGGGGCTGCGCGACTATGTCGAAAAGAACCGCTTTCCCGGCGTGATCCTGGGCCTGTCGGGCGGCATCGACAGCGCGCTGTCGGCGGCGGTCGCGGTGGACGCGCTGGGCGCGGCGCGGGTGCACTGCGTGATGATGCCGTCGCGCTACACCTCGCAGGACAGTCTGGACGACGCACGGGAGTGCGCGCACCTGCTCGGCTGCCGCCATGACATAATCCCGATCGAGCCGGGCATGGCGGCGTTCGACGCCATGCTGGGGCCGCTGTTCGACGGCATGGCGCCCGACATCACCGAGGAAAACATCCAGTCGCGCACCCGCGGCGTGACGCTGATGGCGATTTCCAACAAGTTCGGCGCCATGGTGCTGTCGACCGGCAACAAATCCGAGATGTCGGTCGGCTACGCGACGCTCTATGGCGACATGTGCGGCGGCTATTCGGTGCTGAAGGATGTCTACAAGACCACCGTCTTCGCCCTGGCGCGCTGGCGCAACCAGGTGCTGCCGGCCGGGGCGCGCGGACCGGCCGGGCGGGTCATGCCGGAGCGGGTGATCACCAAGGCGCCGACCGCCGAGCTGAAGCCCGACCAGACCGACCAGGACACCCTGCCGCCCTATGAGGCGCTCGACGCCATCCTGGAATGCCTGATCGAGCACGAGATGCGGCCGGCGGAGATCATCGCGCGGGGCTTCGATCCGGCGATGGTCAACCGGGTCTGGCGCATGCTCGACCGCGCCGAATACAAACGCCGCCAGGCCCCGCCCGGGGTAAAAATCACCAGCCGCAGCTTCGGCCGCGACCGCCGCTACCCGATCACGAATGCGTTCACGGGGAGTGCTTGAAACCGGACCGGATGGTGGCGAAATGGCAAGGCATGGTCGATATCATTCCGAACAGCCCGAGGACGCCGGCCGATCCGCGCCGTGATCTGGGTGTCGCCGTCTCGGTCAATGTCTGCTGGCGAGAGCGGATTTCGCCTGAACAACTGGTTGCCTGCGTTCGTGAACCGGACCGCTGGCCGGACTGGGGACTCCACCTCGACCGGTTCCTGTCCGAGTTGCCGGCGGCCATGAGTCTCGGCTTCTTCGACCGCCACGGCATCACCCGTGCGGAGGCTCGCGCCGCCCTGGCCCATTGCCGCGCCCGCTATGGTACTCGCAACCCCGAGCTGGAGGGCTGGACCGACGAGGGCCGATGAGGGTGATTGGCGACCGCTCGTCGCGGAGTTTTTCGCGATCATCGACGACTTGAACGAAGTGAGCGGTGTTGCCATGCCGTTTTCCATCGGGGGCGGCACCATGCTCATGCGGCGCTATCGCCACCGGAAAAGCCGCGATCTCGATGTGTTTGTGGACAGCGTGCAGTTCGTGCGTATGCTGTCACCGCGCGCCAACGCCTTCACGGCGGACCGCTTCCCCGACTATGAGGAGAGCGCCAACGCGCTGAAGCTGATCGTCGGCATGCAGGAGATCGACATCATCGCCGCGCCGCGGTTGACCGACAACCCGACCCGCCGCCGCATCCTGCTGGGACGGGAAGTCGAGGTCGAAGAGCCGCGCGAGATTCTGGCAAAGAAACTGTATTATCGCGGCCGGCTGTTCACGCCGCGCGACGTGTTCGATCTGGCTACCGTGGCGAAATTTGATCCAGGACAACTGCAAGGGCTGGGGTTTCTGCTGCGCGAGAAAGGCCTGGCGGCGCTGGCCGCGCGGTGCCGGGAACTGGCGGACACTTTCGTCCGAGAGGCGGCCGCGAAAATCGACGTGCTTCCCCGCGGGCGTCCGGTGCTGGGCGAAGGCATGGCGATGCTGCGGTCCTGCCTGGACGCCTGGTATCGCGAAATCGGCCTCCCGCCGCCGTCCGACCTTGCCGGCCCGGCCGATCCTGTCGGCCCCACGAGACCGTGAACTGAATCCCTGGCGCACCGCAGTTGGCGCATGGCTCGCGTTCGCTCCGGAGGCAGATTGCACCTCCTACCCGCCGGTCGGTGATTGCACCCTCCGCCCGGAACGTCTGGCAAGCCGCAGTCCACCCGCGGCAACGGGCTCGAAACTTTTCGGTGGAGGGGGCAACCTCCCATCGGCTCGGGAATTGGAAATTGCTATAGTCCCGCTATAGTCCCAGTGCTGCGCGAGTCGGATCGTCGATAACGCGGGTCACACGTAGGCCTTTCGCAGACTGGAAATTCGCAACTGCGTCTTCGGTCGCATTGCCAAAAATGCCGTCGGCACCCCAAGGGCCGCAGAAAAATCCGGCAACGATCAATGCATCCTGCGTTGCCTTGACGGCATCGCCACGGTCGCTCTTCTGCAGAAGCATTGACACCGCAGGAGTGACATGGTTGCCGGCGTGGAATCTGCCGCTCCTGCAGAATTCGGCATAAAGTCTGTTCTTCACATCATCCGGGTAACCGAACGAGTTTCCGACGGCTCGCTTCATCGCCTCGAACCCACCCCCGTGGTAGCGATCAAGAATGTAAGCCACGGCTAAATCGGCGCCAAGCGCAGCGTCTTCAATGGCAGCATCGGGATTCTCGATCAAATCGGGGCGCCCGACCATCCTCAGATAGCGGGTATAATTGGCCCTGCCGGTCAATTGGATTTGCCAGCCGCCACGGAACTTGTAGCCATCGCCAGGTTGGGTATTGCCGAGATTAAGGCCGGTGGATGTGCCAACCCCGTACATTGCCTCAAAGAAGTCCTTATCATTTTTCTTTACCCGGGTCAGTTCATCGTCACTAAGATGCCGCGCCGATGCAAAGATTTCGCGGATGCGAGCATTTGACGTGGATGCGTACCCCCTCTCACGAATCGGCCGCATTCCACTCTCGCCGCCGCAGATGGCAGCAAGGCCGTCGCGTAAGTCGTTATCGGTGATGCCGCGCTTGTCCATTGCGGCGATCAGAATTTCGGCTCCGTCAGACATGTCAGTGATCCTTCGTTGGGCTTGTCTACACCTAACCGTCACACAGCCGCGCTTTTTGACAGCTTGTGTGCTCCAGCCAAACCGCCCGACTGGCAAATACCACTATAAGTATTATTCTCAAAAAAATGGCTTAAGTTAGGCAGACCCATCCTATCTTTGGCATGTGACTGAAATCAAAACGAAAGCAACATAGTTGTTTTATCTCCAAAAAATGCTACGCCGCTGCTGATGAGCATTTCGGCGCGGGTTGTTCCATGGTTTCGCGGACGGGGGCTTTGCCGGCCGGAAGCTGCGGACGGCGCTGGAGCGGATCGGTGGCTGGACCATCGCCATCGGCAAGCGTTCCGATACTGTCAACGGGTTCGTCGTTCTGCCCCGGCGATCGGTGGTCGAACGGACGCCCGCATGGTTCAACCGCAACCGCAGACGGGCAAAAGACTTCGAGGCATCGATCGAAAGCGCCGTCGCCTGGGTCATGATGACCAGCGTCAAACCCTTCGCTAGACGAATTGCCAAGGCATGCGTCGCCAATCGCGAGTCAGGCTCCAACGGATGGCGACAGGAATCCGGCCGGCGGTCAAGGCATCGCGTCCGCACCGGGCAACGGCGTCGTCGTGGGGAGCGGCACCGCCAGCACGTCGCAGGTCAGGTCCAGCAGAAGCCGTTCGGCGACGCTGCCCAGCAGCAGACGATCCATCGAACTTTTCGCAGCGGTCCGCGTGCCGACCACGGCCAGACTGACGCCGAACATCTCGGCAGCGCGAAGAATCGCCGCCGCGGGCGAGCCCCATTCGATGATCGGAAGCCACGCGCCAGAGGGCAGATCTGCCATCCGGGCGATCTTGCGCAGCGCTCCCTCGCAGTCCTCGCCGATCGCCCGCCGCATTCGGTCGCCGTTGCCTGCCCCCATTTCGGCCGCGCCCATCCACGGTTCGGCGGCATCGTCGAGTACGTGCATCGCGTAAAGGGTCTGCTCGCCGGCCAGCCGGGACGCCAACCGCAGCACCGCTGCCGCCTCTTCGGTCAGGTCCAGGGCCGCCAGCGTAGAGACGTAGTCGCCCGGTGCCGGGCGCTTCACGACAAGCACCGGAATGGCGGCATTGCGAATCACGCGCTCCACCGTGGTGCCGATCAGGACGTCCTGCAGAATGGCGCGGCGATGCGCACCCAGCACGATCAGATCGGCGGCCCGGTCCTGCGCCGCGGTCAGGATGGCCCGGAAGTCGAGACCGCCGACGACCTGCACGGCGATACGATCGGCTGGCAGGAGGCCAAGCCGGGCGGTGGTCTGCTCGAGAGCGCGAAGCGCCAATCCGCACTCGGTCTCGAATATCGGGGCCGGAAGTTCGTCGTCCACGACATGCACGACGACCAGCCGGGCATCGAGGCGCGCGGCGAGGTGGGCCGCCTGGGCCACGGCCCGATCGCTGCGCCGGGTCAGATCGGATGCGGCGAGCAGGGTCGTCATGATGTACCCTCCGTGGCGGAGCGTGGCCTTGGGCTTGCGCCTCCTTTCCCGAAGACGCGCAGGAAAGGCGACCAGGGTGGATCTACTGCAGCAATCGATCTTTCATGAGATGGCGGCGCTCCTCGCCCTCGCCTCCCTGATCGGGCTGATCGGGGTGTTGCTGCGTCAGCCGCTGATCGTCAGCTTCATCGCCGTCGGGATCATCGCCGGGCCGGACGTGCTGGGTCTGGTGCAGTCTCATGAGCCCATCGAATTGCTGGCGGAGATCGGCATCGCCGTTCTGCTGTTCCTCGTCGGACTGAAACTGGACGTCCAACTCGTGCGCAAGCTGGGTGCGGTGGCGCTGGCGACCGGACTCGGGCAGGTCGCCTTCACCTCCATATTCGGCTTCTTCATCTGTCTGGCACTGGGATTGGACACGGTGACCAGCGTCTACGTCGCGGTGGCGCTCACCTTCTCCAGTACGATCATCATCGTCAAGCTGCTGTCCGACAAACGCGAAATCGATTCGCTGCACGGCCGCATCGCGCTTGGTTTCCTGATCGTGCAGGACATCGCTGTGGTGCTGGCCATGGTCATCCTGTCCGCCTACGGCGTCGGGACGGGCGAAGGCCGGCCGGGCCTCGGCATTGCCGGGGTGATCGGCAGCGGTGCCCTGCTGTTGGGCGCGGTCGGGCTGTTCATCCGTTTCGGGGCCGATCGGCTGCTGGCACGGATCGCCACCGTGCCGGAGCTGTTGGTGACCTTCGCCATCTCCTGGGCGGTGCTGCTCGCCGCGGTCAGCGACTGGCTGGGCTTCGGCAAGGAACTCGGGGGGCTGCTCGGCGGCATCTCGCTCGCCTCCACCAGCTTCCGCGAGGCGCTCGCCTCGCGTCTGGCCAGCCTGCGCGACTTTCTGTTGCTGTTCTTCTTCATCGGCCTCGGTTCCCGGCTGGATCTGGAGGGCCTTGGCGGCCAGCTCGGCGCGTCCGTCGTGCTGGCGGTCTTCGTCCTGATCGGCAACCCGCTGATCGTGCTCGCCATCATGGGTTATATGGGCTATCGCAAGCGCACCGGATTCATGGCCGGGCTGACGGTGGCGCAGATCAGCGAGTTTTCGCTGATTTTCATGGCGATGGGGATGTCGCTGGGACATGTCGGGCCGGAGGCGATGGGGCTGGTCACGCTGGTCGGGCTGGTGACCATCACCCTGTCCACGTACATGATCGTCTATTCGCAGCCGCTCTATGCACTTGTCGAGCCGTTGCTCGCCCCGTTCGAACGGGCGGTGCCGCACCGGGAAGTGGCGGCGGGAACCGCCGACCCTGGCGGCATCTACGACATCATCCTGTTCGGCCTCGGCCGCTATGGGCGGGAGATCGCAAAAGGTTTGAACGCGCGCGGCCTGTCCGTGCTCGGCGTGGACTTCGACCCCGAGGCCATGACCCGATGGCGCAAGCGCGGGCTGCCCGGCGTCTATGGCGATGCCGGCGATGTGGAGTTCCTGAACAGCCTGCCGCTGCGCCATTGCCGGTGGATCGTGGTGGCGATCCCGGCGCATCCGCAGACCATTTCGAACCACGATTTCCGCCTGTCCCTCCTGCAGTCGCTGCGGAATGCCGGCTTTGGCGGACAGATCGCCCTGACCAGCACCGACAGTCTCGACACCCGGCATCTGCTGCATGCCGGAGCCGACCTCGTCATCAGCCCGTTCAAGGATGCGGCGTCGCACGCGGTCGAGCGCATTATCGACGCCTCGCCGGGAACCATCGCAGGCCGGGACGACGACCTGGATCGGGCGGGCCCCGGAACCGGACACGGTGATGCCCGTGCCGCGGGCGGGTGAGGTTTGGGCGGGTCATGGTGCCTGGGTCCGGCAAACGTCCGCATGACCGACCCGGAGACTGGAGTTGCCCCGGTTTGGTGGAGGGTTGGCGGCTTGGGTCTCACTCTCCGGCCTGGGCTTTCCCTTCATGTCGGCAGCGTCGGGCCACGGGAATCGCCCGCCAACCGTTCGAATTCATAGAGCAGCACCGCCGCCGCCGCCGACACGTTGATCGAATTGGCCATGCCGTGAATCGGCAGATGGACGGTCAGATCGGCCAGCGCCAGGGCCTCGGCCGAGACGCCGGCGGCTTCGCTGCCGAGCACCAGCGCCAGCGGAAAGCGATACGCCGCATTGGCATAATGCACGCTGTCGCAGGCCAGCTCGGCGGCGACGATGAAGGTCCCGGCCCGCCTCAGATCGGCGATCACCGCGGCCGCGCTCGGCGCATGCTCCCAGTCGACCCAGCGGTCGGAGCCGCGCGACCCGGTCTTGATCTTGTGGCTGGGCGGCAGCGGGATCTTTCCGCACAGCCAGACCTTGGCGGTCAGCAGCGCATCGGCCAGCCGCAGGATGGTGCCGACATTGTGCGCCCCGGTGAGGTTGTCGAGCACCAGGGTCACCGGCCGCCGCGGCACCGCGGCAAACATCGCCCGGCTCGGCTTGACCGCCCGCAGTTCCGCCTTCGACAGCGGCCGCGGCCCGGCCGATGGCGGCGGATCGAACGATGCGATGCTGCTGTCCGGCCGATCGATCAGATCCTCCGGCACGACCCGGTCCCTCCATCCTTGATCGGTTCGCGCGCCGGCGGTCACGCCGCCACCAGCACCCCGTCGCGCAGTTCCAGCACGCGGTCCATCCGGGCCGCAAGGTCCAGATTGTGGGTGGCGACCACCGCGCCGGTCCGGCTGTCATGGATCAGTTTCAGCAGCAGGTCGAACACCTCGTCGGCGGTCTTGTGGTCGAGATTGCCGGTCGGCTCGTCGGCCAACAGCAGTTTGGGCGCATTGGCCAGCGCGCGGGCGATCGCCACCCGCTGCTGTTCCCCGCCCGAAAGCCGCGCCGGCC
>CAZTNV010000130.1:0-698 GCA_964615535.1 uncultured Mycobacteriaceae bacterium | reverse complement strand
CTCCCGCCGCCCCCGCACCCGTCGCACCCCCTGCCCGCTCGGCCGCCTGCCGCTTGGATGCCCCGGCGATGATCTGGGGCATCGCGACGTTTTCCAGCGCGCTGAATTCCGGCAGCAGATGGTGGAACTGGTAGACGAACCCGACCGCGCGGCGCCGCAGCTCGGTCCGCTCGACATCCGACAGGGTGTCGCAGCGCCGGCCGTCGATCACCACCTGCCCGCCATCCGGCCGTTCCAGCAGCCCGGCAATGTGCAGCAGGGTGGATTTGCCGGCGCCGCTCGGCCCGACCAGCGCGACCATTTCGCCCGGCGCCACCTCCAGCGAGGCGCCGCGCAGCACCTCGATCCGGTTGCCGGCCGGGGTGAAGGTGCGCACGATGCCGTCGAGCCGCAGCAGCGGCAGCACGCCGCCGACCGCGACCGCGCCGCTCCGGTCCATCACGATGCTATTCATAGCGCAGGGCCTCGACCGGATCGAGCCGCGCGGCCCGCCAGGACGGATAGAGGGTGGCGGCGAAGGACAGGCCGAGCGCCATCGCCACCACGACGGTCACCTCGTTCCAGTCGATCACCGCCGGCAGCCGGCTGAGGAAATAGATTTCCGGGTTGAACAGCGGCGTGCCGGTGAGATCCTGGAGCCATTGGCGGATGGTTTCGATGTTGCGGCAGAACACGATGCCGAGGCCGATCAGCCCCGC
>CAZTNV010000129.1:0-10562 GCA_964615535.1 uncultured Mycobacteriaceae bacterium | reverse complement strand
ATGGCGCGCTGGCGCAGGCCGCCGGACAGCTCGAACGGATAGGTGCGCAGCGCCTTGACCGGATCGGGAAAGCCGACCAGCCCCAGCATCTCGGCGCTCAGGCCCTCGGCCTCGCGGTTGGATGCCGGGCGGTGCAGCCGGACCGCCTCGACGATCTGGTTGCCGACGGTGTGCAGCGGCGACAGCGAGGTCATCGGCTCCTGGAAGATGATCGAGATGCGCCCGCCCCGGATCGCGCGATAGCCGGGCCCCGACGGATCGAGCGCCGCCAGATCGGTCCCGCCGGCCGGTCCCTCGGGATCGGCAAACCGGATCTCGCCGCCGGTGATCCGGCCGTTGCGCGGCAGGATGCCCATGATGCTCTGGGCGATCACCGATTTGCCCGAGCCGCTTTCGCCGACGATCGCCACCGTCGATCCCGGCCGAACCCGGAACGCGGCGCCGCGCACCGCGGCGATGGTGCCGCCATGCACGGCGAACTCGACCTTCAGATCACGCACCCGGAGCAGCGGCGAGGTCATGGCGTCGCCCCGCGCTGCGGCGATCGCGCCGGTGAGGCCTCTTCGACGGGCGCCCTGTCCCCGGTCAGGCCCCAGCGCTCGGCCAGGCTGCCGCCGGACGGTGCCAGAATGCCCAGCGCGGCCAGATTGTCGCGCGTCGCATCGGTGATCTCGACGCCCCGGACCTGGGCGGCATGCGCGGCGCGATCGGCCACGGCGTCGAACCCGTCCAGCGCCGAGTCCATCGCCAGCGCGCGGCCCCGGCCCTTCAGGGTGAGTTGCATCCAGCCGCGCTCGCGGTCGCGCCGGGTCGAGTAATAGGTCAGGCGCAGCCGCGCCAGCTCGTCCCATCGGATCGCCCGGCCGGACAGGGGACCGCGGCTGGCGATGCCCTGATCGGTGGCCTCGATCACCGTGAACTGGCGCAGTGCGGTGCGCAGCATGAACGCCGCGAACAGCAGCGCGCAGGACCCGAACAGCACCGCCATGATCCAGTGCAGCGGCAGGGCCAGCAGCGGTCCGGCGGTCAGCAGCAGACCGCCGCCGCCGCGCAGATAGTCGGCAGTCAGGGCGGCGCCGGGATAGCGGTGCAGACTCATGGCGCGATCCCCGCCGGCACCGCCGTGACCGGTTCCGAGGCGAACAGGGCCGGCCCGCCGACCCAGCGCACGGCGGGATGGCCGATCGTCACGGCGAAAAACCGGTCCAGAAAGGCCCAGCCGGCCTCGTCATGGTTCAGATGGTGGGTCATCAGGCCGGTCGGCTCGTCGGGATCGGCCTGTCCGGTGCGGCGCATCGCCAGATGCCGCAACGCCTGATCGAGCACCGCCGCCTCGCCCAGAAACCCGCCGCTGCCGTGCCAGTCCATGATGTCGATATGGATGTTCACCGGGCGTGGCGCCGGGGCCGCGCCGGGTCGGATCGGACGCGGCCCGTGGCCGCTGAGCGCGGCGAAGCCGAGTGCGGGCAACGCGGCCGTCACGCCGGGATCGGCGCGGTTCCACGGCGGCACCATCACCGCCAGGGCGCGGGCGCCGAACAGGCCGCGCAGACTCTCCCGGCCGCGGGTCAGATCGGCGGCGGTCTCGGCCGGCGCGCGGTGATCGCTCAACTCGGTCTGCTTGCCGTCCGCGGCATGGTTGGCGTGCGACCAGCCATGCTGCAGCACCACGACGCCGGGATCGGTCACGGCGATCCGGCCGGCCAGCCCCTGGGTGGCGCGCGCCGGGATCACCGCCAGGGCCAGCGGCACCCGGTGCCGCGCCGCCAGGGCGAGCAGACGGTCGAACGCCGGACAGACCGCGCCGGCATCGTCGTCGCGCCACCAGAAGGTCGCCTGCCGCCCGGACCCGGTCCACAGATCGAGCTCGGCGTCCAGCGCCGCCCAGGGCCCTTCGGCCGGCGGCGGCGCGGCCAGCGCCCCGTCGCCGCAAGGGCCGGACGGCAGCATCGTCGCACGATCCAGGTCGAATGCCGGCGGAGCGGCAGGGAAGATCTCAACCATTCACATCATTATACGACGGATTGAGGGCAAAGCGACGGCTCGTTCGAAGGCAGGATCGCGCCCGATGCCAGGACTCCCCGGATCTGGCGTACGGTTTCCGCCGCGCCGTCGATCGCCAGGGCGATCGGCGGCGGCTTCGGCGCGGCAGCCGCATCGACGGCGGCGGCCAGCCGCTCGGGCGTCAGCCCCGCCTCTTCCACCACATGCGCCAGGCCGCGCGCCGCGAGCAGCCGCGCGCGGTCGGACTGTTCGGTCTCGCCACCGGTGGCGAAGGGCACCAGCAGGCTGCGGCAACCGGCGCCGATCAGGTCCATCACCGTGTTGTACCCGGCCTGGCTGACCGAGAGCAGGCAGCGCGACAGCAGCGCGGGGAAATCCGGGCGCGCCCGCTCCACGATCGCGCCTCGGGGCGCCGTGCAACGCAGCTCCCCGACGACCGCGTCCGGCAGGTCCGGTCCGGCCAGCAGCCGCCAGGTCGCGGTCGCGGCCGGCCCGTGCGCGATCAGCGGCCGCGCGGCCAAGGCGGTGCGCAGCAGGGTTTCGCCGACCGCGCCGCCGCCGACCGAAACGATCACCTCCGCGGTGCCGTCCGCGTTCGGCGTGCCGGGACCCGGCGTCGCGGTCCGCGCGCGCGGCGGCACGACGTAGCCGGTATGGCGGATCAGGTCGGCGATCCGCGCGGCCGGCGGGAAACTGGCCCCGAACGGCAGCACCGTCGGATCGCCATGGACCAGCACCAGATCGAACCAGGCACGCGCCGCCTCGGCCATGTCCGCTTCCCGTTCGGGGTTGCGCTTGCTGACCAGGATGTCGCGCACCGAACTGACGATCAGCGGGCGGGGCGTCGATCCGCGGGCGGCCCCCAGCAGCGGCACCAGTTCGAAACGGAAGGCTCGCCGGCCGAAGGGGAAGGTTTCCACGATCAGAACGTCCGGCCTGATCCGGGCGTAAAGCTCCAGCAGCGCCGCGCTGCGCCCGGCCCGCCACGCCGCATCGATCGGCCGGCCGTGCTCGTCGAGGATGGTCCGAAAGGTCGCGTCGGCCGCTCGCGCCGGGGCCAGTTGGACCACGCGGGCCGGCCCGAAATCCGCGCCCGCGGTGGGAAACCCGCCCTGCGCGACCGTGACCTCGAATCCCGACTCGGCCAGAGCACGGGCGATGATCGCGGCGCGCCTGGCATGGCCCGTGCCGAGCAGGTGCTGGACATACAGCAGCACCGATCTCCCAGGTCCGCCATCGCGGCAATGATGCGCATCACTCGTTCGGGCGATCACGGGCGAAATCCTCGCAGACGGTCCATGCTGTTAGCCGTTCCCTCCCATTTTGAGCTACCGCGACTTCGTGACAAGAGAATGAAATCCGGCCTCGTTCGGTCGAAGGTGCAGCGCCGCCCTGCCCGTCCGGTGCGCCCGAATCGGCCGGCCCGAGTCCGAACCTGCGCCCGGAGTCGCGATCGCGTCGAGATGTCGCGCATGGTTTGCGCCCGGCATCCCCGGACGTCCGGCACCGGGCCGCAGCCTTCGATCGAATAATTGGTTGACTAAGGCAAGTTTTGCGATTCGCCGGAGTCAGCCATCGTTCCCGGTCCGGCGGCCGGTCCACGCCATCCCGGAGCCCCCGCGGACCGGACGGCGCGGCGGCAGACCGCTTCGAGACTCCCGCGGATTGCGCCCTGGAATCTCCGAGCTGTTGACTCGCCTATCGCCTTCGGAGTTGATAGCGCTTCCGAATATCGCTTCGTCAGCTTATCGTCTACTTCGACCTTGTGCCTGCCCGCCCCATCTGGCTGGCGGGCACGGCGGTGAGCTCTTCAGCGGTGTGCATCTGCGAAGTGTTTGCAGGATTGTGTTGCGGCGCGTTCTAAGTTACCTTGCGAAAACAATCAAATCCGAGGAATCATGCCAGGTGCTGCTTGCTGAACGAACCGATTGACCTCCCCCCCAGGGGCTCCCATGGAGAGTCCAGGAGCTTCTCGATGATCGGCGAAAACAGAAACAGCACTGCTCTGTCGCTGGTGAGCATCTACGAGATAAGCAAGATCCTGTGTTCGTCCCTTGACCTGGAGCGTACTCTTCGTGATGTCTTGAATCTGCTGTCGTCTTACCTGCAAATGCGCCGCGGCATGGTGGCGCTGAAGGGGCCCGACGGACACCTGAATGTGCTGGCCGCAGCCGGAATGTCGCCCATGGCGGTGCGGCATGGTGCAGCGCGGCTGCCCCGCGGCGTGGCCGAGCGGATCATCAGTTCGGAAATGCCGTTCGTCGCGCCGAACGTGGCGGAAGACCCGATGCTGGCCGACCACCAGGCCATGATGTCGCCGCCCGACGACGACGAGCGGGTGTCGTTCATCGGCGTGCCGGTCAAGACCACCGGCAAACCGTTCGGCGTGCTTGCGGTGGACCGGGTATGGACGCCGGACAATCTGGCCAATTTCGAGGCCGATGTCCGGTTCCTGGTGATGGTCGCCAATCTGATCGGGCAGGCGGTCAAGCTGCACCGCTCGGTCGCCGATGACCGGGAATTGCTGCTGGCCGACAGCCTGCGGCAGCAGAAGGCGCTCGACCAGCCGGCGGCGCCCCGTATGTCTGGGCCGAGCGATCCCCTGATCGGGGAGAACGTGATCGGGGTCAGCGGGGCGATGAGGCAGGTGTTCGCCCAGGTCCATCAGGTCGCGCCGTCGCGCTCCACCGTGCTGCTGCGCGGCGAGAGCGGCACCGGCAAGGAGCTGATCGCGCGGGCGGTGCACGATCTGAGCCGGGTCAAGGACGGCCCGTTCATCAAGGTCAACTGCGCCGCGCTGCCCGAGACCCTGCTGGAATCGGAGCTGTTCGGCCACGACAAGGGCGCCTTCACCGGCGCCACCCAGGACCGCAAGGGCCGGTTCGAGCTGGCCCATGGCGGCACCCTGTTCCTCGACGAGATCGGCGAGATCAGCCGCGCCTTTCAGGCCAAGCTGTTGCGGGTGCTCCAGGAGGGCGAGTTCGAGCGGGTCGGCGGATCGAAGACGATCAAGGTCAATGTCCGGCTGGTCTGCGCGACCAACTGCAACCTGGAAGAGGCCGTGGCCAAGGGCGATTTCCGCGGCGATCTGTATTTCCGGATCAATGTCGTGCCTCTGTTCATCCCGCCGCTGCGCGAGCGGCCGGAGGACGTGCCGGCGCTGGCCGACCTGTTCCTCCGCCGGTTCAACGAAGAGAACGGCCGCAAATTAAGATTCTCCGAGCGGGCGCTGCGGGTCATGGTGAGCTGCAAGTTCCCCGGCAACGTCCGCGAACTGGAAAACTGCGTCAACCGGGTCGCGACCATGACCCGGGGCGAGGTGATCGAGGATATCGATCTGCCCTGCCAGACCAATCACTGCCTGTCCAAGGTGCTGTGGCACAACACCATCTCGGCCATGGAAAGGCTCGATTGCGACCGCAGCGATCCTGATGGCGGCGATCTGGCGCTGGCCGATCCCCTGACCCTGATCGACGGGCCGCCGGATGGCGATCTGGCCGACATGCCGCGGCGGGACCGGCTGGTCCAGGCCATGGAGAAGGCCGGCTGGGTCCAGGCCAAGGCGGCCCGCCTGCTCGGCCTGACCCCGCGCCAGCTCGGCTATGCGCTGCGCAAGTACAACATCGAGATCAAGCGGATCTGACCGTCCGCCTGGGGGGCGCCGGCCAGGCGGACGGTCAGGTGATCGCCTGCCGCACCCTGGCCGAGACCCATTCGCTCACCAGTACGGTGGCCAGGATCGCAATAAAGATGACGGTGGCCTGAGGCCAGGCCAGCGAATTGATCGAAGCGTCGAGCTGGCGGCCGATGCCGCCGGCTCCCACCAGCCCGAGCACGGTCGATTCGCGAATGTTGATGTCCCATCGGAAGATCGTGATTCCGGCAAAGGCCGGCATCACCTGCGGCACGATGGCATAGCCGACGACCTGCGCCGGAGACGCCCCGGTGGCGGTGATCGCCTCCACCGGCTCGGTGTCGATCTCCTCGATCGCCTCGTAGAGCAGCTTGGCGATGAAGCCGATCGAGCGCAGCGCGATGGCGATGATCCCGGCCAGCAGCCCCGGACCCAGGATGGCGACCAGCAGCAGGGCCCAGATCAGCGAGTTGATCGAGCGCGATGCGACGATCACCAGCAGCGCGGCCGGCCGCACCAAAGCGACGCTGGGGGTGGTGTTGTGGGCCGCGAGAAAGGCCAGCGGCACCGCGAAAACGATCGACAGCAGAGTGCCCAGCGTGGCGATGTTGATGGTGTCCCACAGCGGCACCCACAACTGTTCCATATAGGACCAGCGCGGCGGAAGCATCCTGGAGACCAAATCGCCCGCCACCCGTGGCGCGTCCATCACGAAGATCCAGATCGTCTCTCCGGAGATGTATCGCCAGCACTGCATCAGGATGACGATGCCGATCAGCCAGCCCAGCCAATTCGCGAGCTGTTCCCGCCGGCTTCGGCGGTGCCAGGCCCTGACTCCGTCGACGTCGTAGACCGGCATTATTGGATGCTCCGGCGCAGGAACGAAGAGCTGTATTCCGTGACCATGACGATGGCGATAATGGTCAGCAGGATTGCGGCGGCGGTGTCGAATTCGTAGCGGTCGAAGGCAGTGTTCAGCGTGGCGCCGATCCCTCCGGCCCCGACGATGCCCAGTACCGCGGATTCCCGGAAATTGATGTCGAACCGGTAGAGCGACAGCCCGAGCAGGCGCGGCATGACCTGCGGCTGGACGGCGTAGGCGATCACCTGTGGCCAGCTCGCTCCGGCGGCGCGGATCGCCTCGACCGGGGCCGGGTTGATGTCCTCGATGTCCTCGGCCAGCAGCTTGCCGAGGAAGCCGATGGTCGCGAAGGCCAGCGTCACCACCCCGGCAAACGGCCCGAATCCGAACATCGCCACAAACAGGATGGCGATGATGACTTCCTGGAAGGTCCGCGACACCGCGATGATTGCCCGGCATACCAGATAGACCGGCATGGGGGCGATGTTGCGCGCGGCGCCCAGCCCGATCGGCACCGAGATCAGCACGCCGATCACGGTGGAAACCACGGTCATCGCCATGCTCTCGATCAGGCCTTCCCGGATCTCGCCCCAGCGCGAGACGAAATCGGGCTGCCCGAACGCCGCCACGAAGCGCCAGCCGCGCTCCAGCCCCTCCGCCACGCGGGCCCAGTTGATTTCCAGGGTGCCGAGCGCCAGCGCCAGATAGAGTGCCGAACCGACGATCAGCGCCCAGCGCAGCCACGGATTGGCGATCAGCGGCGGCGGCGACCAGTGCCGCCGCGCGGTCGGCACGATGGCGGTCATGTCGCCCGCAGCCTTGCCGCCTGGGACCCGTGCGGGCGGATCAGCGCCGCCTCGAAGTCGTCGTCTCCGGGGTCCTTCCGGCCGTGACCGATCAGGGCCGACCAGTCCTCCTCGCCGTAGATGTGGGTCAGGGTGTCCGGCGTCAGCCCGTCCGGCGGGCCGTCGAACACGATCTTGCCCTTGCGCAGGCCGATCACACGCTCGGAAAAGGCCTGCGCCAAGGCAACGTCGTGAAGATTGATGATCGCCGGCAATTGCCGTTCCTGGCACAGTTCGCGAATCAGCCGCATGATCTGGCGCGAGGTCTTGGGGTCCAGGCTGGCGGTCGGCTCGTCGACCAGCAGCAGAGCGGGGTTCTGGATCAGCGCGCGGGCGATGCCGACCCGCTGGCGCTGGCCGCCCGACAGCGCGTCGGCGCGCTTGTCCGCCTGGTCGGTGAGCCCGATCCGGTCGAGCAGGCGGAACGCCTCGGCCACGTCGTCGCCGGGAAATCGCCGGAACCAGCTTCGCCAGAAGCCGACATAGCCGAGCCGGCCGGACAGCACGTTTTCCATCACGCTCAGCCGTTCGACCAGGGCGTATTCCTGGAAGATCATGCCGATCCGGCGGCGCATCCGGCGCAGTGCGCGGCTGCCCAGAGTCACCATGTCGGTGCCGTCCAGCACCACCCGGCCGGCGGTCGGTTCCACCAGCCGGTTGATGCAGCGCAGCAGGGTGCTTTTGCCGGCGCCCGACGGCCCGATCAGGGCAACCGCCTGACCCTTCGGCACCGCCAGGCAGACGCCGGCCAGGGCCAGGTCGCCGGTCGGATAGCGCTTGGTCAAGTCGTGGATTTCAAGCATCGTATGGGCCGCGGTTGCCGGTGTCGGGATTCGAAAGCGAACGGTCAGCGACAGGCGTAGCTGACCTCGGTCAATTCGTCGATGCGCCGGACCAGTTCCCAATGCTGCCGGTAGGTGATTGGGATGAAGCTCTCCTGCGGCGGCTGGGTCTGCCGGAACTCCTCCAGCAGGGGGGTGCCTTCCCAGTTGAACGAGAAGAACGCTTCCTGGATTCGCCGCGCCAGTTCCGGCTCCAGATTGTAGACCACGCCATAGGCGGTGGTCGGGAAGGTTTCCGACCGGTAGATCGAGCGAATGCGGGCCGGGTCGACCGCTTCGCGCTGGATCATACGGAACAGCACGGAATTGGCGATCGCTGCCGCTTCGTAGTCGCGGTTGGCCACGCCGATGATCGAATTGTCATGACGCCCGGAGAACACCGGACGATAATCGCGCTCCGCTTCCAGGCCGAACTGGTCGCGCAGCAGCGCCGATGGCGCCTTGTAGCCGGAATTCGAGGTCTGCGAGGTGAAGGCCATGCTGCGGCCGCGGATGTCCGCCACGCTCTGGATCGGGCTGTCGGACGGGACGATGATTTCCATCTCGTAGCCAAAGGCGCCGTCGCGCGCGGCCATCATCGCAAACGGCCGGAAGCCGGCGCAGTTCACTGCCAGCGGCGTGCCGCCGGTGTTGAACCCCGCGATGTGCAGCCGGCCGGCGCGCATCGCCTCGAGCTGCGCGGCATTGTTCTGCACCGCAAAAAACACCACCGGCTTGCCGGTCGCCTGCTGCAGGTGCTGCAGGAAGGGATCCCAGACGCGACGGTACACTTCGGGATCTTCGACCGGGGTGTAGGCGAAGATCAACTGATCCGGGTCGACGAATTGCTGCGGGTCGGTCGGCGGATCGGCCACCAGATCGTCGTCGCGATCGCAGTACCGGGCATCGAGCTGCCCGCGCGGGCAATCCTGGGCCGGTTGAGCCGCGGCGGGAGCGGCAAGCACTCCAAAGACCGCCGTAAACAAGGCGGCGAGTGACAGGCTGCGCATGGGACACCTCTTGAGGTTAGGAGCCGTTGGCGGGAGGTCGCGATCCCGGCCCGGAACGCTTTGCCCAATTGGGGTTGGCCGATCGGGCAGTCGGACCGCGTTTATTGAACCACACTGGCTCTAGTATCAGGAACAGATGTATTATTTATTTCTAATATACTACAAATCGGTGAAGGCCCAGCCACCATACCGCGGCGGGAGCGGCTGGATTCAGGCCAAGACGGCCCGTCTGCTCGGCCTGACCCCGCGCCGGCTCGGCTTTGCGCCGCGCAAATACACCATCGAGATCAAGCGGATCTGACCGGGCTCGGCCCGCCGTCGGAAAGCCGGTATCGCCCCGGTTTTCGGGCCATGCGGCCGCCCGGCCTGCGGCGGTCGACCGGGCCCCCGCACGCCGCCCTCCGGCGTCCGGAGTCGCGCGGCCCGTTGCGGTCCTCATCCGGGTCCCGCCCCTTCAATTGGACCGTGATTTCATGTCGACTGTCGCACAGGGATGTCGGAGTGCGGACAGGAACGGAACCGACCGAACCATGAATTCGGTTCGAAAACAAACCCTTAGATAGATGGCATTGGGCTTGCAAGTATCCCGGTGCAGGGCACTCGGCGTGAGGGCTCGGGCCAACGGGAGATCGAGACGGTGACCCAGCAGGTAATTCCCTTCGACGCCGCCGGACACAAATCCGGCACCGAACCGACCCACGGGGCCGCCGGAGGCGCCTGCCAGACCAAGAGCTGCGCCAAATCCGCCCGGCCCGACACGCTATCCCCCGAAATCCACGAAAAGGTCAAGAACCATCCCTGCTACAGCTCCGAGGCGCACCACTATTTCGCGCGCATGCATGTGGCGGTGGCGCCGGCCTGCAACATTCAGTGTCATTACTGCAATCGCAAATACGATTGCTCCAACGAAAGCCGGCCAGGGGTGGTCAGCGAGCGGCTGAACCCCGAACAGGCTTTGCGCAAGATCATGGCGGTGGCGAGCCGCATGCCCCAGCTTTCCGTCATCGGCATCGCCGGACCGGGCGACGCGCTGGCGGATTGGCAGAAGACCTTCGAGACCTTCTCGCTGGTTCGTCAGGCGTTGCCCGATATCCGGCTGTGCCTTTCGACCAATGGTCTGGCGCTGCCCGACCATGTCGACCGGATCAAGGCGCTGGACATCGATCACGTGACCATCACCATCAACATGATCGACCCGCGGATCGGCGAGAAGATCTATCCCTGGATCTTCTACGGCCACCGCCGGTGGACCGGGCGCGACGCCTCGGCGATCCTGCATCAGCGCCAGATGGAGGGCCTTGAGCGGCTGGTCGAGGCCGGCGTGCTGGTCAAGGTCAACTCGGTCATGATCCCCGGCATCAACGACGAGCATCTGCCCGAGGTCCA
>CAZTNV010000128.1:0-10575 GCA_964615535.1 uncultured Mycobacteriaceae bacterium | reverse complement strand
GCCGGGCGCGGCGCGAGGCGGCGGGGCGGCTGGATCAGGCGGTGGCCGCCGAGCTGCCGCCGCTGAAGCTCGACAAGGCGCGGTTCCGCACCCAGGTCGAGCCGCTGCCGGAATCCGACTGGGGACCGGCCGGGCAGGACCGGGTGAGCTTTGCCGTGGCGACCAATCCCGGCGCGCCGCCCGGCCCGATCAACCGCATCGCTTCGGGCGGCGAGCTGGCGCGGTTCATGCTGGCGTTGAAGGTGGTGCTGGCCCAGATCGGCTCGGTGCCGACCCTGGTGTTCGACGAGGTCGATAGCGGCATTTCGGGCGCGGTCGCCGCCGCGGTGGGCGAGCGGCTGGCCCGGCTCGGCCGGCAGCTTCAGGTTCTGGTCGTCACCCACAGCCCCCAGGTCGCCGCCCGCGCCGGTCATCACTGGCGGGTTCAGAAGACCACGATCCTGGAAAACGCCGCCGAGCGGGTGCAGACCACCGTGGTCGAACTGCCCGGCGAGGAGCGTCGCGAAGAGATCGCCCGCATGCTGTCCGGCGCCGTGATCACCGATCAGGCCCGCGCGGCGGCGGAGAGCCTGATCACCGCAAGAGACTAGCCGCAAAGAAGACTCGGGCGCGCTAACGGCAACTCCGCTTCCGTCCCGAGAACGCCGTCGCGAAGGCGTCGACCACGCCGCGCAGATGGCTGTCCAGACAGGTGCGGCCGCGGGCGGCGATGGCCGGCGGAATGCCGTAGAGGGCTTCGGCCAGGCCGCCGGTGATGCAGGCCACGGTATCGGTGTCGCCGCCGATCGATACGGCGTTGCGCAGGGCGTCCTCGAAATCCGTGGCGTCGAGCGCGCAGATCAGGGCGGGCGGCACGGTGCCGGCGCAGGACACGTCGAATCGGCCATCGACGCCGTACCAGCCGCGCAGGCCGTCGACCGTCTCGGTCAGATCGTAGCCGAACCAGTCCGCGACGGTGGCGCGGATGCGCTCGCGGTCCGCCCCGTCAAGCGCCATGCGGACCGCCACCGCCACCGCCTCCGCACCGGTGATGGCATCGGGGTGGTCGTGGGTGACCGCCGCCGACAGCGCCGCCAGATCCATCACGTCGCCGAGTTCCGCTGCGGCATAGGCGATCGGGCAGACCCGCATGGCCGCGCCGTTGCCCCAACTGCCATAGGCCGCCTTACCGGTGGCCAGCGCCCAGTGCCGGAACATGCCGCCATAGCCGGCATCGGGATAGCGCCGGACATAGGCGCGCAAATAGCGGGCGAAATCGCCCCGGCAGTCGCCGCGCAGGTCGCCGCGGTATTCGCCCCGGTGCAGCACGCAGTCGGCGATCGCGACCGTGCACACGGTGTCGTCGGTGAACCGCACCCCCGGCCCGAACAGCGGGAAATCCTTGGTGCGGATATTGTGCGCCTCATAGATCGAGCCGACGACATCGCCGATGATCGCGCCCAGCATGGCCATTTCCCGATCGGTCCCGAGGGCGTGCGCATGGGCACGCCGCGCCGCACAGTGTACATGCCGGTTCCATCGACTCCAGCACATTGGGGCATTTTGGGGTTTTTCGGGGTTTATCCGGCCGCAATCGCCGATCCGCGTCGGGCCCGCCCGGCGACCGGGATCACGGCACCACCTCCGCAGACTGGCATTGCGGACAGCCGTCGCGGGTCACCAGGAAGATCTCGAAGCCGTTCATCACATAGTCGAACCGCCTTGTATAGGCGCGCCAGTACAACCGGCCATTGGCCCTGAGCCAGGTCTCCAGCTCATCGGCCAGCAGCCGGCGGGTCACCGGCAGCACGATCCACAGCCGCTCGCTGTCCCGCAGGAAGCCGTCCATGATCCGGGCCCAGGCCACGTCGTCCCGGTAGGGCCAGGGCATGGCCACCGCCAGGTTCATGTCGCCCGGGCGGTAATATTCGAACCCCTTCATCAGGGGCACGACGCGATCGCCGGGGCGGTAGGCTTCGGCGACCACCTCGATCACCTGCCGGATATCAGGGCTGTACCGCTCGCTGTAATGCGACGCCAGGCGCGGCAGGACGCCGGCGATCACCAGGGCCAGCACCACGTAGCCCGCCAGCCAGGTGTGCGACAGGCGGCGGCGCACCACCTCGCACAAGACTGCGGCGGCGGCGATCATCAGCGGGAAGCTGTAGAACATGTAATGCGGCTTGATCTCCACCACGAACGAGCCGGCCAGCATCGCCGCCGCGGGAACCCCGAACCCGATGCCCAGGAACAGGCCCTTGAGCGGTTCGCGCTGGAGCAGATAAAGGGTTCCGAACACGGCGGCGACGCCGATCGGCAGCTCGATGTCGCGAATCATCTGCAGGACCAGTTCGGCCGGGGTCGGCGGCGCCTGCTGTTCGCCCAGCCCGACCCAGGTATGGGCAATGTCAAGAAACAGGCCGGCCGAAACGGCTCCCAGACTGGCGCAGACGATCAGATATATCCGGGCGATCCGGCGGGAATAGGGGGTTGCCGGGCGCGGCCCCGGCATCAGCACGATCAGGGAGAACAGGCCGCAGGTGACCGGCACCATCACCGCGGTGGCGTGAAACAGCACGGCCAGCAGAGCGGTGGCGAAGGCACCCGCCAGAAGCCGCAGATCGTTGCGCAGCAGGGCATGATAATACAGCGCGTAGGACAGCAGGCCGAACAGGAACACGCCGGAGTAGAACCGGCTGAACTGCGAAAACCACAGATGCCAACTGCTGAACACGATCAGAATGGCGCCGATCAACGCCGCATTGCGGCCGATGATGCCGCGCCAGGAGAGAAAGAAGAGCGGGATGCCGAGCGCGCCCAGGATCATCGCCGGCAGGCGTGCCGCCCATTCGGTCTCGCCGAACACCGCCATGCTGCCCACCACCAAAAGGTAATAGGCCGGATTGACCAGACTGGCGAAACGGTCGGCCGCGTGCTGCACAGTATAATATTCGTCGAAGATCAGGCCGGTATCGCCCAGGCCATAGCCCCGGCTGACCAGAGCGATCAGGGCCAGCCCGCCGATGATCGCGCCATCCCAGCGGTTCCGGTGCGCCGCGGCCGGTGCCCCCGCGATCGCGGCCGAGGGAACGAGACCGCGCAAGGTCCGCGACTGGCTGAGGGTCATCAATCGAGGTCCGCCCAAGGCTCTCAGGAATGGAACGCCGCGCCCCCGGCATCGACGATAGCATCGTGACCCCGTACAGCAACCGCGCCCCGTCACATGGCTGTTTTCAAATCTTCCTTCTTCAAGTCTTATCATCGGCCATCGATTCGACAATACGATCGATCTGCTTACACCACCGTTGCGTCGCGGCTAAATCGCCGGGCGGTGGGCGTGCCCGGCCAGAGTTTCGGCATCGGGCAATGGTTCGGGGACTGTCGGGTTTGCCATGAAACCTGCGAGAATTATGGGGTTACAGGAGTCTGCGGAGACCGCTATTCACTATTATTATAGCTTTTCGCCTATTGTGGAGTCTGTGCGGCAGTCTTTTGGTCTGATCATCCAATAGACTCGCCACCAAGGCACGAACCGGATCAGGCGAAGGACGGCCGCTCAACCCGCCAGCGCCCGCAGCGACAGGGGCGTATCCAACCGGCCCGTTCCAATGCAACGACTGCCGCGGCCAGTTCAGCCTAGCCGTGGGCACGGTGTTCGAATGCGCCCACCTGCCCCTGCCCAAATCGTCCGCTACATTGACGCACGGCCAGCCGCCAAGTTATCCGGGAAGCCGAATACCGCTTGAGAGTCTATCAAAGTTCATTGCCGCTCTGGTTAGCGGCACCAATTCCGCCGCCATTTGAAGAATATTCAAATCAGCAGAACTCCACTTATCATCATCGTCGTAAACGATACGCTGGATGACATTGGAGTCCTCATTTCTTGAGACATCCAAATGAGCCACGACCCTTGCATTTACTGATCCCGGCTCTGGTATGACAGCATCAACAAGGAGCTTCTTCCCCTCACCAATCATCACGACATTATCAAACCGATAACTTCTCGCACTCTTACCAGTCAAGCGCTCATCGGTTTTGATCCTGTCTCTGGAATAGTAAAGGCACAGAGTGCTCAATAGAGCACTCTTTATATTTCGGCGCACCTTAGGCTTCATATTGTCTACGGCCCAATTCGCGGCTTCCGCCGACGCATTTGCTACCAGAACTATTGCTGAAACCAATGCCTCCCAAGGAACACGATTGGTAAATACCTTCTGCCCATTCGTTATTATTCCTCTGCCGATGCTGAATTGCTTGAGCAGCTTCATTGGGTTTTCCACAGTGATACCATGGCTTGATATCTCGTCCAATGCACCCCCACCATCAGAAACAACGCACTCGTTCTCCCCGCCATAAACATACACCACGACACAGGCATTCGAAGGATACAAACACTGGGTCGGCACAGCGAAACGCTCGCCGTCCTCGAATACTTCGGCGAATTGTTGTAGAGAGTTCCTTATGTAGTCTATTTTGCTCAAAGCAATCTACTCCTTGGCGGAAGGTCTATTAATGGACCAACCGGCAATTTGATGTTTGTTTCTCCACAAAACCATCGCAAAGCGCTATCAAACCTCCTGATATTTTCCTTTAGTCTCCTCGCGCACTTTAATTTTGCCGGAAGCGATGACCCATTTACCAAATGTTTGTTATCATCCCATGCATGGTAGTTTGGGCCCCGGATCGTGAAATCATCCAAGGGCGGAACCCTATCCGGCGGGTTGGTATGCATCTTGAAATCCGGATCATAATCTAATCGCCAGATACAAGGCGGTAAATTGAGCGTGATGGTGAACCGCAGAGACGGCTCGTCGGGATACGCGGTAAGGTCCAGATTGCCTGCATTTACGTCACCCAACAGAACAGCCCAGACGGCCCTTTGTTCGCCGTCGCGGTTGCCAGCGCGCCAGTTCGGGATACCCGAAAGCTCCTTTTCAGCAGCAAGGTACTTTTCCACAAGCGTAGCGACGGGGTGATGGGCACCAAAGATGTCGTGCAGGCGCATTGGGCACGCCTAACACATCGGCATACGATTGCATAGCGGCCTTTACGCCCACCGAGGGTTCAGTTGGCCCGGCCAGGGGAGGACTCTCAACCGACTCCATGGCAGTCCGGCATGTCTGCCGTATTGACTGTGATCCTCCCCTGCGGTCCTGGCCAGAGACCGACGCCGGTGGCGGGGCCGAGCGCGGCGAGCAGTTCGGCGATGGTCCGGCCGGTTTCAGGGTGGCGCCAGGCGGGGGCAATGTCGGCGGCGGGGACCAGCACGAAAGCGCGCTCGGCCATCCGCCGGTGGGGCACATCCAGATCGGCGGTGCGCACCACCCGGTCGCCATACAGCAGAATATCGATGTCGATCGGCCGCGGGCCGTTGGGGCGGGTCGGCACCCGGCCCAGCCGGTGCTCGATCTGCTTCAGCGCACCGAGCAGCGCATGCGGCGCCAGCCCGGTCTTCGCCGCGGCCACCTGATTGAGAAAGGGGTCCTGGTCCGTGTCGTACATCGGCGCCGATTGATAGACCGGCGACACCGCGGTGATCTCGAGAAACCGGGCCAGACCGGCCAGGGCGGCCCGCAGATTGGCGGCGCGGTCGCCCAGATTGGCGCCCAGACCCAGCAGAACTGGCGTCATGCGAGACTTCCCCCGGAGGACTCTGCGGCCGGCGACGGGGCCGGGGCCGGCGCCGCGCTTTATGGCCTTGTGTCCATCCCGTGTCGAGGTATATCGAGTCGGTCGAACGAGGCGCCACCCCGGCACCGTCTGCGAGGATCGATCATGGCCGAAGCCATCCCGTTGCGCGGTGCGCCGCTGGCCGAGGCCGTGCGGCACGAGATCGCCGCCGGGATCGCCCGGCTGGCCGAACAGGGCATCGTGCCGCGGCTGGCGGTGGTGGCGGCGGGCGACGATCCCGGCGTGATCAGCTATGCCGAGGCCAAGGCGCGCACGGCGAAGACGCTCGGGATCGGCATCGATCTGGTGCGGCTCGACCCGGCGCGGGGACAGGTCGCGCTGGAGGCCGAGATCGCCCGGCTGTCAGCCGATCCGCGGGTCCATGGCGTGCTGATCGGCCTGCCCATGGCGCCCGGCCTGGAGGCCGAGGCGGCGATCCGCCGGATCGATCCGCTGAAGGACGTCGACGGCCTGACCCCGGTCAATCTCGGCCTGATCGCGCTGGGCCGCGAGGCCGAGGCGCTGTGCCCGGCGACGCCGCAGGCCTGCATCCGGCTGGCCGAAACCCGGGGGCCGCTGAGCGGCGCGCGCGTTGCGGTGATCGGCCGCGGCCGGTCGGTCGGGCGGGCGCTGATCCCGATGCTGATCAACCGCGATGCCACGGTCACCGTCTGCCATACCCGGACCCGCGACCTGGCCGCGGCGATCCGGCCCTGCGACGTGGTGTTCGTCGCCGCCGGCCGGCCCCGGCTGATCGGCGCGGCGGAGATCCGGCCGGGCCAGATCGTGATCGATGCCGGCATTTCGGTGGTCGAGGGCAAGGTGGTCGGCGATGTCGATGCCGCCGCGGTGCAGCCCATCGCCGCGGCGCTGAGCCCGGTGCCGGGCGGCGTCGGGCCGCTGACCTCGACCCTGATCTTCGCCAATCTGCTGCGCGCCGTGGCGCTGCAACACCGCCACGCCGAACGGAAAGAGGAAACCCCCGCATGACCCTGACCGGCGACACCGGCACGCTCTGGGAATGGAGCCTGACGCAATTCCGCGAGCGCACCGCCAGCGCCGATCCGACGCCGGGCGGCGGCTCGGCGGCCATGGTGAGCGCCGCGATCGGCCTCGGCCTTGTGCTGATGGCGCTCAGGGTCACCGCCCGGCGGTCCGACGGCGATCCGCTGGCGCTGGCGCCGCTGATCGAGGCCGGCGAACGCCGGCTGGCCGAGCTGGCCGAGCATGCCGATGCCGATATCGCGGTGTTCGAGGGCTACATGTCCGCGCTGCGCCAGCCCCGCGCCACCGAGGAGGAGAAGGCCGCGCGCCGCGCGGCGCTCGACCAGGCGACCCAGGCCGCCACCGAGGTGCCGCTGAACGCCGCGCAGGTCACGCTGGAGGCGCTCGACATCGCGCGGCAGGCGGCCCATCTGGCGCACGCCAATATCGTCAGCGATGTCGGCGCCGGGTCGGCGCTGCTGTTCGGCGCGCTGACCGCGGTGCTCTATTCGGTGGACATCAACCTGAAGGGCATGACCGACCGCGACGCCGCGGCCGATTATGCCCGCAGCCGCGCGCATCTTCAGCAGGCCGCCGAGCAGCGCCGCGCGGCGATCGCCAATGCCGTGGCCCATCGCCTTGGCTGAGCAGAGCCGGGACTCATCGTCGTGGCAGGGTCGTGGCCGGCCACATCCGGTTCGGGCGGCGCTTGGTAGCAGGTGCCATCTGGGATATTCTCCGACATCCGGGCAATGGGAGAGCGGCGCGGCCGCCCCATTTCGGAGAGGACCGAGGATCTCGGGGTCATGACCGATCACCAGATGCGCCGTTTGAGCGACAAGCTGATTGCCGCTTTCGGCCAGGCCTGCGACCAGAACGATCTGGAAGTCGCCGAGCTGTTGCAGAGATGCCTGGAACTGGTCCTGACCCGCAGCGCCGGACCCGGCGATGTCGACCGGCGCCACAACATGGAAATGCTGCTGGTGACCTATGGCCGTCTGGTGGATTTGCGGCGCGCCGTCGAGAGCTGAGCGGAAAACGGACGGGACCGGGCGGATCGGCGTTGCGGGCATTCTGGCGGTTCTGGGCTTGCTGACCGGATGCGGCACCGATGTCCGCACCATGCTGGTCGATGAAAGCCGGCTGGCCTGGCAGGCCCAGGCCGTGCTCACGGCGGCGGCGGAAGCCGAACCGGGCAGCGAAGAGTTGGTCCATGCTGCCGAGGCCGCCAAGCAGCAGGCCTGCGCCGAGATCAATCAGGCCACCATGCGGCGCTGGCGCGGTGTCGATCGGAGCTTCACCGACGGTCTTCTGGGCGAATTGACCCAGTTCGTCGTGCTGGTCTACCCCGTCGAAACGGTGGAACAGTGCGCCGAGGCGCATCGCCGGTATCGCGACGAGGTCCTGGCGCTGTACCGCCACCTGACCGACCGCGGCGTGGCGCTGGAGCCGATGGAGTGACGCGATCCGTGGGCGACCGCACCGGGCCGCCCTACCTTATCCTCATCACCTGCTGTCCATCGATCCCACAGCGTGACGGAGACCGCGGCATGACGGGTACAACGGCAGCACAAGACGGGGCAGCACAAGACGGGGCAGCACAAGACGGGGCAGCACAAGACGGGGCAGCACCAGACGGGGCAGCACCAGACGGGGCACCACCAGACGGCCCGGTCCTGACCCGGCGCCGGCTGGTGACGATGGCGCCCCTGGCGCTGCTCGCCGGATGCGGGCTGGGCGGTCCGGCCTACCAGCCGCCGCCGGCGGACGCGGCGGTGGTGTCGATGGGGTTCGTCAATTTCGACCCGGAAGAGATCACCGTGCCGGCCGGCACGACGGTGGAATGGCGCAACACCTCGCCGGTCGCCCACACCGTCACCGCCGACCCGGACCGCGTTCGGGACCCCGCCCATGTGGAACTGCCCGCCGGCGCCGAGCGGTTCGATTCGGGGCGCCTGCCCGCCGGCCAGGTGTTCCGCCATACTTTTACGGTACCGGGAACCTATCGGTACGTCTGCGTTCCCCATGAGAGCGAGGGCATGCTGGGTACGGTGATCGTGACCTGATCCCGACCGGCCGCGGGCAGCATCACCGCACGGTCTTGTCGATGCGCTTGTTGATGAAATGCATCATCCGCGCCGCGCCACCCAGTTGCGCGAACAGATTGTCGCAACCGGTCGACCGGCTGCGGAAGGTGCCGCCCGGTTCTTCGGCCAGCACCACCAGACTGACGACGTTGCCGGCCTCGGCATCGGCCAGCAATTCCCGCAGCAGATCGACGACCTGCTGCTTGTAGCCACGCTCAATGGGGCGAACGACCGCGAGCTTGCTCATTCCTGCATCCTTGCTGTGGCAACGCGGGAGGCGTCCCGTTGCCCGATGGTTGGGTGGGAGGACGGGCAGAACGCCCGCCGGACTTCAGAGTGCCGCACGCTGGCGGTACCGTCTCCGCCGCACGGTTCTTTGCCATCCGCACGGCATCAGGCATGAAAAGCCCATGACATCCTTGCCGGCTGCCAAGACTTCCCAAAACATGCGCAGGTCTTCACTGTTCAGGCAGTGAATGTTCAGGCAGCGATTCAAGACCTCCCTGGCGGCCATAATGCCAAGCATTGGGCATTCGGGCTAACGAATTCGTTTGAGGATCAGTCAACGATCATTCTTTCCAGCAGATCGAGCCGATCGGCCTCCGCCGCCGGCTTGTCCCAGCGGATACGATGAATGCGCGGGAAGCGCATTGCAACCCCGGATTTGTGCCGCGTGGAGCGATGCACGCTGTCGAACGCGACCTCCAGCACCAGCTCCGGGGCCACGGCGCGGACCGGGCCGAAGCGTTCGACCGTGTGACTGCGCACCCAGCGGTCGAGCCGGCCCAGCTCCTCGTCGGTGAAGCCGGAATAGGCCTTGCCGACCGGCACCAGCTCGTCCCGCCCGTCGGCCCCGGCGCGCCAGGCGCCGAAGGTGAAATCGGAATAGAAGGACGAGCGCCTGCCATGGCCGCGCTGGGCATACATCAGCACGGCGTCGCAGGTCAGCGCGCCGCGCTTCCATTTGAACCAGGGCCCCTTCGGCCGGCCGGCCAGATAGGCGCCGTCGCCGCGCTTGAGCATCAGCCCCTCGATCGCCTGCGCCCGCGCCCCGGCGCGCAGCGCCGCCAGCTCGGCCCAATCCGCGAACGGGATCAGCGGCGACAGATCCATCCGCGCCGGCCGGGTGCGGGCGAACCAGTCCTCGAGCCGGGCGCGGCGCCGGTCGAACGGCAGCGGACGGAGATCCTCGCCGCCCTCCCCCAGAATGTCGTAGAGCCGGACCCAGGCCGGGTGCTCGGCCAGCAGCGGGGCGGTCGGCCGCTTGCGGTTGAGCCGCTGCTGCAGGGCGTTGAACGACGCGATGTCCGGGCCCGATTCCGCCGAATGCGCGACCAGCAGCTCGCCATCCAGCACCGCCTGGAAATCCATCGCCTCGACGATTTCGGGAAAGGCGCCGCCGATGTCGTCGCCGGTGCGCGAATAGAGCCGCCGCTCCGCCCCGGTGGCGGCCAGTTGGACGCGGATGCCGTCCCATTTCCATTCGGCGCGGTAGGCGTTCGGGTCGAGCCCGTCGAGCTCGCCATCCTCCAGCGGGTGGGCCAGCATCAGCGGGCGGAAGGTGGCGCGGCCGTCGATGCCGGGCCGGGCGCCGCGGCCCTCCAGCCAGGCGAACAGCTCGGCATAGGGCGGCGCCAGCCCGTGCCAGACCTCCTCGATCTCGGCCACGTCGCGGCTGCCGTAGAGCGCCAGCGCGGTTTTGGCCAGCCGCGCCGACACGCCGATGCGCAGGCCGCCGGTGATCAGCTTGAGCAGCGCCAGCCGCTCCCCGGCCTCCAGCAGGTCGAGCCAGCCGGCGATCAGCCGCGGCGCCTCCCCCCGGCCGGCCGCGCGCAGCCGCTCCACCACCTCGGCG
>CAZTNV010000127.1:9448-10583 GCA_964615535.1 uncultured Mycobacteriaceae bacterium | reverse complement strand
GCGATCGGCCAAGACAGAACTTTTGCAGAACCTGCCTTGCCTGGATAGGGAATCCAGACCATCCTTCGTGACCTTCCAATGCTCATTGGGATCGCAGTAGAAAAGACGGCCAAACTGGTAGTAATTAAATGTTGTACCTTTACGGCTGCCTTCGGATTTGAGCGGGTCAGCGCTGTAGCCACCAGCTTCTTTATCTATACGTTGATCATAGGCTCTCCTGAACTTTATATTCTCTTTGTCCTTGGCAAACCACAGAACGTAATCAGCAACGGAAGAAATCAATTTCCCAGAAAGTCCCCCTGTTTTTGTGACGCTAATCAAGGAAACAAAGTTTTCAGGAAGAAATACCTCATCTACAAGACTACGCAGCAGATGAACGTTTTCATCCCCAATCTGAATAAAAAGACTACCTGAATCGTTGAGCAATTCCTTCGCAACATAAAGCCGGTCCCTAATGTAAGATAAATAAGAATGTATGCCATGTTTCCAAGTATCACGAAATGCTTTTACTACCTCAGGTTCGCGACTGACGCTTTCTTCTTTTCCATCTTTTACTTCTCTAGATTTAGTTGAGGGCTGCCAATTGCTATTGAACTTTATCCCATAAGGCGGATCGATATAGATCATCTGAACCTGACCGCGCAAATTCTCCTTTCCCGCAAGCGACGCCATGACCAGCAGGCTGTCGCCCAGGATCATACGGTTGGTCCATTTGACGGGGAACTCATGGGTGTAGAATTCGGTGGGTTGCTCCAGGTCGACATAGTCGAAATCCGACCAGAAGGCCGGCTCGTCGGTCAGTTCGGCCTTGCGTTTGCCGGCGCGCCGCCGCAAATCCGCGATGATCGCGTGCGGGTGCACCTTTTCCTGGATGTAGATCGGCGGGGCCTCAACCTCCAGGGGACCGGCCTCCCGGTCCTTGCCGCGCCAGACGAGCTGGGGGTCGAGCGCGACGTTGCGCTCCCACACCAGCTTTTCGCCGTCATCCTTCACCAGCCCCTGGAATTCCCCGGTCGGATTGTTGATCCGGCTGGCGGCATCGTGGCGATAGCTGCCGAGATCGATGGCTTTTCCGGTCTTCTTCGGCGTCTCGGTCATGGCGGGCGTCCCGTGGTCAGGCGGCGCGGGCGGCGGT
>CAZTNV010000127.1:4584-9438 GCA_964615535.1 uncultured Mycobacteriaceae bacterium | reverse complement strand
ATGGGGTGAGGTCTTCGCCACCGGGCAGGGGCAGGGAGTTTGGGTTCTGGTGCCGCCCGAGGGTACTCCCGCGGGGACCGGGTTCTGGCGCGAGGCGTGGCGGCGGTACGGCGGCCGGCCAGGAAGGTGCGAATTCGGTCTGCGGCGTTGTGTGGCTGATCATCGAGCTTCAGGAACGCCCAACGGCCGAAGCGCCCATCGTTGTTGACCGCGGTCACCCAAGTATCCTCCGCCGTGGCTGTCTTGATCAGGTCCAACTCGTCCTCCTCGCCCTTGACCTCGATGACCAGCTTCAGCGGATCGTTCGGGCCGTGCCCGTCGTCGACATGAACAATGAAATCCGGCCGATACAGATGACCTTCGCCGTCGCGTGTGTACGGGATCTCGAAATGCAAGTTATGGTTCTTGACGTAGCAAAGCACTTCGGCCATCCGCTCCAGCCGGACCGCCAGCACCTCTTCCCAGCCGCTGTCGCAGACGACGTAGTTCAGGTGGCTCCGGGCGGTGCGGAACAAGGCGTCCTTGCTGGTATCGAAGCGAACGTATTTGGTGGACCCTTCGGGATTGTAGGCCGCGACGATCGGCAGCAATGTTTGCGACACGCCCGGATCTCGCCGGCAGGCCGCGTCAATCTTTTCCGCCGCGCGCAGGGCCAGCGGCTCCCACCGCAGGATCTGCGGCGGGTTGCCGTGGACTGTCAGGTATCGGGCGATCCACTCTCGGGTGATGCGCAGAAGATCGGGGAAACGCCAGATCTCGACATTGCCTTCGGCATCCTTGAAAAAGGTGCGCAGCGCGAGGCCGGCGACCTGATAGGCCACGGAAACCATGCGGTAACGTTGCTCGTGGTCGAAGGTCAGTTCCGCTTTTTCGCCGACCATGGGCTCCATCAGGGTCCAGTCGGGGATGTCGTGAGGGTAGATGACCAGCCGGCTGTCCTCCCGAAACTCCGGCTTCAGCCGGCCGGGCGGGAAGACAATGCGGTAGCCCTCGACCCGCGGGAACCGGATCTCCATGGTTCCCTCCCGCTCCTTCACCGCCTCGATCCGGGTGACCTTGCGCGGCGCGACCGGCTTGGTCTTGCGCGGGTTGGCGGCAAAATCGAACGGCACGCCCAGTACGTCGGCGTATTCCTCTTCGAACAGGCCGGTTGCCGGGTTGATGTCGTAGCTGACCCGCCGCAGCGCCCGGCCGACAACCTGTTCGCATAAAAGTTGGGTTCCGAAGGCGCGAACGCCCAGAACATGGGTGACGGTATTGGCGTCCCAACCCTCCGTCAGCATCGACACGCTGACGACGCAGCGGATGTCGGCCCCCAGCCTGCCGGATTTGCCGACGGTGTTCAGCACTTCGCGAAGGATGTCCTTGTCGGTGAGATCGTCAACCCGCTCTCCGCGGATCGACTTCTCCCGCTTGAAATCCTCGATCTCGCGCGCGGCCACCGTCTTGAAGTCGTCGGACAGGGGTTCGTCGCTTTCCAACTGCTCGCTGTCGACCAGGATGGTGCGCGGCCGATCGTACCACCGGCCGTCCGGACGAACATTGGAGAACAGTTCCAGATGCCCCGGATGCGTCTGGATCACCTCGCCCGTATCGTTCTTGTCCTCCCAGCCCGAAATCCAATCGAAAATCAGCTTCGACGTGGCGGTGTTGTTGCAGACCGCAATGAACACCGGCGGCCGGGCGAGTTCCGGATCGGCGGCCCATTCGTCGTAGATGCTCTGGTAGTGGGCGTAGAACGCGTTCATCGCGGCCACGAGCGGCAAGTTGTGAAGCTCGCCCGGTTTCATCGCGCCTTGTTTGCGCCGCCCCTTGCGCGGCAGGCTGTCCCTGACGTGCCGGTAGAGGTGGCGAAACATCGGCATCTGCGGCTGGGCGCTCGCATCGAGGGTGGGGATGCGAGGAACCTTGACGATGCCGCATTCGATCGCGTCCATCAGCGCGAAGTCGCTGACCACCCATTCAAACAGCGTGCCCTCGTCGCGACCCGAGCCGCTGAGATAGAACGGCGTGGCCGACAGGTCGTAGACCACGGCGACGCCCAGGAGCTTTTGCACCGCCTCCAGCCCACCGATCCACAAATGGGCGGCTTCGCGGTTCTTCCTGGCCTCGTCCTTTTCCTCGGCGTCGCCCCGGTCCTTCTTGCCGGTGTCGAGCGCGCGGTAGCAGTGGTGGGCCTCGTCGTTCAGCACCACGATGTTGCGCCGGGTCATCGCCTTGTCGAGAATCCGGCCGACCATCTCGTCGGCGGTTTCCCGGAAGAGCTCCTTGGGGTCCCGGCCCCGCTCGGTCAGGATTTCGCGGTGCTTGGTGCTGACCGACTCCTTGTACTTGCGCTGGAAGGCGTGGAAATTGGTGACGACGATGTTGGCCTTGCGCAGATCGTCCATCAGGTCGCGCGGGACCAGATCACGATCCTCATAGACGTTCTGCGGGTCCTGCGGTTTCAGCACGCGCAGGCGGTCGCGAATGGTGATGCCGGGCGCGACCACGAGGAACGTGTCGGAAAACGGGATGGCACCGCGCCGCCGACTTCGTCGCCGGCCGCCGCGGCGCGAGACGTTCACGGCGTGCCAAGCGATGATCATCGCCATGACGGTGGTCTTGCCGCTGCCGGTGGCCATCTTGCAGGCCATCCGGAAGAGGCCGGAGGCACCGGCGGCGCTTGCTGCCTCAAGCTGCGGGGCGAATCGACCGGGATCGACCTCGGTCAGATAGATTAACGTTTCCAGCGCCTCGATCTGGCAGAAAAACAGCCTCTTCTCCCGATGCGGGTCGGTCCAGTGCTCCAACAGGCGCTGGGTTTCCGGACTGACGCCGCGCCGGGAAATCGGAAGCTGGCGCCACGAATCGACGGCTTTGCGGATCTCGTTGACCAACACGTTCTCGGTGACCCGGGTCTTGCCCCCGGCCTGATCCAGCGCAAGGTCAAGCTGTTCGCTGCCGCGCCGGCCGGATTGCACGATCGGCGTGTAGTAGAACGATGGCCGGCGGCCTGGCACCTTGTCCGGCTTCGGCTGCCGATCCTCCCCCAATTCGTAGTGCCATTTCGGCTCCTCGAAAGGGGAGTTGATGATCGGGGTTTCATTGAAGCTCATGCCGCGCCTGAAAGCTGCGTGTCGGCCGTGACGTATCTCGTCATGGTATACGACAGGAAATCGCGATTCATGTCTTTCCGCTCTCCCCCTCTACCCCGCCGCCAGCCGCACGAACGCTTCGGTGATGTCCTCCGGGGGTGGGTGTCGGGTGGCGTCTTCGCCGGGGAAGGCTTTGGCGCGGAGGCTGGTGCGGGTCGGGCCGGGGTCGTGGAGGTGGATCTGCAGCGCGGATTTGGCGGTTTCCAGCGCGTACATCCGCACCATCATTTCCAGCGCCGCCTTGCTCACCGCATAGGCGCCCCAATAGGCGGTCGGTTCGTGGCCGGGGGCGCAGGTGACGAAGATCGCGCGGGCCGAAGGCGCGGCGCGCAGCAGCGGGTCGAGCACCCGGATCAGGTGGTAGTTCGCGGTCAGGTTGAGGTCGATCACCTTCTGCCAGGTCTCGGGGTCGCTGAACGCCACCGGGCTGAGCGATCCCAGCAGCGCGGCATTGCCGACCAGCACGTCGAGGCGGCCGAACCGCTCGGCCAGCGCCGGCCCCAGCGCCGCGATCTCCGCCGGCTTCGACAGGTCGAGCGGCACCAGCGTGGCATGGCCGCCGGCCGCGCGGATCGCGTCGTCGGCCGCCTCCAGCCCGCCGACGGTGCGCGCCGCCAGCACGACATGCGCGCCCTCCGCGGCGAAGCGCGTCGCCACCGCGGCGCCGATCCCGCGCGAGGCGCCGGTGACCAGCGCGATCCGGCCGGACAGGCGGCCGGGTTTCGAGGCGCCATCGGCGGGTGCATTCATCGGTTTCGCCCCTCAATACGACCGCGGCAGGTCGAGCACGTGTTCGGCCAGATAGGCCAGGATCAGGTTGGTCGAGACCGGCGCCACCTGATAGAGCCGGGTCTCGCGGAATTTGCGCTCGACGTCGTAGTCCTCGGCGAAGCCGAACCCGCCATGGGTCTGCAGGCACATGTCGCCCGCCGCCCAGGAGGCTTCCGCGGCCAGCAGCTTGGCCATGTTGGCCTGCGGCCCGCAAGGCTCGCCGCGGTCGAACCGCGCCGCCGCCTCGCGCACCATCAGCGCCGCCGCCGACATCTGGGCATAGGCCTTTGCGATCGGGAACTGCACCCCCTGGTTCTGCCCGATCGGCCGGCCGAACACCACCCGCTCGCGGGCATAGGCGGCGGCCTTTTCGATGAACCAGCTTGCGTCACCGACGCATTCCGCGGCGATCAGAATCCGTTCGGCGTTCAGACCGTCCAGAAGATAGCGGAAGCCCCGGCCCTCCTCGCCGATCCGGTGGTCCGCCGGCACCTCCAGATCGTCGATGAACAGCTCGGTGGTGGCGTGGTTGATCATCGCCCGAATCGGCCGGATGGTGATGCCGTTGCCGACCGCCCGGCGCAGATCGACCACGAACACCGACAGCCCGTCGCCGCGCCGCGCCACCCGGTCCTTCGGCGTGGTGCGGGCGAGCAGCAGCAGCAGGTCGGAATGCTCGGCCCGGCTGGTCCATACCTTCTGACCATTGATCACATAGGCGTCGCCGCGCCGCACCGCGGTGGTGGCGATGTTGAGCGTGTCGGTGCCGCTGGAGGGCTCGGTCACGCCGAACGCCTGGAGCCGCAGCTCGCCGCGCGCGATGGCGGGCAGCCAGGCCTGCTTCTGCGCCGCCGAGCCGTGGCGCAGGATGGTGCCCATCGTGTACATCTGGGCGTGGCAGGCGGCGCCGTTGCAGCCCGCGGCCTGGACCTCCTCCAGGATCGCC
>CAZTNV010000127.1:694-4574 GCA_964615535.1 uncultured Mycobacteriaceae bacterium | reverse complement strand
CGCCGCGGCGGCGGCCAGGGCCAAGCCGCTGCCGCCATACGCCTCGGGGATCAGCGCGGCCAGGAACCCGGCGCGGGTCAGCGCCTCGACGAACTCCGCCGGGTAGCGCCGGTCGCGGTCGAGCGCGCGCCAATAGGGGCCGGGAAAGCCGGCGCACAGCGCCCGTACCGACTGCCGGATGTCGGAAAACTCCTCTGTTGCAGACCCCGTCACCTTCGTCGTACTCCGTCCCCGGCCGGTCGTTCCGGCGCCCATCCTAACCCGGCGGTGCCGCACGGCAAGCGCGCTTCGCCGATTGCATGAAGGGATTGAAAGGGATGCTGACGGCGCGCCGCGATCCGCCTATGCTGCGGCACATGAGCCATGTCCCCCGCCGCAAACACACCGATCTCATCAAGGATCTGCTGCCGCTTCAGGGCCGTCTGGTGGTCGAGGTCGGTTGCGGCGACGGCGCTCTGGTCCGGTTCATGACGCGGCACGGCGCCCGGGTGGTCGGCCTCGACTGCAACGAGGCGGTGCTGACCCAGGCGCGCACAACGCCCGCCGAAGCCGACGAGGAGTACCAGGCCGGGCGGGGCGAAAGCCTGCCCTTCGCCGACCGCTCGGTCGATGTGGTGCTGTATTTCAACAGCCTGCACCATGTGCCGATCGACCTGATCGAGCGCGCCCTGGCCGAGGCGGCGCGCGTCCTGAAGCCGCAGGGCTGGCTCTACGTGATGGAGCCGCTGGCGGAGGGCGCCTATTTCGACATCGTGCGGCTGGTCGAGGACGAGACCGAGGAGCGCGCGGCGGCCTATCGCGCGATCCGCGCGGCCCGCGGCGGCGCCGAATTCGCGGAAGAGACCGAGGTGGTCTATGCCGCGCCGTTCCGGCTCGACGGGTTCGAGGCGTTCAAGCGCCGCATCATCGCCGCCAATCCGGCCCGCGCCGGTGCGGTCGCCGCGCTGGAGCCGGATCTGCTTGCGCGGTTCGAGGCGGCCTGCGAACGCCACGACGACGGCTGCTGGTTCGTCCAGCCGAGCCGGCTGAACCTGTTGCGACGACGGTAGGCGGGCGTGGCGGCGGATGGCCGATTTGGCTATCATGCCCCGGCCACATCATCGGTGCGAGGCCACCGCCCTCTGACCGCCCGGCCCCATTTGGCCCGGCCCCCATTGGCCGGGCCGCGATTGGCCCAGCCCAAGGAATCGGACGTTGAACGACACCCCCTATGACGTCATCGTGATCGGCGGCGGCCCCGGCGGCTATGTCTGCGCCATCCGCTGCGGCCAGCTCGGCCTGCGCACGGCCTGCGTCGAGAAACGCCCGACGCTGGGCGGCACCTGCCTCAATATCGGCTGCATCCCGTCCAAGGCGCTGCTGCTCAGCTCGGAGAAATATGCCGAGGCCCGGAGCCATCTGGCGGCGCACGGCGTGATCGTGGGCGATGTCCGGCTCGACCTGACCGGCATGATGGCGCACAAGGACAAGGTGGTGCACGACAACACCACCGGCGTCGAATACCTGTTCAAGAAGAACAAGATCGACTGGCTGAAGGGGGCCGGCCGGATCGCCGGTCCGGGCATGGTGGACGTCGCCGGCAATGGCGGCGTCCAGACCCATCGCACGAAATCGATCGTGATCGCCACCGGGTCGGAGGTGGCGCCGCTGCCGGGGGTGGAGATCGACGAGCAGCGCATCGTCTCCTCCACCGGCGCGCTGGCCCTGCCGGCGGTGCCGGAGCATCTGATCGTGATCGGCGGCGGCTATATCGGGCTGGAAACGGGCTCGGTGTGGCAGCGGCTGGGCGCCAGGGTCACCGTGGTGGAATTCCTCGACCGCATCCTGCCCGGCATGGACGGCGAGGTGTCCAAGCAAATGCAGCGGATTCTCGGCCGCCAGGGCATGAAGTTCAAGCTGTCGACCAAGGTGACCGGGGCGAAGCAGACCAATACCGGGGTCGCACTCACCATCGAGCCGGCCAAGGGCGGCACGGCGGAGACGCTGGACGGCGATGTGGTGCTGATGTCGATCGGGCGGCGGCCGTTCACCGACGGGCTGGGTCTCGAAAACCTGGGCATGACGCTGGACGAGCGCGGCCGGGTGTGGACCGACGGCCATTTTCAGACCAGCGTGCCGGGCGTCTATGCCATCGGCGACGTGATCGCCGGGCCGATGCTGGCGCACAAGGCGGAAGAGGAGGGCGTGGCGGTGGCCGAGCTGCTGGCCGGCCAGTCGGGCCACGTCAATTACGGCGCCATCCCCGGCGTGGTCTATACCGCGCCCGAAGCCGCCCAGGTCGGGCTGACCGAGGAGCAGCTCAAGGATCGGGGCATCGCCTACAAGGCCGGCAAGTTCCCGTTCAGCGCCAATGGCCGCGCCCGTGCGATGAACGCCATCGACGGCTTCGTGAAGATCCTGGCCGATGCCAGGACCGACCGGGTGCTGGGCGTGCATATTCTGGGCGCAGAGGCCGGCACGATAATTGCGGAATGCGCCCTGGCGATGGAGTTCGGCGCCTCGGCCGAGGACATCGCGCGGACCTGCCACGCCCATCCGACGCTCAACGAGGCGGTCAAGGAAGCCGCGCTGGCGGTGGACGGGCGGCCGCTGCACATCTGATCGGGCGGCGCCGTCAAGCGGCGGGCGCCTCAAGGACGACGGGCCGTCACGCCGCGTCGCCGGACGGTCGCGACCGGATGATCGTATCCCGCGTGGCTGATCCGCGGCGGCGCAGCGGCGTTTGTTGATCCTGATCAAGGGACACCTGTCCCGGAACCACAATAATCCAACGATAATTGGGGTTGAGACTGCTGCCGATGGCCGGTGCGGCGAGAGAGGGGGCGATCCTGGCGCGCGCATTCTGGGTAGAAAATGGCCGAAAACGAACCGGCCGCCTGGAAGGCCCATGCCATCGCCACTTTCGCGCCGAAACCGGCCCAGGCACGCAATTGCAGATAAGGCTGGCATCGGTCGGGCTGCTGTGGTAATCACTGATCACTTATGCAGCATATGGGCGGTCGAGGTCACAAACTTATCACGGCTTTGAAAACGACCCCAAGGTAGACTAATCCCTAAATCAGCCTGCCGGATATGTGATTAATAAAACTTAAGACCTGTGTGGGGGAAAACCTGATGATGGAAAGAACACGAGATCTGATGGTCGGCACCCGCTCCCCGATCGAAGATCCCATTCTGGGATATCAGGTCTTTGAGGAAGAAGAGCGTTGGCCGTTGTGGAAATCCGCGGCGCTGACCATCGCGGCCAGCGGGCTGCTGTGGGTTGGGATTATTGGGGCTGTCCTGCTTGTCGTCTGATCAGCCGGTCTGATGCCATGACGGTCGAACCCCGCGGTCCGGGTCCGAAGCTGAGATCTGCCGGCAGGAGCCGGCGGCGCCAGATGTCGCAACCCCTCTGAAACCCACGCTGAAACCGTTGTCGGCAGATCGTCGAGGCGCGTTTCCCACAGGAAGGTCCCGACGGCGGTCCTGCGGGTGCGGCCCTGTCCATAGGGACCCGTGCCGGCTGCTCCTGCGCGGTTCGCAGTTGTCGTGCGGAATTTCCAGACCGGCGCCAATCGGCCGTCGCGGTCCAACCCGGCCTGACGAACCAGCACGGGTCCCCGACTCTCGATCCGGATCGCGAGCGCGATCAGCAGGATCGCCGGCATTAAGAACAATAACGCGATCGCGGTGCCGACAAACCCAACCAGACGCATCATCATTCCTGCCATACGGTCCTGCGAAACAAGATTAACAAACGCGCTTATAGCCCTCGAATGCGGCGAATCTAAGATCATTTTGCTAAAGTTGCCAGAAACCGGCAGATTTGCCGCAAGCGGGCCGCAAACCGGTCAAGAGCTTATCCACCACGATCAGCACTTCGGGGTGTGAGCCTTTC
>CAZTNV010000127.1:0-684 GCA_964615535.1 uncultured Mycobacteriaceae bacterium | reverse complement strand
AGCGCAGGACTCCGGGGCCAGACTCCGGGGCAAGCCAGCACGATTTCTGTGAAGGGGCCGGGATCGGCAAGACCTGCCATCCCGCGCCGGCCGAATCATCGGCCTGCCGCATCAGGATCGAACCGGCCAGAGATAGGGCAGGTCCGGCGGCTCGGTCCAGCCGAACCGGGGTCCCGTCCCGTGAGGTGGTGCTGGCGTAGGAGCTGTGGGTAACCCGCCCGCCGGAACGACCGCCACGAGTCAGGCGCAGGCGGGCGGGTTATCCACAGCGGGCGGTCATCGCGATGGGCTGGCAGCCGGCATTCGTCGTCAAAAGAGGAGCGCCGTCGCAGCGACCGAAAACGCCCCGGCCGATCGGCCGGGGCGTTGCCGCGTTCGGGGCCGTGAACGGCCGGCCGCCGCCTGCTGCAGCCGGTTCAGGCCATCGGCGGGTCAGGCTACAGCCGGTTCAGGTCGAGCGCGCTGCGCTCGCCGGCCCAGGCCTGATCCAGGCGTTCGGCGGCCTGATTGGCTGCCTGCCGGTCGCCGCGCGCCTCGTGAACCGCCATCAGGCCGTACAGCGCCCAGCCATTGTTCGGCGTCTCCTCGAGCGCGGCCTCGAAGATCCGCTCGGCCTCGTCCAGCCGGCCGGCCTCCAGCAGCACGGCCCCCAGCGACTGGCGCACCGGATAGTACCAGAAGGGC
>CAZTNV010000126.1:7360-10622 GCA_964615535.1 uncultured Mycobacteriaceae bacterium | reverse complement strand
GGCAGAACACGTTCCGCGAGATCTCGTCCTGCTCGAATTGCGGGGATTTCCAGGCCCGCCGGATGAACGCACGCTGTCGCCCGCGCGGCGACAAGGCGACCCGGTTCGTCCATACCCTGAACGGGTCGGGTGTCGCGGTCGGCCGTGCCCTGATCGCGGTGATGGAAACCTGCCAGCAGCCGGACGGCACCATTGAAGTGCCCGAAGTCCTGCGGCCCTATATGGCGGGGATTGAGGTGATCGGCCGCGATGTCTGAAATGTCTCGCCCCCTGCGCATCCTGTTGAGCAACGACGACAGCATCCATGCGACCGGCTTCGGCGCGCTCGAACGAATCGCACGGTCGCTGTCGGACGATGTCTGGGTCTGTGCGCCCGAGGTCGAGCAGAGCGGCTCCAGCCATTCGCTGACCATCCACCAGCCGCTGCGCCTGCGACGGCTGGGCGAGAAGCGCTGGGCGGTGGCCGGCACGCCGACCGACAGCGTGCTGCTGGCAATCAATCATCTGATGCGCGACTGCCGCCCGGATCTGGTACTCTCGGGAGTCAATCACGGCCGCAACATTGCCGAGGACGTAACGTATTCGGGGACGATCGCCGCCGCCATGGAAGCCACGCTGCTGGGCGTCCGCGCCATCGCGTTGAGCCAGGAGCTGCCCGAGGACGGGCCGCCCGACTGGCGCACCGCCGAACATTGGGGGCCCGAGGTGATCCGCCGCGTGATCGGCCTGGACTGGCCGAAGACCGTTCTGCTGAACGTCAATTTTCCCGCGGTCGAACCCGAGGGCGTGCGGGGCATCGCCGTGGTGCCGCATGGCAGCGGCAAGATCGGCGACGAGCTGACCGAGCGAATCGACCCGCGCGGGCGGGCCTATTTCTGGATCGGACTGGTGCGCAGCAGCGGTTCGGCCGGCACCACGGAAACCGATGTGGAGGTGCTGCGCGACGGCAGGATCAGCATCACGCCGCTCAATCTCGATCTGACCCATTATGCGATGATCGACGTTCTGCGACGGTCCTTTCCGTGATCCTGGCCTGTGCATGAACCCGGTCCCGCCATGACGCTGGAAGCGCGCAAGATCAGGCTGCTGATGCAGTTGCGCCGCGCCGGGGTGACCGATCACCGGGTGCTGGGCGCGATCGAGCGGGTGCCGCGCGAGATCTTCGTGCCGCCGGCTTTTCACGATCAGGCCTATGAGGACATCGCGCTGCCGATCGACATGGGCCAGACCATCAGCCAGCCGATGGTGGTGGCGCTGATGACGCAGGCTCTGCAGGTGAGCGAACGGCACAAGGTCCTGGAGATCGGGACCGGCTCGGGGTATCAGGCCGCGGTGCTGGCCAGGCTGTGCCGGCGCCTGTACACGATCGAGCGTTTTCCGATGCTGCTGGAAGTCTCGGTGGCGCGGCTGGCCGAAATGCGACTCCACAACGTCACGGCGCGGGCTGCCGACGGGCTGAAGGGCTGGCCGGAACAGGCGCCCTTCGAGCGGATCATCGTTACCGCCGCACATGGCGGGGATCAGCCGCCGAGAGCCTTGACGGACCAGCTTGCGGTTGGTGGTGTGTTGGTGATTCCGATGGGTGACGAGAAGCGCAATCAGCGGGTGGTCCGCTTCACTCGGACCGACGCCGGATATGAACGGGAGGAGCTGTGGCCAGTCCGCTTCGTGCCGTTGTTGCCCGATCTGCCCGCCGAGTCGGACAGTTCACGGCACCGTTTCTGAACCGGTCCGGTCGGCCGGTCCTGCTGCCGGTCGTGCTGGCCGCGGCCCTGGCCGGCTGCGCGGCGTCGGGACCGCCGGTGCCGCCGCCGGGTGCGCGCACGGCGGTGCTGCAGCCGGGCCAGAGCCTGTACGACGTCGCCCGCAGCTTCAACGTGCCCTTACGCGACCTGATCGAAGTCAACAGTCTGCGGGCGCCGTTTTTCGTGCAACCCGGCGGCGTTCTGATCCTGCCCACCACGCGCGAGCATTTCGTGCAGCAGGGCGAGACGATCGCTGGCGTGGCGCAGCGTTTCGGGATCAGCGAATCCGAAATCGCCCGGCTCAACCATCTCGATCCGCCCTACCGCCTGCTGGCGGGGCAGCGCCTCCGCCTGCCCGGTCCGCCGGGCGGCATGATGGCGGAGGCGCCGGGGAACATCGGCCCGGGCGGCGGCGATCCGGCTGGGCTTGGCGCAGCCGCACCGGGCGCTGCCGGTGCCGTGACCCGCGAAACGCTGGCGCCGCTCGCGCCGGTTCCGCCGGCGTCCTCCCCGGCACCGGGGGCGCCGCCGCAGGTCACTGCGGCGCTGCCGCCCGCCCCGCCATCGGCCGGCGGCCACCGCTTCCGCTGGCCCCTCAACGGCCCGATCGTCGCCGGTTTCGGCCAGACCGCGGGCGGCACGCAGAACGACGGGATCAACATCGAAGCGGCGCAAGGCACGCCGATTCTTGCGGCCGCGGACGGCACGGTCGCCTATGCCGGCAACGAGTTGCGCGGTTACGGCAATCTGGTGCTGCTGCGGCACGAGGATGGCTGGGTGACCGCCTATGCCCATGCCGAACGCATTCTCGTTCGAGTCGACCAGGAGGTCACCGCCGGCGACCCGGTTGCCACGGTCGGCTCGACCGGCACCGTCACCTCGCCGCAGCTCCATTTCGAGGTGCGGCGCGGGGTCGAGCCGGTCAACCCCCTCGATCATCTGCCGCCGCGGCCGGGGGCCGCAGCCGGCACCGGGCGCTGATGCCGAAGGGCGGCGGGCCGCTCGATCAGGGAAACCGGCGTCAGCGGATGCGTTCGACCGCGGCCAGAATCTCGGCGGCGATCGCCCGTTTGAGTTCCTCCGGCAGGGTGACCGCCGGAACCCACTCGCCACCGGGCCGGCGAAACCGGGGAGCCTCGACCATGAGCACGCCGGTCGGCGTGCTCATGATGCGAACGCCCTGAATTCGGAGTTCGACGCCGTCGACATTGATCAGCACGGTCGCCAGGGCGACCAGCCGGCCCGCATTGACCTTTTCGACATGCTCGACCTGAAAGGTCACCGACGCGATATCCGGTGTCGAGCCGTTTTCGGCCTCGTCCTGGTCGATGAGGTGCTCTGGCTCGGTCACGATGCTTCCTCCCGTCGCTTGCCGCCGATCGTTCCCATCGCCCCGCCGGGGCAAGGCTGCCCGGTCGGCCGGGCCGCGGGCGGACGCAGACATTTGCCGAACTCCCCGCGAGTCATGCGACGCCGGCGTCCAGCCGGCAGCCGAGCCGCCCGGCCAGATCCTGCAC
>CAZTNV010000126.1:0-7350 GCA_964615535.1 uncultured Mycobacteriaceae bacterium | reverse complement strand
ATCGAGCAACAACTGGAGGAGGCCCGCCTGCCCCTGACCGGCCTGGCCGCCGAGCTGGACGCCCTGCGCCGTTTCCACCGGCAGATCCTGCACGAACTGCCAGGCTACACGGCCGGATCGGGCGCCGCGGCCGATCGCCCATTCATGGGCCTCGGCGCGCAGCCGGTCGGCCGCGATGTCGAGGCCGAAGGCGGCAACATAGCCGTCGATGATCGCGAAATAGACGTCCTGACCGCAGGGATGGAATCCGAGCCACAGGCCGAATCGGTCGGACAGCGAAACCTTTTCCTCGACCGCCTCGCCGGGGATGATCGCGCTCGACCGCTCGTTGTCGATCATGTCGCGCGGCAGGAGGTGGCGCCGGTTGGAGGTGGCGTAGAACACGACGGTATCGGGCCGCCCCTCGATGCCGCCTTCGAGCACGGCCTTGAGCGATTTGTAGCTGGTGTCGGTCTGATCGAAGGACAGGTCGTCGCAGAACAGGATGCAGCGCCGCGGCGCAGCGCGGAGCAGGCCCAAGAGCCGGGGCAGGGTGTCGATATCCTCCCGCGCGATTTCAATCAGCACCGGCGGGTGCGGCTGCTCGCGCCCGATCGCGCCGTGCACCGCCTTGATCAGCGCGCTCTTGCCCATGCCGCGGGCACCCCACAGCAGTGCGTTGTTGGCCGGCAGGCCGGCGGCGAAGCGCCTGGTATTGTCGAGCAGGATGTCGCGCTGGAAGTCGATGCCCTTGAGCAATGCGAGATCGACCCCGCTCACCCGGTGAACCGGTTCCAGATGGGACTCGTCGGGCCGCCAGACAAAGGCGCCGGCGGCATCAAGGTCGGGTTCCGACGGCGCCGGCGGTGCCAAACGCTCGAGCGCCGCGGCAATGCGGCCCAGGAGCGGTATCAGATCAGCGGCATATTCGGTCAAGACCATGATCCCGCGGCACGAATCGTCCGAACCGCCTGATCGAAAGGACGATACCGAAGCCAATTTAGCACAAGCCGGCCCACCCACAAAGATTGCGGCCAAAAAGATTGCGGACGGTACCGGCCATTGCCACCCCCGTCGCGGCCGGCCGCCGCGGTCGCGCCGATGTCGTCGGGTTTCGGTTGCAACTCGGCTTCGGCTGGCTATAGTCCTGACGACCTCGCATCGAGCGGCGTCGGAGACCGAGCGGTATGTTCATTTCACAAGCCTTTGCCCAGGCCGGGGGCGATGCATCCGCCGGCAGTCTGATCATGCAGCTCGCGCCGCTGATCCTGATTTTTGTCGTCTTCTATTTTCTGTTGATCCGACCTCAGCAGAAGCGGATGCGCGAGCATCGGGACATGTTGTCGGCGCTCCGCCGCGGCGACAGGGTGGTGACCGGCGGCGGCATTATCGGTCAGATCGTCAAGGTTTCGGACGACGAGGTGACGATCGAGATCGCGGAAGGCGTGCGGGTGCGGGTGATGCGTGCGACGATCAGCTCGGTTCTGGCCAAGCCGGAGCCGGCGCGGGGCGGGCGCAACGACCGGACGGCCGAGGCCGAAGACTCCGCGGAAGCCGCGCCGAACGAGCCGCCCGCCGAACGCAAGGGTTTTGGTCGCTTTCTGAAGAAATAGCCTGCGCCTGGAAAGACCCTGTCGAAACGGGTTCCCGCAATCGACCTTGCGTTCGAGTTTTATGGTTTATTTCGCCAAGTGGAAAATCATCCTGGTCGTTGCGGTCTGCGCGCTCGGCATCCTCTATGCCGCGCCGAACCTGCTCGACCGGCGGACTGCTGCCGAGATCAGCCAGGTACTGCCGGAGTGGATGCCGACCCGGCAGATCAATCTGGGGCTCGATCTGCGCGGCGGCTCGCATCTTCTGTTGCGCGTCGATTGGGAGGCGGTGGTCGCCGAACGCCTTGAATCGCTGGCCGACAGCCTGCGTTCGCAATTGCGGAGTGCGCGATCCGAACCGGGCGGCGACCGGCTGGGATACACCAACCTCGCCATCTCCGGACAGTCGGTGATGCTGACCTTGACCGATCCGGCCGCGGCCGACCGGTTGCGCGAAATCGTGCGCGAAATCGATCCGAATCTGGTCATGTCGTTCGGTTCCGGCGGTGCGGTGTCCATTCAGTTCTCGGAAGCGGAACTGACGACCCTGCGCAACAATGCCGTCAATCAGTCGATCGAGATCGTCCGGCGCCGGATCGACGAGCTGGGCACCGCCGAGCCCAGCATCCAGCGCCAGGGCGAAGACCGGATTCTGGTGCAGTTGCCGGGCCTGGGCGACTGGCGGGCGGCGGCATCCGATCGGCTGGAGGATCTGCTGCCCCGCCTCCGCACGGCCTTGCAGGCTGCCGCAATCGGGTTTTCCGAAATCAGGATCGAAGACCTGACCGCCCGCATCCCGCTCGCCGATCCCCAAAGCGCGGAGGGGGCGGTGGCGGCCGTATCCGGGCTGGGCGAATCGATCGAGGCCAATGTGGAGCCGGGCGGGACGATCGCGGTCGGCTTCACCCAGGCCTATCTTGACGATCTGCGGAACGACGTGCAACGAGTCCGCAACCTCCTCGGACAGACCGCGCGGCTGGCCTTCCACCTGGTCGATACAGGCGCGAGCCCCGCGGAAGCGCTGGCCGGACGCCCGCCGCCGGGGTCCATGGTGCTGCCGTCGGCAGAGGTCGGGCCGGACGGACAGCCGGAGACGTATTACGTGGTTCGACGGCGGGTCAACGTCTCCGGCGATACCTTGACCGATGCCCAGCCGACTTTCCAGGACGGCCGGCCGGTGGTCAGCTTCAGCTTCGACTCGCAGGGCGCCCGCCGGTTCGCCGACACCACCCGCGACAATGTCGGACGGCAGCTCGCCATCGTGCTGGACGGCAAGGTGATCAGCGCACCGGTGATCCGCTCCCCCATCCTGGGCGGCCAGGGCATCATCGAAGGCGGCTTCACCGTGCAAAGCGCCAGCGATCTGGCGCTGCTGCTGCGTGCCGGTGCGCTGCCGGCGCCGCTGACCGTGCTGGAAGAGCGCACCGTGGGCCCCGGTCTGGGCGCCGACAGCATTGCCGCCGGCGAGACCGCCGCGATGATCGGATTCGCCCTGGTCATCGTGTTCATGATTTTGTCGTACGGCTTTTTCGGCATTCTGGCGAGTATTGCCCTGGTGTTCAACATGGTCATCATCTTTGCGGCGCTGTCGGCGCTGCAGGCGACGCTGACCCTGCCCGGGATTGCGGGCATCGTGCTGACCATCGGCATGGCGGTGGATGCCAACGTGCTGATCTTCGAACGCATTCGGGAAGAGGTCCGCAACGGACGGTCGCCGATTTCGGCGATCGACGCCGGCTACAGCCGTGCCATGACGACCATCATCGACAGCAACGTCACCACCCTGTTCGCCACGACGCTGCTGTTCCTTCTGGGCTCGGGTCCGGTACGCGGCTTCGCCATCACCTTGACGATCGGCATTACGGTCTCGATGTTCACGGCGATCATGCTGACGCGGTTGATGGTGGTGACCTGGCTGCGCCGAACGCGACCAAAGGCCATTCCGATCTGACGAGGACCATGGATATCACGCCGCTTGTCCCGGCGGGCCGGCAGATCATCGACAGTTATCGGCCGGGCCGGTTTCGCGTTTCCGGTCAGATCCATCAGGGCTCCATCCTGGTGTTTCCGGAGCGGACACTCCCCTGGCCGGTTGCCGGCATCGGCGACCTGACCGTCGAGAGTTTTTCCGCGGTCGGCCGGGCAGATCCTGCGGTCGAGGTTTTGCTGCTCGGCTGCGGCGCCCGGATGACGCTCTTGCCGTCGGCCTTGCGCCGGGCTTTGCGCGAAGCGGGGTTGAAGGTCGATGTCATGGACACCGGCGCGGCCTGCCGGACATACAACATTCTCATGGCCGAATCCCGCAGGGTCGCGGCGGCGCTGATTGCGTTGGCCGAGGACTGATGCCGGCCACGGCAGCCCTGTCCTATTGCGGTCGGCAGGTTCGCCGCCATGATCATGACCGTTTTCTGACCAGCCTGTTCGCGCCACCCGACCGGCGCGAGGCGCTGTTCGCGATTCATGCCTTCAACATCGAGGTGGCCAAGACGCGCGAGGTGGTGACCGAGCCCATCCTCGGCCAAATCAGATTGCAGTGGTGGCGCGACGCGATTGCCGGCCTGTACCAGGGCGAGGTGCTGCGGCACGAGGTGCTGGAGGCTCTGGCCGGGCCGGTCGAACGATTCGATTTGAGCCGGGCGTATTTCGACCGGGTGATCGAGGCCCGCGAGGCCGATCTGACCGAGCGTGCGCCCGCGACGCTGGAGGTGCTGGAGCGCTATGCCGAGGACACCGCCGCACCGCTGATCCAGTTGGGCCTGGAGGCGCTGGGCGTGCGGCAGGGCGAAAGCGCGGCGGCGGATGCGGCGCACCATGCGGGGGCAGCGGTCGGGACCGCCTGGGCACTGTCCGGTCTGCTGCGCGCAATCCCGTTTCACGCCCAGCAGCGCCGGGTTTACCTGCCGACGGCGGTGGTCGAGGAGGTCGCGGTCGAAATGGGCGAGCTGTTCGAACTGCGCCCGCATGCCGGGCTGGCGCGCGCGGTCGAGCGAATTGCCGCGGCGGCGCTGAAGCATCTGTCGGCCGCCCGGTCGAGGCGCGCGCAAACGCTGCGGCAGGCCGTACCGGCCCTGCTTCCGGCAGTGCTGGCGGAGAACCATCTCGGACGACTGCGCCGGGCCGGCTACGATGTGTTCGACAGCCGCGTTCAGCGGCCGACCGGCCCGGCCACGCAGATCAGGCTGATGCTCAGCGTCGCGCTCGGCCGGTTCTGATGCGGGCCAAAGGGGGGGCGGCACGAGCCTTGGATCGGCTGGCGCGGCGGGTGCGGTGGATGTCCGGCCAAAGGCGGATGCCGATCCACCGCTCCCATGGTCCGCCCCGTCGTCAGTGTCTTGGATCGAGCGGCTCCGGGACGCTCGGCATGCCGGACGCGCCCGACTGTTCCCCGTCCTGTGCCTGGATGTCAAGGCCGGCCTTGCTGCGCTTGCGAAGGTGGCACCAGCGATACACATCAAGGTGTCCGAGCGCCGATTTTTGCCATGTGAACTCTTCCGCCGCAGCCAGTGAACGCTGGCGCAATTCGGCGTGCAGATCATCCGATTTGAGTAAATTTTCAATCAATCCAGCCAATGAACGGTAATCCCGTGGATCCTGCAACAACAGGGCGCGATCCCGGCCGATTTCAGCCAGCGGACCAATCGACGACGCAATTGCCGGTACGCCGCACTTGAAGGATTCGACCAGCGCCAAGCCAAAACCCTCATTGAAAGAGGGGAAAATGGTCATCCGGGCGCCGTTGATAACCGGTACCAGATCCGCAATCTCAACAAAGCCAAGAAACCGAACTCTGTCCTTCAGCTTGAATTCCTCAATTTCCTTTGCAACCGTAGGATAATTCGAATTTCGGTGCTCGGTGGCGCCAGCGATAACCAGTTGCACATCGGTCCGGTCGGCGATCTGCCCCAAGGCACGTATGGCCGTGATATGGTTTTTGACGACGGTGACATTGCCAATGCAGAGAATGTAGCCGGGAGTCAGGTCATAACGTGCAAGCACTGCGTTGATAGTCTCGGTGGGCACTTGCCGGAAAGCGGCGCCCACCCCATTGTAGGCGACATGGACTTTTTCGGGTTGCACCTGATGGTGTTCAATCAAACCATCCTTGAGGAAGTGCGAGACTGCAATCACGGCGGTGGCCGGCCGGAACACGCGATTGCCATAAAGCCAGAAGTAAAGCCTCATCGCCAGCGATACGTAATGCTCACCCTTGTAGTTGTCGTGGGTGGAATGCATGGTGACGACCGTGGCCGCCCAGTTCCAATAGGGCACCGGCGATTTGAGTCCATGGTGCACATCGACCCGGTGCCGCCGGAGCAGCCAGGGCAGAACGGTGATCGTCCACAGCAGCTCCAGCATGTTCGGCCACCGCGGCGCGATGATCACCGCGGACGCGCGGTTCTCGAAGGCGAAACGTTGATCCCGGTACCTGACCAGGACGTAATGGTTGGCGTCGTCCAAAGACAGCAGAGCCGCGGTCATCTCCCTTATGTAAGTGCTGCCACCGCTTTCGGTCTTGTACCGGAGATCCAATGAAATCCGCATGGCGAAAAGGCTCCCTAATCTCAGGGTCTCTGTCATGGGCAGGGACCAAGAAAAAATTCAGAACGAGGTCGATACTCAGCATCATTACCCCGATTGAAACGCGCTGTTCCTGGAGGTTGCTGGTGATCAGAATTTCACAAGATGTTCAGATCACCATTTTGAACTCTGAATACGGCGCAAAAGCTCAGCACAAACGCAATCGGAATGCCATCTACGCTGGCGTTGCCCACGCCAACGGGATCGGCATTCCGCAATGTCAGAAGTGATATAGACCGGGAACCAAGGTTAACAAAGCGCCGTGCACAAATCTGGCACCGTCCCGCTGCTCGGCCGCGTCCGCCCCGTCGTCAGTGCCTTGGATCGAGCGGTTCCGGGGCGCTCGCCATGCCGGCGGCACCCGCCTGTTCCCCGTCCTGGGTCTGAATGCCAAGGCCGGCCTTGCCGCGCTTCCGAAGATGGCACCAGCGATACACGTTCAGATGTCCGCGCGCCGATTTCTCCCATGTGAACTCTTCCGCCGCGGCCAGTGAACGCCGGCGCAGTTGGGCGTGCAGATCATCCGATTTGAGTAGATCTTCTATCATTCCGGCCAATGAACGGTAATCCCGTGGGTCCTGCAACAACAGGGCGCGGTCCCGGCCGATTTCGGCCAGCGGTCCAATCGACGACGCAATTGCCGGTACGCCGCACTTGAAGGATTCGACCAGCGCCAAGCCAAAACCCTCATTGAAAGAGGGGAAAATGGTCATCCGGGCGCCGTTGATAACCGGTACCAGATCCGCAATCTCAACAAAGCCAAGAAACCGAACTCTGTCCTTCAGCTTGAATTCCTCAATTTCCTTTGCAACCGTAGGATAATTCGAATTTCGGTGCTCGGTGGCGCCAGCGATAACCAGTTGCACATCGGTCCGGTCGGCGATCTGCCCCAAGGCACGTATGGCCGTGATATGGTTTTTGACGACGGTGACATTGCCAATGCAGAGAATGTAGCCGGGAGTCAGGTCATAACGTGCAAGCACTGCGTTGATAGTCTCGGTGGGCACTTGCCGGAAAGCGGCGCCCACCCCATTGTAGGCGACATGGACTTTTTCGGGTTGCACCTGATGGTGTTCGATCAAACACTCCTTGAGGAAGTGCGAGACTGCAATCACGGCGGTGGCCGGCCGGAACACGCGGTTGCCATAGAGCCAGAAGTATAGTCTCATCGCCAGTGACACGTAATGCTCACCCTTGTAAT
>CAZTNV010000125.1:0-10627 GCA_964615535.1 uncultured Mycobacteriaceae bacterium | reverse complement strand
GCCATCGCCTGACCGTGATCACCCGGCTGCGCCTGGACGCCCGACTGTTCGATCCAGCACCGCCGCGCCGGCCGGGCACGACCGGCCGGCCCCGCGTGGCGGGGGCCCGTCAGCCGACACTGGCGCAGCGGCTGGCCGCTGCCGGCACCGCCTGGCAGCGGGTTCTCGTGACCGGCTGGTATGGCCGCGGCGAGCGGCGGCTCGATATCGTCTCCGGAACCGCCGTCTGGTATCACCCTGGCAAGCAGGTGCCGATCCGCTGGGTGCTGGTGCGCGACGTTGCCGGCGATTTCGATCCGCAGGCGTTCCTGTGCACCGATCTCGAGGCAGAACCGCTGGAGATCCTGCGCTGGTTCGTGCAGCGCTGGTCGATGGAGGTAACCTTTGCCGAAGTTCGTCGCCACCTGGGGGTCGAGACCCAGCGGCAGTGGTCCGACCCGGCCATCCAGCGGACGACTCCGGCCCTGCTGGGCTTGTTCTCGCTGGTGACCGTCTGGGCCAACGACGCCTTTACCGCTGACCCGGCACTGCCCCGGCGGGCTGCCTGGTATCCCAAGCCGCAACTCACCTTCAGCGATGCCCTTGCCGTTGTCCGCCGCCGCCTCTGGGAGTCAGCACCTTTCTCCACGTCACCGAAGCACGGCGAGATGACCGAAATCTCCCGCCCGCTCCTGGACAGCCTCATTCAGGCCGCCTGCTTCCCGGCCTGAATGGCCAAAGTCAAGCTCAGCTATGAATTCGTCAAGCGTCATCGTTCTCGGACCATCGGACTGACCATGGCCTTCATCCTGGAAAGCGGAATTCAGATGGGTCACGCGGACGCCGGTGAGGACGCTCCCTGCCCGACCAGACTGTTTCTTCCTGACGGCAGCTTTGGTCGCCGCCTTTCGGCTGCCCGACGTCCCGATATGCCTAAGTCTCCCGGCGCCAGACCTCATCACCCGAACCATCCCTTGGCCGCTGTTGCGCCAGCGCTCCCTGATACGCGATTTTCTCTGATAGGAAAAGTCATTAAACCGATAGGATGACGCCTTGCAGCTCTGCACGATTTGCACGGCGCCCGCCTGTACGGCCGACAGAACGACCTCCGACCCCGACTGAAGCATCAAATATGGTTTGCCAGAATGCGGTTTCATGTCAATCGCGGTTCTGGTTAAGTGCTCGGCGCCGGACCGGTGGCGATCGGGTGCCGGCCGCTTTCCGATGGTGACTCCGCGATGACCGCCTCTCCCCTCTCCACCGACGTCGCGATCATCGGGGCCGGGCCGGTGGGGCTGTTCGCGGTGTTCGAATGCGGCATGCTGCGCATGGGCTGCCGGGTGATCGATGCGCTGGACGTGCCGGGCGGGCAATGCGTCGCGCTCTATCCCGAAAAGCCGATCTACGACATCCCCGGCTATCCCCGGATCGACGCCGCCGAGCTGATCGAACGGCTGGAGGAGCAGGCGCGGCCGTTCCGCCCCGATTTTCACCTGGGCCAGCGGGTCGAGGCGCTGGCCCGGCTGGCGGAAGGCGGCTGGCGGCTCACAACCTCGGCCGGCACGGCGATCGAGGCCCGCGCGGTGATCATCGCCGCCGGGGTCGGCGCGTTCGGCCCCAACCGGCCGCCGCTGCCCGGCATCGAAAGCTTTGAGGGCCGGGACCAGGGCCGCGGCGTGTTCTACATGGTCAAGCGGCGCGAGGATTTCCGCGACCGCCGGGTGGTGATCGCGGGCGGCGGCGATTCCGCGCTCGACTGGGCGATCCTGCTGGCCGATGTCGCGGCGCAGGTCATGGTGGTCCATCGCCGGCCGAAGTTCCGCGGTGCGCCCGACAGCGTGGCCCGGCTGCATGCCCTGGCCGAAGCCGGCCGGGTCGAACTGGTCGTGCCCTACCAGCTTGCCGGGCTGGAGGGGCAGGACGGGCGGCTGGAGGCGGTGATCGTCGAGACCCTGGAGGGCGAGCGCCGCCGGCTGGCGGCGGATGCGCTGCTGCCGTTCTTCGGGCTGAAAATGGCGCTGGGGCCGATCGCCGAGTGGGGCCTGAACCTGGAGCGCAATCACATCGCGGTCGATCCGGCGACGCTGGAGACCAATCAGCCCGGCCTGTTCGCGATCGGCGACATCGCGACCTATCCCGGAAAACTGAAACTGATCCTGTCGGGCTTCGCCGAGGCGGCGATGGCCGCTCATGCCATCTTCCCGCTGGTCCATCCCGGCGAGGCGCTGCATTTCGAGTATTCGACGACCAGGGGCGTGCCCGGGGCGGCGTGAACCGGGGCGGCGTGAAGAGGTTCACTCGGCAACCGCGCCGTCCGGCGCCCCTGCCGCCGGAGGGCGCGGCAGCCGGGCGAGGTTGAGGCGGGCGGCCTCCCCGGTGGGGGTGCCGGGGGCGAGATTGCTGACCCGTGTCCAGTCGGCCCGCGCGCCGTCGAGATCGCCGGTCAGCCGGCGCAGATTGCCGCGTTCCAGGAAAACCTCCGGATCATAGGGGGCCAGCGCCAGCGCCCGCTCGGCATCGGCCAGGGCGGGGCCGTACTCGGCGGTCTGCCGCCGCGCCGCGGCGCGCAGCAGCGGGATCTCGGACCGGTCGGGCGCCAGGGGTTCGGCGCGGTCGAGATCGGCGATCGCTGCGGCGAAATCCTCCAGCGCGGCATGGGCATGGGCGCGCGCGACCAACAGATCCGGATCGCCGGGCCGGCGCTCGATCATGGGGTCGAGCAGGGCGAGGGCGCGCGCCGGCCCTCGCGCCAGCACCCAGGCATTGACGGCCTCGACCGCGAGATCGGCCGACAGCGGCGGATCGATATCGGCCAGCTCCCGGGCCAGATCGCCCAGGCGCTGGGCCGCCCGGCGATACCGCCCGAGCGCCAGTTCCGCCCGCGCCGCGCAATGGCGCGCGGCGTTGCCGCCATCCGCGGTCTCCCAGGCCATGGCGCGCTCGAAAGCCGCCTGGGCGTCCTCCACCACCTGATCCAGGCAGGCGGCATACTCGGCCGCGAGGTCGCGCGGCGGCGGTGCGGGCGCTGCCTCGGCGGACGGCTCGGCGGACGGCTCGGCCGGTGGTTGAGGCGGCGGCGGGGGGCGGCGCGATTGCGGCGTCGGCGGCGGCACCGGGAGGACGGGCAGGCCCGGCACCTCAGCGCCGGTCTGCCGCCCGGCCGCCGGGGGATCGGCTATCGCCGGCCCGGCGCCGAACGCGGCAACGGCCAAACTCAAGGCGAGGGTCCGCAACGGAATCCAGTGATCGGTCATCGGTTATCAGGTATCAGACGGAGCCGGCGGCGCACAACGCCCGGGATCGCGGCCCGCCATGCGATCCCTGACACCGGCCACCGACGATGACGGGCAACCGATGACTGGACGCCGATGACGGGCAGACTGTTCTGTTTCGGGCTGGGCTACAGCGCGTTGACCCTGATCGAGCGGCTCCGGGCCCTGGGCTGGGCGGCGGCCGGCACCTGCCGGGCCGGGGACAAGCGCGCCCGGCTGGCCGCGCGCGGGATCGATGCCTGGCTATTCGACCGCGGCCGGCCGCTGGACGATCCCGCGGCGGCGCTGGCCGGCACCACCCATCTGCTGACCAGCATCCCGCCGGACGCGGCCAGCGCGCCGACCGGCGACCCGGTGCTCGACCGCCACGCCGCCGATCTCGCGCGGCTTGTCGGGGAGTCGCCCGGCCTGCGCTGGATCGGCTATCTGTCGACCACCGGGGTCTATGGCAACCGCGGCGGCGGAACCGTGGACGAGACCGCCGAGCCGCGCCCGACCGTCGACCGCTCGCGCCGCCGGGTCGCCGCGGAACGGGCCTGGCTGGAGTTCGGCCAGGCGCACGGCACGGCGGTGCAGGTGTTCCGGCTGGCCGGCATCTACGGGCCGGGGCGCAGCGCGCTGGATGCGGTGCGCGAGGGCCGGGCGCGGCGGATCGACAAGCCGGGCCAGGTGTTCAGCCGCATCCATGTCGACGACATCGCCGGCATCCTCCGCGCATCGATCGCCCGCCCCAACCCCGGCGCGATCTACAATTGCGCCGACGACGACCCGGCCCCGGCGCATGAGGTGATCGCCCATGCCTGCGCCCTGCTGGGCGTCGAGCCGCCGCCGCTGATCCCGTTCGAGCAGGCCCGGGCGGAGATGTCGCCGATGGCGCTCAGCTTCTACGCCGACGACCGCCGCGTCGCCAACCGCCGCATCAAGGACGAGCTGGGCGTCGTGCTGGCCTACCCCAACTATCGTGCCGGCCTTGCGGCAATCCTGGCGGGGGAACGGGGGCGGGCGTGACACCGGGCAGCATCGCCCATAATTTGGTAGAAATTATCCATTCTGCAGCATCGGGCCGACGATCTCAGGGCACTCTAAGGCTCAATACTCCAGTGATCGAGCAATGACGAGATAGTATCCTGTGGCTACATCTCCGGCAAAGGCCCAATCTCCTCAAGTATCCTTTGCATCCGGACAACACGACCTAGCCGTATTGTCCGATAATTTCTTATAATTGCCTTGACCGGCTTAAGAAGAACTCTGTCACGGAAACTCTCGTCCGTTTGATAGGCAATGGCAATGTCTTCCAGAACGGTTCCCTTTATTATTGCAGGATCGTGACCGGGCATTTCCAGTTCGAATTCGCAAATTCCTGGGAGAATTCCGAGCAGTTTACCATCGGTCGATACGAGTTCGTCCGTAACCTGGATTTCCCTAAGTCGCGCTGAGAGGTGGGTCACGCTCTCGGCGCTCAAAACAAGCTTGTGTTCATCGCCTAGAATTCGTGTGTTGGCAGAGGCTTGGGAAAGAACGCTGGTAAAGCGCTGAATCGCCGCGACCAGCCTGGGCGGCATTTTTTCTAGAGCTTCTTTTAATCCTTCGTCCGAAGAGACATGGAGTTCTCCGATAAGCTTCGTGGTACCTTCAACCGCATCCTTAAGCCCGGTCGGAAACATCTCCTGCTGTTCGGGCACAACCTCTTCTAGAATGAAACCCATCGATCCATGAACAATATCACGAATAAACAAGCGGGATCTTCGTGCACACCGCAATGAACCGCGATCCGGCAGCAGGGTCGAGATCCGCTGGGTATGCTCCAAGGAAACGATCTTCTGATAGGCATCCAACGCGTCGGTTGTAAAATCAAGCCGGATATCGCTCGATCCGACCACGGGCCCACCATCAAACAACAGAGCGACGCTGGCATGGCTGGACCGCTTGGTTGGAATCGCAGCGATATGCTCTTCAATGTCGGTCAGCCGGCTCTGCCACATGGCGCGGGCCGTTCCCCATGAACTGGGTTTGGATTCGGCGATCTGCCGCTCGACGTACCGTCGATCCGCCTCCAACGCTTCAAGGGCGAGCAGTATGGGCATCATGCAGAGTCCAATTCCGCGAGAGCCGCTTTGTCACTCGCCGGATCGAGCCGGATGGCGGCGAAACCTTTCCAGGCAAACGTCTCGCGCTGATGTGAAAACAAACTATACCAATATATAGTCTGCTGAAGGAGTTGGTCGAACCCGAGTTCCTCGATCAGAACCGCATAGCTGTCGATCGCAAAGCGTTCCTTGTTCTTTCTTCGGTTGATAATCTCATCCTGCCATAACGCTGACCCACACTCTATCCATAGATTTGGATCTGATAGGTATTTCTGCGGCAGGTTTAGGAAACTGAATACGTCTATGTCACCTGGTGACCGGTTCTGGTTCATTTCTACATTTTCGACGAAACTGCCGTCGACGAACTGAATGCCTTCCTGGTAGCCCTCCCCAGCCAGGAGGCTTCGATAGTCGATCAGATTCCGAAGCAGCTTTCGGCGGTGTTCGTTGATCGCAAAACGCCGAACGAGATCAACGGTGGTCACAAAATAGGGCGACCGATCCCCCGTAGTGGCACTTGGCCCCATAAAGGGCGGAAGCAATCCCCGCTGATCGAATGCCGGTATCGCCATCGGCCTACCTCTGCACCGCAGACACCATATAGATGCATACTTAAATGAAAAGCATCCATTGGTAAACAAATGACTGCGCAGAATTGGGCTTGGTGCAATGCCGCCGGCCGAGTGAGGGCCCCGCATCCGGCACGGGGGCCGCTGTGCACCCCGCCCTGGACAGCCCGCCCCGCAGCGTTTAAGGCTTCCCCCGCCCGGCGCCGCAACCCGGCGTTCACCCCGCCGGGCGAGGCCGTGACATGGAGCCGATCGATTTTCTGCTGACCCGCCGCTCGGTTTCGGCGCGCCTGCTGGGGCCGCCCGGACCGGATGCGGCGGCGCTGGAGCTGATCCTGCGCGCCGCCACCCGGGTGCCCGACCACGGCAAGCTGACCCCGTGGCGCATCCAGGTGCTGCGCGAGGAGGGCCAGCGCCGGCTGGGCGAGCTGCTGGCCGGGCTGTATGCCGCCGAGACTCCCGGCGCGCGCGAGTCCCAGATCGAGACCGAACGGCAGCGGCCGCAGCGCGCGCCGGTGCTGCTGGTGGTAACCTCCAAGGCGCGCGGCGGGCACAAGATCCCGGAGATCGAGCAGATCCTGTCCGGCGCCAATGTCTGCTTCAGCATCCTGCTGGCCACCCGGGCGGTCGGCTTCGCCGCCAACTGGCTGACCGAATGGCCGGCCTATCACCCGGAGGTGATCCGCGCGCTGGGCCACGACCCCGCGCTCGACCGCATCCTGGGCTTCCTCTATCTCGGCAGCCCGACCGAACTCCCCGCCGACCGCCCCCGGCCGGCGCTGGACGAGGTGGTCGGCGAATGGACCGGCGAGCGATCCGGCGCAGCGGACGGCGAACCCGACGCCGAGCGGAGCGCGCCTGCCATCGCCGGACGGGCGGGTCTCCGGCACCGCATGCAATGACCGGCATCCGGACCCTGCGCGAGCCCGCTGCCATGCCCGCCGCCTCGCCCAGGCCGCCGATCGCCATCCTGATCGCGATCACCGCGCTCGGGCCGCTGGCGCTGAACATTCTGCTGCCGTCGCTGCCGCGCCTGCCGGAGGCGCTCGACACCGATTTCGGCACCGCGCAGCTCACCCTCAGCCTGTTCCTGGCCGGGCTGGCGGTGTGCCAGCTCGTCTACGGCCCGCTGTCCGACCGGTTCGGGCGGCGGCCGGTGTTGCTGGCCGGGCTCGGCCTGTTCATCGCCGGATCGGCGCTGGGGCTGGTCGCCGACCATATCCTGACGGTGATCGCGGCGCGGCTGATCCAGGCGATCGGCGGCTGCGCCGGGCTGGTGCTGGCGCGGGCGATCGTGCGCGACCTCTATCCCCGCGACCGGGCGGCCAGCGTGCTCGGCTACGTCACCATGGCGATGGTGGTGGCGCCGATGCTGGCGCCGGTGATCGGCGGCTATCTGGACGTGTGGTTCGGCTGGCGCGCCGGCTTCGCGGTGGTCGGACTGGCCGGGCTGGCGGTGCTGGCCGCCACCCTGGCCGGGCTGCGCGAGACCCATTTCGACCGGCAGAGCCTGCCGGGGCCGACCGGGCTGGTGCTGACCTATGCCGGGCTGCTGGCGCGGCCGGGATTCGCGCGCTATGCCGGCCACACCGCCTTTGCCACCGCCGGGTTCTTCGCCTTCCTGGGCGGGGCGCCGTTCGTGGTGGTCGAGCTGATGGGGCGGTCGCCCAGCGCGTACGGCATCTTCTTCGCGCTCAGCGCGCTCGGCTACATGGCCGGCAATTTCGCCGCGGGCCGCCTGTCCACCGCGATCGGCATCGACCGGATGCTGCTGGCCGGCGCGACGATTTCAATGCTGGGTGCGCTGGTCATGCTCGGTCTGGTCTGGGCCGGCTGGCTGACGCCGCTCACGCTGTTCGGGCCGATGCTGGTGTTCGGGTTCGGCAACGGGCTGAGCATTCCCAACGGCATCGCCGGCGCGGTCAGCGCCGATCCCCGCCGGGCCGGCGCGGCCAGCGGCCTGACCGGCTTCCTTCAGATGGGCACCGGTGCCGCGGTCAGCGCCCTGGTCGGCCATATCGTGGTCGACAGCGCGGTGCCGATGGCCGCGGTGATGAGCGGCGCCGCCCTGCTGGCCCTGCTGGTGGTCCTGCCGACGTCCCTGCCCGGCCGGGCCGCCGAACCGGTGCCGCCGGATCGATGAGGCACCGCGATCATCCGCCGGCCCGGAGCACCATGCCGAAGCCGCCGCGGAGCGCGGGCAGCGGGACGGCCGCCGCCGCCGACAGCAGGGGGCGCAGCCAGACCGGCGGCGCGAACCGGTCGTCCGAGCCCGGCCGGACCGGCAGGGCGTGCAGGCCGATGCGGACCAGCCCCTGGCGCCCCGCCAGGGCCGCCAGCCCGCGCGGCGTCAGGTGACGGTCGCCGGCAAAGATCTCCGGCCGCTGCCGCAGCGCCAGACGCCGCCACAGGAAGGCCGGGTTGTCGCGATGGGGTGCCACGATCACCACGCGACCGCCCGGCGCCAGCCGCGACCGGCACGCCGCCAGCGCCCGGTCGGGCGCGGGCAGGTGCTCCAGCACCCCGGCCATCAGGATCAGATCGAAGGGCTCGGGCCCGGTGTCGCAGGCGATCGCGTCGCCGACCCGGAAAGCAAGGCCGGAAGCGCCGTGCGCCGCCGCGTTGCGCCGGGCGCGGTCGATCATGGCCGGGCTGAAATCCACGCCCAGGCCGGCCCGGATCAGATCGGCCAGCCCGATCAGGTTCATGCCGGTGCCGCAGCCGATCTCCAGCACCCGCGGTCGGCGGCCGGCACACAGGCCGCGGAGCAGGCGGCGCCGGGCGGCGAACTCCCGGGCGCGCGGCGAGGCGGGGCCGTGCTCGGCGTCCCAGCGCTCGGCAAACCGGTCGAAGGCGGCGGGCGAGCAGAGGGCGGGCGAACCGGCGGCAGACGGCGGGGCGGCGGACGGCGGGGCGATACGATCCATGATCGGCAGAACACCGCGCGCCCGTCGCGGTTCCGCCGCCATCCTCTTCAGCCGGGCCCAGTGCATGGCTACATAACCGACTCCCGACTTCGGAGATGCCGATGGATACCGCCGATTCCACCGCCCCTGCCCTGTCGCTGCTCCAGGACCTGATCGGCAAGGCCAGGGCCGCCGGGGCGGATGCCGCGGATGCCGTGCTGTTCGACAGCGCCTCGCTGTCGCTGGCCCAGCGCCTGGGCAAGCCGGAGCGGCTGGAGCGCGCCGAATCGGCCGATCTCGGCCTGCGCGTGTTCGTCGGCAAACGCATGGCGATCGTGTCGTCCTCCGACCGCAAGGCCGATGCCCTGTCCGCGCTGGTCGAGCGCGCGGTGGCGATGGCCCGGGCGGTTCCGGAAGACCCGTTCTGCGGGCTGGCCGCGCCCGAACAGCTCGCCCATGACTGGGCCGATCTGGACCTGTGCGATCCGGCCGAGCCGGCGGCGGAGACCCTGATCGAGCGCGCCCGCGCCTGCGAAGAGGCGGCGCTGGCGATCCAGGGCGTGACCAATTCCGAAGGCGCCGATGCCGGCTGGCGGCGCACCCGGGTGGTGCTGGCGGCGACCAACGGCTTTGCCGGCGGCTACGTGGTGACCTCGAGCAGCCTGTCGGTCTCGGTGATCGCCGGCGAGGGCGCCGGCATGGAGACCGATTACGATTTCACCAGCGCGCTCCACGGCGCCGATCTCGACAGCCCGGCCGCGGTCGGCGCCCGCGCCGGGGTGCGCGCGGTGGCCCGGCTGGGCGCGCGCAAGGTCGGGACCGCGAAGGTGCCGGTGGTGTTCGATCCGCGGGTGGCCGGCGGCCTGCTTAATCACCTCACCGGCGCGATCGGCGGTCCGTCCATCGCCCGCGGCACCAGCTTTCTGAAGGACCGGCTGGGCCAGCGGATCTTCGCGCCCGGCATCACCGTGATCGACGATCCGCACATCCGCCGCGGCCGCCGGTCCAAGCCGTTCGACGGCGAGGGCGTCGCCAACCGCCGCCGCGCCATCATCGAGGACGGCGTTCTCACCACCTGGCTGCTCGATCTGCGCTCGGCCCGCCAGCTCGGGCTGGAGACCACCGGCCACGCCTCGCGCGGCACCGGCGGCCCGCCCGGCCCGGCCCCGACCAACCTCCATCTGGCGCCCGGCCGGCGCACGCCGGCCGAACTGATCGGCGAGATCTCCAGCGGCCTGTACGTCACCAGCCTGATGGGCATGAGCGTCAACCCGGTCACCGGCGATTACAGCCGCGGCGCCTCCGGCTTCTGGATCGAGAACGGCACGCTGACCTTCCCGGTCAACGAGGTGACCATCGCCGGCAACCTGAAGACCATGTTCCCCGCCCTGGAACCGGCCGACGACCTGACCCTCCGCTACGGCGTGGACTCGCCCACAATCCGCATCGACGGCATGACCGTAGCAGGGATGTAGCGCCGCATTTCCGGCACCGCCGATCGCATCACGGGCCCGCAACCGTCTGAACTTGCTGGTCGACACTGCTGCTTGAGGCTGTTGCAGTTTGTTGCCGTCAGGACCCGAGAGGCTCGGGGGGGCACGAGCTTAGGACTGCGTGCCGCGAACAGGTCAGCTCAGCACGAGATTGACAGCCACCTTTGCGAGAGGCAACGGGCCCCGGTCAGCACTGGCATCGCATGGAGTAAGACCATTAAGACCATGAGGAATTCGATCACCGTGAGGAGATGACACTCCCGATGGCGCCCTGGGTCCCGTGCCGGGGTGGCCTCCGAACCGGATTGCCGTGCCGATCCC
>CAZTNV010000124.1:0-10753 GCA_964615535.1 uncultured Mycobacteriaceae bacterium | reverse complement strand
CGGCGACCGCCACCGCCTGATCGAGCAGGCCGCCGGGATTGTTGCGCAGGTCGAGCACGATGCCGGCGAGCTGGTCGCCGAGCTGCTGGCGGAACTGCTCGATCGCGCGCTGCACACCGGCCTCGGTCTGCTCGGTGAAGGAGGTGATCCGGATATAGCCGACCCTCTCGCCCTCGACCCGCGAGCGCACGGATTCGACCCGGATGATGTCGCGCGTGATGGTGACCTCGAACGGGTCCTGGCTGCCGCGCTGGACGGTGAGCACGATATCGCTGCCGACCGGCCCGCGCATCCGTTCGACCGCCTGGCTCAGCGTCATGCCCTGAACCGGTTCGTTGTCGAGCTGCACGATCAGGTCGCCGGCCTGGAGTCCGGCGCGGAAGGCCGGGGTGTCGTCGATCGGCGAGACCACCCGCACCAGCCCGTTCTCCATGGTCACCTCGATCCCGAGGCCGCCGAAGGCGCCGCGGGTCTGGACCTGCATGTCCTGGTAGTTGTCCTGGTTGAGGAAGCTGGAATGCGGATCGAGCGAGGTCAGCATGCCGTTGATCGCCGCCTCGATCAGCTCCTGATCGCTGACCGTCTCGACATAATCCGACCTGACCCGTTCGAACACCGTGGCGAACAGGTCGAGCTGCCGGTAGGTGTTGCTCCGGTCGTCGGTCTGGGTCTGGGCATTCTGAGCGTTCAAGGCAACCGGCACGACGCCGATCAGCAGCAGCACGGCAGCCGCAGCCGCGGCGATTCGCAGTCTGTTCATTCTCGCCCTCTATCTCTGGGCCGCCATCAATCCCTGAATTGGATCGACCGGTTGCCCATTCCGCCGCAATTCAAAATACAAGGTCGGGGCACCAGTATGTCCGGTTTGCAGCGAATCCGTGACCGCCACCGGCTCGCCGGCCAGGACATCCTGCCCGGGCCTGACATCGATCCGGCCGACACCTGCAATCAGCGAATGATATCCGTCGCCATGTTCCAGGATCAAGATTTGGCCGTAACCGCGGAATCGTCCCGCGAAACGGACATTGCCATCCAGCGGCGCCACCACCGGTGCGCCCGGATAGACGCCGAGCGTGAGCCCCCTGCTGCGCTGGCCGAACCGGTCGGCCCCCTCGCCATACCGGGTGATGATAACACCGCTGACCGGCAGCAGAACACCATCCTGTACAGAGGGCGGCGGCATCGGCCGCGTGGTCGGTGCCGGGCCGGGCCGGTCGGGCGCGGGATCGGGCGGCGGCAGCGCCAGAACCACCGGTGCCGCTGCGCCGGCTTCGCCGGGCCGGTCGAGCCGGCGCAACAGGTCGCGCAGGCTGGGTGCCCGGTTCGCCTGGACGGCCGCCCGTTCGGCCTCGGGCGAAGGCGGGCTCAGCAGCGCGGTGCGGCGCTCGACCAGACTGCCCATGTCGGCGATACGGGCGTCCAGATCGGCCCGCGCGGCGACGGCGGCGGCGCGGCGCTCGTCCAGGGTCCGGCGGATTTCGGCCAGGGCCGCCAGATCGTCGCGCAAGTCGCGCGCCCGCGCCTCGATCGCCGGCACCGCGGCGCGCAGCAGCAGCGCGCTGCGCATGGCATCGACCGGCGCCTCCGCCCGTGCGATCATCGCTTCCGGCGGCACCAGGGCCAGACGCTGCAACGCGCCCAGCAGCCGCCCGAGCCGTTCGCGCTCGGCGCCGAGGCGGTCCCGGCGCTCGGCCTCCGCCGCGGTCAGCACGGCGAGATCGGCTTCAATATCCAGCAATGTGCGATGCCGGGACATCGCCTCGTGCGCCGCCGCGATCAGATCGCGGCGCACCCCGGCCATATCGCCCGAGCCCTCCGGGGCCGCGTCCGGCGGCGGTGCATTCTGAGGAAGGGCATCCTGGGGCGGGGGGGCATCCTGGGGCGGGGCATCCTGGCCGCGGCCGAGCGACGGCGACAGAGCCGCCGCGGCCAGGCAGAGGGCCACCGCCAGCCTGGGGCCGATCACCTGCCACCGGGGGTCGCGGCTCAACATCCGCCGAGTGAACCCGCCTGCTCCGCCCGAGGGCTTGCCGCCGGGCGACCGGCCCGGCGGCTCATCGAGATCAGGCGCGGCCCTGTGCCGCCACGGCTGCGGCCGCAGCCTTGATGGCTTCCTCGTCGCCGAGATAGCCGCGGCTGATGACGCCCTGATTGTCGTCGAGCTGATAGACCAGCGGCACGCCGGTCGGGATGTTCAGTTCGACGATGTCCTGATCGGACATCTGGTCGAGATGCTTGACCAGGGCGCGCAGGCTGTTGCCATGGGCGGCGATCAGCACGGTCTTGCCCTGCTTCAGGTCGGGCAGCACGGTCGACTCCCAGAACGGCAGCACGCGATCGAGCGTGATCTTGAGCGACTCCGTGGCCGGCAGGATCGCCGGATCGACCCCGGCATAGCGCCGCTCGAACCGCGGATGCATCGGGTCGTCGGTGTCCAGCGGCGGCGGCGGGATATCGTAGGAGCGGCGCCAGACCAGCACCTGCTCGTTGCCGAACTTCTTGGCGGTTTCGGCCTTGTTGAGGCCCTGCAGCGAGCCGTAATGCCGCTCGTTCAGCCGCCAGGTGCGGACCACCGGCACCCACATCTGGTCCAGCTCGTCGAGCGCGATCCACAGCGTGCGGATGGCGCGCTTGAGCACCGAGGTGTAGCAGATGTCGAGCTTGAAGCCCTCGGCCGCGAGTTGCTTGCCGCCGCGCCGCGCCTCTTCCACGCCGGTCTCGGACAGATCGACATCGATCCAGCCGGTGAACCGGTTCTCCAGGTTCCATGCGCTTTGGCCATGCCGCAGCAAGATCAGTGTGGATTTCATCTGGTACGCCCCCCGGCTGCGCCGATCCTGTCATCGGATGTCGCCCTTTGATAAGCCGGGAGGGCGGCGGTTGGCAATGGTTTCCGGCGCAAAGCCAGGGTCGAGGGCGGAACGGCGGTGCGGGCGGCGGTCATGGGCCTCCACGGGAGAGAACGACGCCAGCCGGGGGGCTCGGCGTCGACCGCAACATCTCGTGCGACACCTTCGTCCGGGTCATCGGCCCTTCCCTGATCGGGGCCGTGCCGGACCGGGCAATTTTTGCCTGCGACAATTTATCAATAACAATGCTAATGATTAAGCAATTGCATGCCGCGCTGCAGGAATTCATGATCGAGGTGCCGAAAGGCGTCCCGGCGGGAAATCCCGGATGGGGTGCTGTTCGGCACTGTGTTGTGTACGGCGGCAAAACTTTGCCGTCGGCAATGTCCCGCCGCCTGCGGCCAGCCCCCCAGCCCCACAGGTTCAGAACAGGAACAGCGACGATGGACACGATAACCAGAAATCTGCCTTTTGCCCTGCCCGAGGAATTTCAAGCGGTGATCGCCGCGGCGCCGCGCGTGATCATGCCGGAGACGCGTGAAGAACTGGTGGACCTGGCCCTGGGCGGCGCCGGCAACGACCGGTTCGAGGTCGGCTACGAGGTGCCTGGCCGCGGCTATGTTGCCGAGGCGGAGGTCGTGCGTGCCCGCAATGGCGTGGCGGTCAATTATCTCGAGGCGTATATGCGCCGCCGCGACCCGGACAGCATGGTCGTCGCCGACGAGGGCGCCACCGACCAGCGCCGCTTTGCCGACCGGTTCGGCAAGCCGTTCGCGTCGGTGCGCGAAGAGGCGCTCGACTGGCTGAAGACGCAGGAGCTGGTGGTCGTGCCCTTCAAGTCGGGGCACCCGGACTACGGCTATGATTCGATGCTGATCGCGCCGGCGAATGCGGGCTTCTTCGCCGCCGGCCTGGCCGATCTGCAAGGCAGCATCCCGGCCAGCGCCCTGCCCGCCGATTTTTCGCCGCGGGCCATCATCGTCCTGGCGCCGCCCTTCCGCCACACGCTATGTGGGGGCAAACAGGTGGTCGTGCACAACCGTGTAAACGGGCGGCACGAGATCTTCTCGTTCAATCTCTATCCCGGGCCCAGCGCGAAGAAGGGCGTTTACGGCGTGCTGCTGACCATCGGCGAGGCGGAGGGCTGGGTGACCAACCACGCCTCCACCGTCCGGGTCATCACGCCCTACGACAACACCTTTACCATCATGCACGAGGGCGCCTCGGGCGGCGGCAAGAGCGAGATGCTGGAATACCCGCATCGCGAACATGACGGCCGTCTGCTGCTCGGCCAGAACGTGGTCACCGGCGAGAAGCGCCATCTGGTGCTGCCGCAATCCTGCGAGCTGCACCCGGTCACCGACGACATGGCGCAATGCATGCCCAGCCTGCAGCACCCCGGCAACAAGCTGGTCGCCACCGATGCGGAGAACGGCTGGTTCGTCCGGCTCGACCACATTAAGCGTTACGGCACCGACCCGCATCTGGAGCGGACCTGCATCACCCCGAGCAAGCCGATCATCTACATCAACATCCAGGCAGTGCCCGGCGCCACCTGCCTGATCTGGGAGCATACCGAGGACGAGCCCGGCAAGCCCTGCCCCAACCCGCGGGTGATCCTGCCGCGCGACGAGGTCCCGCACATCGTCAACGAGCCGGTCGAGGTCGACATCCGCTCGCTGGGGATCCGCTGCCCGCCCTGCACGAAGGAACAGCCGACCTACGGGATCATCGGCATGCTGCACGTCCTGCCCCCCGCGCTGGGCTGGCTGTGGCGGCTGGCGGCACCGCGCGGCCATGCCAACCCCAGCATCACCGACAGCCAGGGCCTGCAGAGCGAAGGCGTGGGGTCGTTCTGGCCGTTCGCCACCGGCAAGCGGGTGGAGTTCGCCAACATCCTGCTGAACCAGATCCGCAGCACGCCGGAGACCGATTTCGCGATCTTCCCCAACAGCCATATCGGTTGCTGGAAGGTCGGCTTCATGCCGCAATGGGTCGGGCGCGAGTATCTCGCCCGGCGCGGCGGCGCCCGCTTCCGGCCGGGCCAGTTGCAGCGCGCCCGCGAGCCGCTGCTGGGCTATGTGCTGGGGGAGATGCATGTGGAGGGCGCGCTGGTCCCGGAACGGTTCCTGCGTACCCATCTGCAGCCGGAGATCGGCGACGAGGCCTACGATGCCGGCGCCCGTCAACTGAGAGGCTATCTCCTGCGCGAGCTGGACACCTTCCTCAACGACCCGGCGCTGGACCCGCTCGGCAAGCGGCTGTTGGAGGTGTTCTTCGACGGCGGCCATCAGGGCAACTACAAGGAGGTTTGGGCCGCCGCCTGATGCCTGGCCCGGTATCTGGAATGCTCTGCCGCCCCCAATAAGCCCTCAATAGGGAGCAGCGGTGCAGTGCCATTCCGGGATTGCGGCAGGGGCACCGGAGGCCGCGTGCACGGGAGATGGCAGCGGGTCATCGCATTGATGATCCGCTGCCGGACCCGCACGTGTCGGCGATCCGACCCGCCCGGCAGTTCGCCGCCTCGGCCGCAAAATTTTTCCGGTTATTGACGAAAGGTGAACATGCCGAAAATGCTTCGCGGTCGTATTGATACGGTAGCAAGTGCATCCCAAATACCAGGCGGATGAGCTCGGTTCAGCGTCGGCGCGGTTCGATGGCTCTGGTCGGGCGCGTGAATTGCCATGGGTGGCAGGAGGTTCGGGCGCGCGCAGTACCGGAGTGCAGTGTGCCCGAGGAACTTGCCTGAAAAGGATGACCGAGAAGGTTGGTCTTGCGGCCGCGGGTTGCGGCTGTGAAAACGGGATCGGTGGATCGACATCGGTCCGGGCGCCGGCCGGAAGGGTCGGTTTTGTCCTACGTCATGGGAGCAGGCTCGATGGACACGATTGAACGACATCTTACCGACGCCGGCGATGTCCGGACCCAACGCCCTAGTGAAGTGTCTCCCTGGGTTGGATTCGCGCCGGGTTTCTGGCAGACCGAGATCGATCTGCGCGGCTTCATTCAGGCCAACTACACCCCCTATGACGGCACTGCCGACTTTCTTGCCGGTTCGACCGACCGCACCCGCGCCCTGTGGAACCAGGTCGCCGACCTGATGCGGCAGGAACGCGACAATGGCGGCGTCCTGGATGCCGACAGCAAGGAGGTGTCGACCATCACCAGCCATGCCGCCGGCTATATCGACCGCGAGATCGAGAAGATCGTCGGCCTGCAGACCGACAAGCCTCTGAAGCGCGCGCTGATGCCGTTCGGCGGCATCCGCACGGCGAAGCAGGCGCTGGAATCGCACGGCCTGACCCTGGACCCGGGGACCGAGCGCATCTTCACCGAGTATCGGCGCACCCACAACCAGGGCGTATTCGACGCCTACACTGACGAGATGCGCCGGGTACGGAGTTCCGGGATCATCACCGGCCTGCCCGATTCCTATGGCCGCGGCCGCATCATCGGCGACTATCGCCGCGTCGCCCTCTACGGCGTGGATCGGCTGATCGCACAGAAGGGGCAGGAGCAGACCAGCCTCGACTTCGACACGATGGACGAGGATGCGCTGCGCCTGCGCTGGGAAATCGGCAAGCAGATCCACGCGCTGGAAGACCTGAAGCGGCTCGGTGAAATCTACGGTTTCGACATCGGGCGGCCGGCGGCCACGGCGCAGGAGGCGGTGCAGTGGCTGTATTTCGGCTATCTGGCGGCGGTGAAGGATCAGAACGGCGCGGCCATGTCGCTGGGCCGGGTTTCGACCTTCCTGGACATCTATTTCGAGCGCGACCTGCGCCTGGGTCTGCTGACCGAGCAGACGGCGCAGGAACTGATCGACGATCTGGTGATCAAGCTGCGCATGGTCCGGTTCATGCGGACGGCGGATTATGACGAGCTGTTCTCCGGCGATCCCACCTGGGTGACGGAGTGCATCGGCGGCGTGGGCATCGATGGCCGTCCGCTGGTCACCCGGTCGTCGTTCCGCTGGCTGAACACGCTGTACACCCTCGGCCCGGCGCCGGAGCCGAACCTGACCGTGCTGTGGTCGGAGCGGCTGCCGCAGGGGTTCAAGGATTTCAGCGCCAAGGTGTCGATCGACACCAGTTCGATCCAGTACGAAAACGACGATCTGATGCGCCCCTATTGGGGTGACGATTACGGCATCGCCTGCTGCGTTTCCGCCATGCGGCTCGGCAAGCAGATGCAGTTCTTCGGCGCTCGCGCCAATCTGGGGAAGGCGCTGCTCTATGCCATCAATGGCGGTCGGGACGAGAAGTCCGGCGAGCAGATCGCGCCGCCCTTCGCGCCGATCACCGCCGAGGTGCTCGACTACGACGAGGTGGTGCAGCGCTTGGACGTCATGCTGGAGTGGCTGGCCCGCACCTATGTCAACACGCTCAACGTCATCCATTTCATGCACGACCGCTATTCCTATGAGCGGATCGAGATGGCGCTGCACGATCGGGACGTGCTGCGGACGATGGCGTGCGGCATGGCCGGCCTGTCGGTGGTGTCAGACAGCCTGTCGGCCATCAAGCATGCCCGTGTGAAGGTGATCCGGGACGAGCGCGGGCTGGCCGTCGATTTCGTGACGGAGGGGGATTTCCCCGCCTATGGCAACAATGATGATCGCGCCGACAGCATTGCGGTGGGGCTGGTGCGGACATTCATGGAAAAGCTGCGGCGGCGCCCGACCTATCGCAAGTCGGTCACCACCCAGTCGGTCCTGACCATCACGTCGAACGTTGTCTACGGCAAGAAGACCGGTTCCACCCCCGACGGCCGCAAGGCCGGTGAGCCGTTCGCCCCCGGCGCCAACCCGATGCATGGTCGCGACCACAAGGGGCCGCTGGCGTCCATGGCCTCGGTCGCCAAGCTGCCCTACGAACATGCGCAGGACGGCATCTCCTATACCTTCTCCATCGTGCCCAAGGCGCTGGGCCGGGCAGAACCGGAGCGGGTGGCGAATCTGGTGACCATGCTCGACGGATATTTCGGCCAGGGCGGTCACCACATCAATGTGAACGTGTTCGATCGGGAGACCCTGCTGGATGCCATGGATCATCCGGAGAAATACCCGCAATTGACCATCCGGGTCTCGGGCTACGCGGTGAACTTCGTCAAGTTGAAGCGGGAGCAGCAGCTCGACGTGATCCGGCGCACCTTCCACGGCGCGCATGCGCCCGACGGTGCCGGCGCCGTCTGACCGCGTTCCGTGTTGTTCCGGGTTTCGGGATCGGCAGCAACCGGCGGCCGGTCCCGTGGCCCTTTTTGGCCCTGCGGAGGCTTTGACCCTGGAGAGGAACGAGCTGATGCACATGCTTGCCGATGACGAACTCGACGGATTGCTGGCATACGGCGACAGCGGCTATGTCCATTCCGTCGAGACCGGGGGGACCGTGGACGGGCCGGGGCTGCGCTATGTCATCTTTACCGCCGGCTGCCCGTTGCGCTGTCTTTACTGCCACAACCCCGATGGCATGCACCGGAAGAACGGGCATGTCATGCGTGTCGATGACCTGCTGGAGGACATTGCCGCCTATCTCCCCTATCTGAAGCGGGGATCGGGTGGCCTGACCGTCTCCGGCGGCGAGCCGCTGGTCCAGCCGGCGTTCACCCACGCGCTGTTCAGCGGCGCCAAGGCTCTGGGCCTGCACACGGCGCTTGATACGTCCGGGTTTCTTGGCGCTCGGGCGTCCGACGCCCTGCTGGCCGATACCGATTTGGTGCTGCTGGACATCAAGGCGTTCTCGGCCGAGACCTATCGGCGGCTGACCGGCGTGGCGCTGCAGCCGACCATCGACTTCGCACGGCGGCTTTCCGCCCAGGGCAAGCCCATGTGGATTCGCTACGTGCTGGTCCCCGGGCTGACCGACAAACGGGCAGAGATCGAAGCCTTGGCCGAGTTCGTGGCCGCCCTGGAAACGGCGCAGCGCGTCGAAGTGCTGCCGTTCCACAAGCTCGGCGAGTGGAAGTGGGAAGAGCTTGCCATGCCCTACCAGCTCAAGGACACGTCGCCGCCCTCGCCTGAATTGGTGGAGGAGGTTCGCGCCTTGTTCCGCGGCCGCGGGCTGGTGGTCGCCTAGTCCGGAAACCCGACTGGGTCCGGAAACCCGACCGGAGCGCAGATCGCGCTCCGGTGGAAAATCGGCAGTGCATTCTTCGTTCAGACCGGCTAATCCGCCGCGGGGGCGGTCTGCAGGGTGCGGGACTCCGCCGTGCGGATCAGCGCATTGCACACCAGCCCGATCAGCAGCAGGGCCGCCATCAGGTGCATGGTGTTGGCATAGGCTTCCGCCGGCGAGGTTCCTTGGGCGATCTGCCAGGCGTTCAGGTAGCTCAGCAGGGCCGGTCCCACCAGTCCGGCCGCCGACCAGGCGGTCAGCACGGGACCGTAAATGCTGCTGAAATACCTGAGGCCAAACACGTCCTTCACATACGCCGGAATCGTCGCAAATCCGCCGCCATACATGCTGATGATCACCATGTAGCATGCCATGTACAGCCAGATATTGCCGGCGGTGTATGGTACGGCGAAGTACAGCGTCGCCCCGAGCGAAAAGAACACGCCGAAGGTCATGCGTCGCCCGATCACGTCCGAGATGCTCGACCAGCCGATCCGCCCGACCATGTTGCCGACGCTGAGCAGCGTGACGAACAGCGTCGCCATGGCCAGCGTGGCCTGCACCGGGAACAATTCCTGGATCATGGGGGCCGCCTGGCTGATCACCGCGATGCCGGCGGTCACGTTGAGGAACAGGATCAGCCAGAGCAGGTAGAAGGCGCTCGTGCGGATCGCGGTCGCAAGCGGGACGCCGGTCGCGACCTGTGGTGCCGGTGCCACCACCTCGCCGGCTGCCGCCGGCTGGTGCGCAGCGGCGGGAAGGCGGGTCAGCCAGGCGCCGGCCAGCATCACCACCGCGTAGATCGTGCCCATCACCATCATCGTCGGCGCCACGCCCGTATCCGTCGATGACGAAAACACGATCATCAGCTCGACCGCCAGCGGCGCACCGAGGATGGCGCCGGCCCCGAACCCCATAATGACGATGCCCGACGCCAGGCCGGGCCGATCGGGGAACCATTTGAGCAGGGTCGCGACCGCCGTGATGTAGCCGAAGCCGATGCCGATGCCGCCGATCAGCCCGTAGCCCAGATAGAGCAGGACCAGCTCGTGCAGGGCGACGCCCAGGGCGGAGATAAAGAATCCCCCGCTGAAGCACAGCGCCGCAGCGAACAGCAGCAGGCGCGGTCCCAACCTGTCGATCCAGGTGCCGATCACCGCGGCGGTCAGACCCGCAAGCGCGTTGGCGAGACCGAAGATCCAGGCGATCTCGGTGAGCGTCCAATCGGCCGGGGCGGGCTCGGTCACGCCGATCACCCGGGTCAGCGGCCGGTTGAACACGCTGAACGCATAGACCTGACCGATGGAGGCATGCACGCACACGGCTCCAAGGGCCACCCAGGATCGGTTGTATCCGACCGGGGCTACGGCGCGGGACCACTGAAGGAACGACATCGCTGCTATCATCTCCCACGCTTGCAGAGGGGGGTTTCAGAAGGCGACCTGCCGCCGGGCCCTGCTCCCGTTTGCAGCGCTGCGCGCAGACATGCGCTCAACGGGACAGGGGGCGATTTCAGTACTCTTTGGTCGGAGCCGGGAATTGCCGTTCTCCTGGGGGTGCCCGAGGTGAACTCATGTCGGTCCAGGAGGAGGGGAGCCAGGCGGCAGCCCGGCACGGCAATACGGCAACCATGTTCAGAACTTGGCGTCACCCCTCGGCAGTCTCGGAACCGGCTTGAAGCCGCCGTGATTGATAGGATGCTTAAGAACGACTCTCAAGGCAAGGCGGGCGTGCGGTCAGGGCAATCGCTTCAGGTTAATGGGGTTGGGGATTCCCGAAGGTCGGCGGATG
>CAZTNV010000123.1:0-10811 GCA_964615535.1 uncultured Mycobacteriaceae bacterium | reverse complement strand
CCGCAGGACGGATCGGGCCGGGCTTGGGGTCGAGGAGCCGCATGGCGAAGCAGGATTACTACGAGCTGCTGGGTGTCTCCCGGAACGCCGGCCCTGAAGATCTCAAGAAAGCCTATCGCCAGATGGCGATGAAGCATCATCCCGACCGCAATCCGGGAGACAAGGCGGCCGAGCAGCGCTTCAAGGAGATCAACGAGGCGTACGACATCCTCAAGGACGACCAGCGCCGGGCGGCCTATGACCGCTTCGGTCATGCCGCCTTCGAGGGCGGCGGACCCGGCGGGCCGCGCCCCGGTCAGCCCGGTTTCGATTTCAATTTCGGCACCGGCTTCGCCGACATCTTCGACGAGATGTTCGGCGAGTTCATGGGCGCGCGGCGCGGCCGGGGCCAGCCGGGCCGCGGCGGCGATCTGCGCTACAATCTGGAAATCACGCTGGAGGAGGCGTTTGCCGGCAAGCAGGCGACCCTCCGCGTCCCGAGTTCCGCGATCTGCGAGTCGTGCACCGGCACCGGGGCCGAGGGCGGCGCCCAGCCGGTGGTCTGCCCGACCTGCGGCGGCGTCGGCAAGGTGCGCGCCCAGCAGGGCTTCTTCACCATCGAGCGGACCTGCGCCACCTGCGGCGGCTCCGGCCGGATCATCAAGGACCCCTGCCGGACCTGCGGCGGCAGCGGCCGGGTGCGCCGGGAGCGGACGCTTCAGGTCAACATTCCCGCCGGGGTCGAGGACGGCACGCGCATCCGCCTGGCGGGCGAGGGCGAGGCCGGCATGCGCGGCGCGCCGGCCGGCGATCTGTACATCTTCCTGTCGATCCAGCCGCACCGCCTGTTCCAGCGCGACGGCGCCGACGTCTATTGCCGGGTGCCGATCCCGATCACCCTGGCGGCGCTGGGCGGCCCGCTGGAGGTGCCGACCATCGACGGCAGCCAGGCCAAGGTCGCCATCCCGGCCGGGACCCAGGCCGGCGCCCAGTTCCGGCTGCGCAGCAAGGGCATGAGCGTGCTGCGCTCGACCCAGCGCGGCGACATGTTCGTGCAGGTCCAGGTCGAGACCCCGGTCAACCTGACCAAGCGCCAGCGCGAGCTGCTGGAGGAGTTTGCCCGCGCCGGTGGCGAGGAGACCACCAGTCCGGAAAGCCACGGCTTCTTCGCCCGGGTCAAGGAATTCATCGAGAAGAGCATCTAGCCGCCCCCCCCGTCTGCGCGCCCCCGTCTGCGCGGCGCCGGTCCCGCCGGCGAGTCACAATTCCACCCCCGATCCAGCCCGAATTCCGACCAGATCCCGAGCCAGGGTTCAACCCTCATCGGATTCGGGAGGGAGCGGCAATGGGCGACGCGCCGACATCGCAAACAGCGGCGGGGAAACCGGCAGACGGGAAGACGGCACCGGCCACCGGTGCGATCGACGGGACCGGACCGGTCACGCGCCCGGTGATCAAGGTGGTGGTCGTACTGATCCTGGTGTTGGCCATGCTGATCCCGCTGCTGCTGGTGCAGGAGGTGATCGCCGAGCGCCAGAGCCGCTATCGCACGGTGGTGGCGGAAATCGGCGAGCAATGGGGCCGTGCGCAGCGCTTCGACGGGCCGGTGCTGGCGATCCCCTATCGCCTGACCGTGCCGGACCGCGACGGCCAGCCGGTGCGGGTCGACCGGACCGCCTTCCTGCTCCCCGACCGCTATGCCGTGCGCGCCGAAGCGACGCCGGAGGTCCGGCGGCGCGGCATGTTCGAGGCGGTGGTCTATACCACCGATCTGACCGTGGAAGGCGCCTTCGATCTGCCGCCGCCCGAAAGCTGGGCCGAGCCGGACGCCGAGATCCTGTGGCAGAACGCCCGGCTGGTCGCCGGGATAAGCGATCCGCGCAGCATCCGCGACGGCGTCTCGCTGCAGTGGCGCGACGGTCAGACGCTCCAGTTGCGCCCCGGCACCCATCCCGAGCTCGGGCGCTGGATGACCACCGGCAGTTTCGCGGAGATCCCCGGTCTGCGCGACGCCCCGGCCGGACAGCCCCTGTCCTTTCGCCTCAGCCTGCGGGTCAACGGCAGCGACCAGCTCAGTTTCCTGCCGCTCGGCCGGGAAAACCAGGTAGTGGTTGCGTCGTCCTGGCCGGACCCCAGCTTCATCGGCAATTTTCTGCCGGAGCGGCGCAACATTTCGGCGGCCGGCTTCGATGCGACCTGGTCGGTGTCCTATTTCGGGCGCAGCTATCCCCAGCTCTGGACCACGACCAGCGCCGCCGATTCGCTGGCCTACGACATCGCCCAGTCGTCGTTCGGGGTGCGCTTCTTCCAGCCGGTCGGCGCCTATCACCAGACCGAGCGCTCGGCGAAATACGGCATCCTGTTCATCGTGTTCACCTTCACGGTGTTTTTCCTGTTCGAGGTCGGGGCCGGCCTGCGCATTCACGTCTTCCAGTACGGGCTGGTCGGGCTGTCGCTCTGCGTGTTCTATCTGCTGCTGTTGTCGATCGCCGAGCAGATCGGATTCGGACCGGCCTATGCGATCGGCGCGGCGGCGGTGATCTTCCAGATCCTGTTCTATTCGTTCAGAATGGTCGGCGGCTGGCCGCGCACGCTGATCCTGGGCGCGCTGCTGGGCGGGCTCTACAGCGCCCTGTACATTCTGATGCAGTTGGAGGATCTGGCCCTGCTGGTCGGCTCGATCGGTCTGTTCCTGGCGCTGATGGCGATCATGGCATTCACCCGCAACATCGACTGGTACGCCATGCAACGGCCGGCGACCCATGCCCTCTGGCCGCCCCCGCCGCGGCCGGAGGGCGCCGCCGCCCAGCCGGTTCCCTAAAACCGTGTTGCGCCCTCTGCCGGCGGCGCTGCGAGCGGCCATCGATCAGGCCGTTGCGGTGCTGCCGGCGAGCCGTCTTGCCACGGCGGCGGCGGCCCTGACCGCCCGCTACCGGGCCGCCGACCGGCCGGCGGGGCCGCTGATCGAAACCGGGGCCGAGCGATTGGCCTACCTTCTGGTCCGGCTGCCGGCGACCTTCGCCGCCACCGCGGCCGTGCTATCGGAACTGGCGCAGCGGGCACCGGGATTGCGGCCGGCCAGCCTGCTCGATCTCGGCGCCGGGGCCGGATCGGCGGCCTGGGCGGCGGCGGAGGTTTTCCCGGATTTGGGTTCCGCCGCCCTGATCGAGCGCGACGCCGCGATGATCGGTCTGGGCCGAACACTGGCCACCGATCACCCGATGCTGGGCCGGGCGGTCTGGCAGCACGCCGAACTGTCCGCCGCATCGGACCTGCCGGCAGCCGATCTTGTGGTGATCGCCTACGCGCTGGGCGAACTGCCCGAAGCCGCGGCCGAGTCGCTGCTCGGCCGGGCCTGGGCGGCGGCGGGTCGCGCGCTGGTGGTGGTCGAGCCGGGCAGCCGGCGCGGCTTCGCGACGGTTCGCCGGGCGCGGTCGGCGCTGATCGCGACCGGTGCGACGCTCGCGGCGCCCTGTCCGCACGCGCTGGACTGCCCGCTGGCCGAGCCCGACTGGTGCCACTTCCCGGTCCGATTCGCGCGCGGCGCGGCGCACCGGCAGGCGGTCGGCGGCAGCGCCGGTCATGACGACGAGAAATACAGCTATGTCGCCGTGCTGCGCGATCCGGCCGTCGCCCGGCCGGCGACCGGGCGGATCGTGCGCGCGCCGATGCGCCGCGCCGGCCATGTCGTGCTGGATGTGTGCACGTCTGGCGCCTTGGCGCGGGTTACGCTATCCAGACGGCACGGCCCGGCCTATCGCGCCGCCCGCGACAGCGGCTGGGGCGGGGCCTGGCCTCCGGATGGCGAACCGGGCGAGTCCGCCGCCGGGTGATCCCGCCGCGCGGCCGTTCGGGTCCCGCTTCCCCGACCCCGCTTCGACAAGAGGAACCGCCGCGATGCCGACCGACCGGCCCTTTTATGACGCGTTGGAGACCCGCGACCCGGCGGCCCGCGAGGCCGCCCTGATGGCGGCACTGCCCGAGCAGGTCGAACTGGCCAAGCGGCGTTGCCCGGCCTATGGCCAGTTGCTGGAGCTGATCGAGCCATCGGAGATCGCCAGCCGCGCTGCCTTGGCCCGCCTCCCGGTCACCCGCAAATCGGATCTGCCCGAGCGCCAGAAAATCGACCCGCCGTTCGGCGGGTTCGCCGCGGTGCCGCCCGGCAAGCTCGCGCGCATCTATCTTTCGCCCGGCCCGACCTTTGATCCGGAAGGCCAACGGCCGGATTACTGGCGCACCGCGCGGGCCTTGTGGGCCAGCGGAGTCCGCGGCGGCGACATCGTGCACAACTGCTTCGCCTACCACTTCACCCCGGCCGGGGCGATGTTCGAGGCCGGGGCGCATGCGCTGGGCTGCGCCGTGGTGCCGGCCGGCACCGGCAACACCGAAATGCAGGGCCAGGCGATCGCCCATCTCAGGCCCCGAGCCTATGTCGGCACGCCGGCTTTCCTCAAGCTGATCCTGGAAAAGGCGGACGAGCTGGGGCTCGACTGTTCGAGCGTCACGCTCGGCCATGTCAGCGGCGGGTCGTTCCTGCCGGCGCAGAAGAGCTTCTATGCCGATCGTGGGATCGAGGTCTATCAGAGCTACTGCACCGCCGATCTCGGTATGATAGCCTACGAAAGCCCGGCGCGACAGGGGCTGATCCTGGACGAGCACGTGATCGTCGAGATCGTCCGGCCGGGCACCGGCGATCCGCTGCCGGACGGCGAGGTCGGCGAGGTACTGGTCACCAGCTTCAGCCGCGACTATCCCCTGCTGCGCTTCGCCACCGGCGATCTCTCCGCCATCCTGCCGGGCCTCAGCCCGTGCGGCCGGACCGCGCCACGCATCCGCGGCTGGCTCGGCCGCGCCGACCAGACGACCAAGGTCAAGGGCATGTTCGTCCACCCCGCCCAGATCGCCCAGGTGCTCAAGCGCCACCCCGAGGCGCTGAAGGCCCGGCTGGTGGTGTCGGACTCCAAGGGCAGCGACGTGATGACCCTGCGCGTCGAGAGCCGCTGGCGCGACCGCGGCTTTGCCGAGGCGCTGGAAAAAACCTTGCAGACCGTCACCAAGCTGCGCGGCAGGGTCGACCTGCTCGCCCCCGGCACCCTGCCCAACGACGGCAAGGTGATCGATGATACCCGTGACCTGGGCTGACACCGTGACAAAGCGTGACATCCGGCGCCAATTTTTTCCGCGCCCAACCCCGACCCCTGCCGCAAGGAACATCGCTGACCCAGGCGAACCGCTCCAGTCTCCGCCCATCCGGCCCGGACGCCGTGACAAAGCGTGACATCCGGCGCCAATTTTTTCCGCGCCTCCGGTGCGCTGGTCAGGCCGGCGTTGCGGGGACGGGCGTTGCGTAACAACAGAGATGTAATAATAGATGTCAGGTCGGAGCCAAACATGAAGAAATTCCGGCCGTGCAGACCGGCAAGATCAAGACGGCATCCACCTCGAATGCGCTGGTTGCACCGCAGCGCCCAAGTAATCCCTGGGAGATTACATGAAAGAATTGACTCTCGTGCTCGGCAACAAGGCCTATTCGTCCTGGTCGCTGCGGGCTTGGCTGGCGCTGAAGGCGACCGGCGCACCGTTCCGGGAGGTGTTGATCCCGCTCAACCAACCCGATACGAGACAGCAGATTCTGGCCTATTCGCCGACCGGCAAGGTGCCGGCACTGAAATCCGGCGAGCTGACGGTGTGGGAAAGCATGGCGATCCTCGACTACCTGGCCGAACGCTTCCCCGAGGCGGGGCTGTGGCCCGCCGAGTCGCACGACCGCGCACTGGCCCGTTCGGTCAGCGCGGAAATGCATGCCGGCTTCGCGGATCTGCGCCAGGCCATGCCGATGGATTTGAAACGGCGCCATCCCGGCCGGGACCGATCGCCCCAGGTGCTGAACGATATCGACCGAATCACCCGGCTCTGGCGCGAATGCCGCTCACTCTACAAGAATGCCGGGCCCTTCCTGTTCGGTCGGTTCTGCAACGCCGACGCCATGTACGCGCCGGTGGCGACCCGATTCCGGACCTATGGCGTTGACCTCGATCCGGTGTGCCAAGCCTATGCCGACGCGCTTTTCGCATTGCCGGCGATGATGGAGTGGATTGCGGCGGCCGAAGCCGAACCCTGGGTGATCGAAAATCATTGACCGCCGGGCTGGGCGATCAATTCTCCGCGGCATCCGGGGCGCTGATCAGACCGGCTTCGCGGTAGTAGCGGAGTGCGCCGGGATGGAACGGAATGCCGATCCCGTGCACCGCGCCCTCCAATCGGATTTCGGCGCCACGGGGATGGGCATTGCGCAGCAGCACGCTGGTGCTGGGATGCCACAGCGCGCGGGTAATCCCATGGACCGTCGCTTCGTCGATCGCTGTAGTGGTCACCCAGAGGGCGCCGACCGCCAGCGTGTCGACGTCCGCCACGCCGGGATAGGTGCCGGCGGGCAGAGTGGTCGGGGCCAGAAAAGGCTGGGCGCCGCGCAACCGCTCCGCCGTCTCGTCGGCCAGCGGCACCAGCCGGATCGGCATGCGCCCGGCCAGATCGGTCACTGCCAGCAGCGGCGCGCCACCGACAAACATGAACGCGTCCAGTTCGCCCGCCAGCAGGCGCAGCGCCGCGGGTTCCGGGCGCAGATAGACGGGCTGGATATCGGTCTCGGACAGGCCATAGGCGTCGAGGATGAGCCGCGCCTCGATCAGCGTGCCGGAACCCTGGTCGCCGATCGCGACGCGCCGGCCGCGCAGATCGGCGACGCTGTGGATGTCGCTGTCGGCCGGCACCACGATATGGATCAGTTCGTCGTAAAGGCGGGCAATCGCGCGCAGATTGTGCATGCGATCGCGGCCGGCATAGACTTGTGTGCCGGTAAAGGCCCAGAATGCGACATCAGCCTGGGCCAGCGCGGATTCGATGCTTCCGGCGCGCAGGTTTTCGATATTCTCTCCCGAACCGGAGCTGGCCTGGGCCACCGCGATCAGGCCGGGCACGCCGCAACTCCCGCCCCGCTCGCAGGCCGGCGCGCCGGGCGGCCCGGAAATCGCGGTGGCGATGATGCTGCCGATCGGAAAATAGGTCCCACCGGTGGTGCCGGTGCCGATTCGGAAAAAGCGGATGTCCTGGGCCAGGCCCGCGGCGATCACCGAGACGGACACGATAAGGCCCAAGAGCGCGACGCCGATCACCCGCCACGCGATCATTCCGCGCCGGGAGTCCGTGGAAAGGTGGCAAGAGCAGGGCATGTCGGGCGATCCCGCTGGCCGAACGGCATTAGACCACGAGCGGGCCGCCGCAGCAAAGGGGCACATGCTATGCTGATAGAGCGGCGACTTCGGGAGGGGAACGTCCGAGGATGCGTGCAGGACATCAAAGCAGGGCCGGCCGGGCGGCCGCGAAGGACGAAAACGACCTCGATCGGGCCGCGCCACTGCCGGCCGGGTCCGCCATCCTGGTGGTCGGGCCGGCCTGGATCGGCGACATGGTGCTGGCGCAGAGCCTGTTCAAAGCCCTGAAACGCCGCTGTCCCGATCACCGGCTCGACGTGCTCGCGCCGGGCTGGACACTGCCGTTGCTGAGCTGCATGCCGGAGGTCGACACCGCCATTCCGGTCGCACTCGGCCATGGGGAGCTGAAGCTGACCCAGCGTTACCGGCTGGCTCGGCGGCTGCGCGCGGCGGGCTATGGCTGGGCAATCGTGCTGCCGCGATCGTTCAAATCGGCGTTGGTCCCGTTCTGGGCACGAATACCGCGGCGCACCGGCTATGTTGGCGAGACCCGGTTCGGGCTGCTCAACGATGCCCGCCGACTCGACAAGCGGCGCCTGCCGCGCACCGTCGACCGTTTCGTCGCCCTGGCTGCGCCGCGCGACGCCGGCCGGCTCGACCCGATTGAGGCTCCGGCCCTGGCAGTCGAGCCGGCGACCGAGGCCGCGGCCCTGGCGTCGCTGGAGTTGGACCAGCCGAACCGGCCGCTCCTGGCGCTGTGCCCCGGCGCGGAATACGGCCCGGCCAAGCGCTGGCCGGTCGAGCATTTCGCCGAACTGGCCCGCCGGGCGCTGGGACGCGGCTGGGCGGTGTGGCTGTTCGGCTCGGCGGCGGATCGCGAGGTTGGCGCCGCAATCGGGCAAGCGGCCGGCCCGGACTGCCTCGATCTCACCGGGCGCACCGATCTGGGTCAAGCGATCGCCCTTCTCGCCCTGGCCGATGCGGTGGTCAGCAACGACAGCGGGCTGATGCACGTCGCAGCGGCTCTGGGGCGGCGGCAGATCGCACTGTACGGCTCGTCCAGCCCGGCGATGACCCCGCCACTATCGTCGCGGGCGACCGTCCTGCGGCTCGGCCTGCCGTGCAGCCCGTGCTTCGAGCGGACCTGCCCGCTCGGCCATCTCAATTGCCTGCGCGGCATCACCCCGGCCATGGTGGCCGAAACCCTGGCGGTGGAGCCAAGCTGAAGGCATAGGCTTCGGTTGACAGATCCGCCCCCACTGGCCTAGCCAACCAAGTGCAATGCGCGCCGGTCGGCCCGCAGCGGTGGGATGCCTTGCGATGACCAGACCCAAAGTCGCCGTGATCGGCGCCGGCTTTTTCGGCAACCGCCATGCCGAACGCTACGCCGCGCTGGACCGCGCCGAGCTGGTTGCGGTGTGCGACATCGATCCGGCGCGCGCCGCCGCCGTCGCGGGGCATTGCCGGACCGCGCCGGAAACCGACTACCGCGCGCTGTTCGGCCGGGTCGATGCGGTCAGCGTGGTGGTGCCGACCTCGGCCCACCATGCCGTCGCCAAAGATTTCCTGGAGCACGGCATCCACGTGCTGCTGGAAAAGCCGATCACCAGCACGCTGGAGGAAGCCGACGAGCTGATCGCCCTGGCCGACCGGCAGGGCCTCGTGCTCCAGGTCGGCCATCTCGAAAGGTTCAATTCGGCGGTGCTGGGGATGGCCGAGATCCTGCGCCGGCCGCGTTTTCTCGATTGCCGGCGGATCGCGCCCTACCGGGTGCGCGGCACCGACATCAGCGTGGTGCTGGACCTGATGATCCACGACATCGATCTGGTGTTGGACGTGGTCAAGGCGCCGATCGACCGGATCGACGCGGTCGGCGTGCCGGTGCTGAGCGAGGCGGAGGACATCGCCAATGCCCGCATCCGCTTCGCCGATGGCTGCGTCGCCACCATCACCGCCAGCCGGGTGAGTTGGAAGACCGAACGCACCATGCGGATCTTCCAGCCCGACGCCTACATCGTGGTCGACCTCAATGACAGCAAGCTGTCGGTCACCCGCCGCATACCGGGCGCCGGCGCCGGCGCACCGCCCCGGCTGGACCGCAAGGAGCAGCAATTCGCGTCGGGCGGCAATCTCGACCGTCAGCTCGAGAATTTCCTCGAGTCGATCGGACAGGGCCGCCCGCCCCTGGTCACCGGCACCGACGGCCGCCGTGCCCTGGCCGCCGCCCTCACCATCAACCAGCAACTCCGCGATCAGCTCCAGGAATGGCAACTGGCGGGGGAATGATGGGGGCTGCTCCGGCTTACCCCACCCACCGTCCCAGCCGGTCCAGTGCCGCGTCCAGGGTGGCATCCTGCTTGGCGAAGCAGAAGCGGGCGATCGTGCGGAGGGGATTTTCGACGTAGAAGGCGCTGACCGGGATGGCGGCGACCCCGATGGTTTCGGTCAGCCAGCGGCAGAACGCCTCGTCATCGCCGTTGAAACCCGTCGGACCGATATCGATCGACAGAAAATAGGTGCCCTGCGATTCCATCGCCGCCAAACCGAGCGCGGCCAAGCCGGCGGCGAAGCGGTCGCGCTTGGCCTGGAGCGCGGCCGACAGGCCGGCGAAATAGGCATCGTCCTTGCCCAGACCATAGGCTACCGCGGCCTGCAGGCCCGGCGGGGTAGTGAAATTAAGGAACTGATGGGCCTTGGCGACCGGCGCCAGCAGGGCCGGCGCGGCCGTGACATAGCCGACCTTCCACCCGGTCAGGGAGAACGTCTTGCCGGCCGAGCCGATCTTCAGGCAACGCTCGCGCATGCCGGGCAGGGTAATCAGCGGCACGTGCCGGCGGCCGTCGAACACGATGTGCTCGTAGACCTCGTCGCACACCGCATAGGCGTCGGCAGCCAGCACGAACTCGGCGATCAGCGCCAGTTCGGCCGGATTGAACACCTTGGCGATCGGGTTGAGCGGGTTGTTGAGCACGACCAGTTTGGTGCGGTCCGACTGCACGCGCTCCAGATCGGCGCGGTCGAAGGTCCAGCCGGGCGGCTCCAGGGTGACCAGCCGCGGGACCCCACCGGCCCGCCGGACCAGCGGCACATAGGCGTCATAGTGCGGCTGGAACAGCACCACTTCGTCACCTGGTTCGACCAGCCCCAGGATGCACGCGGCCAGCGCCTCGGTGGCGCCCGAGGTGACCATCACCTCGGCTCCGGCATCGATCTCCAGACCGTAGAACCGCCGCTCGTGATCGGCCACCGCGCGACGCAGCTCGGACAGACCCATCATCGGCGGGTACTGGTTCCCGCCATTCAGGATTGCCTCTGCGGCGGCGCGGCGGACGTCGTCCGGGCCGTTGTCGTCGGGGAAACCCTGGCCGAGATTGATCGCGCCATGGCGGCGGGCCAGCCCCGACATCACCTCGAACACCGTGGTGCCGAGACCGGAAAACACGGCATTGGCGGGTTTCACGGCAGCGCTCTCCTGGCGAACCGGCGACCAATGCCGCCCCGATGGGGATACCCCGCCGTACCGTTGCCGTACAGCGTTTCACCGCTCAGGGCGGCCAGACCAGCATCAGCATCGGCACCGCCACCGCCAGCACAATCAGTTCGAGCGGCAGCCCGATCCGC
>CAZTNV010000122.1:0-10816 GCA_964615535.1 uncultured Mycobacteriaceae bacterium | reverse complement strand
GGCTCCACCAGCTCCAGGTTCATCCGGTCGGGCAGGCCGCCGACATTGTGGTGCGACTTGATCGTGACGCTGGGGCCGCCGGTGAACGACACGCTCTCGATCACGTCGGGATAGAGCGTGCCCTGGGCCAGGAACCGGGCATTGCCGATCCGCGCCGCCTCCTCCTCGAAGATCTCGATAAAGGTGGCGCCGATGATCTTGCGCTTGGCTTCGGGGTCGGCGACGCCGGCCAGCCGGCCAAGGAAGCGCTCGCCGGCATCGACATGGATCAGCGGGATGTTGTGATGGCCGCGGAACAGGCCGACCACCTCCTCCGCCTCGCCGGCCCGCAGCAGGCCGTTATCGACGAAGATGCAGGTGAGCTGCGCCGGCACCGCCTCGTGCAGCAGCAGCGCCGCGACCGCGCTGTCGACCCCGCCCGACAGGCCCAGCACCACCCGCCCGCCCGCCGCCCCGACGCCGATCTGAGCGCGGATTCGGGCGACCGCCTCGTCGCGGAACGCCGCCATGGTCCAGTCGCCGGCGCAGCCCGCGATGCCGTGGGTGAAGCTGCGCAGCAGCGCCGCGCCGTCCGGCGTGTGCACCACCTCTGGATGGAACTGCACGCCGTAGATCCGGCGGCGGTCGTCGGCGATCGCGGCGAACGGCGCCCCGTCGCTGACCGCCACGGTGCGGAATCCGGGTGGCAGGGCGGTGATGCGGTCGCCATGGCTCATCCACACCGGCGCCCGCTGGCCGCGCCGCCAGATCCCGTCGAAAAGCCGGCAGTCCTCGACGATGTCCAGGGTGGCGCGGCCGAACTCCCGGCCGGGCACATGCTCGGTGGCCGGCTCGACCGCGCCGCCGAGCTGCGCACAGATGGTCTGCTCGCCATAGCAGATGCCGAGCACCGGCAAATCCATTGCGAACACCGCCTCGGGCGCGCGCGGCGATCCGGACTCGGTGACCGAGGCCGGCCCGCCGGACAGGATAACCGCCTTGGGGTCGAAGTCGCGAATGCGCTCGGGCGTGGCGTTGAACGGCCAGATTTCGCAATAGACGCCGCTTTCGCGAACGCGCCGCGCGATCAACTGGGTCACCTGGGAACCGAAATCCAGAATCAGAACGTGGTTGTGGCCGGGCGGACCCGGCGGCTGGGCACTCATCGAGCGGCGACTTTCAAACCTGGATGTGGCGCGCAAGCTAGACCGCGGCGCTCACCGGCACAAGGCGGCACGCCGCACCATCGTGTCGACAAGAGGCGAGTTGAGCCGGACCCGGTGCCAGTCGCGGCCTCGCCCAAGGTCGCATTGCGCCATATGCGATGGGCGTTCCGCCGATCAAGGACAGGGAAATCCAACCCTCTCGATCAACCCGGCTTTTTCGGAGTTTTGCCAAGAGTTCGCCACAAAAAGTTCAAGACGTCATGTCGGCAGGGCGGACCGCTCAGCCGTGGACGGGTCATAAACGTGGCATTTTTGCCATATTCTCCGGCTGGCATGGCGCCTGGGCGCCTTCGCTCGCCCGGCCCGCCACTTCGGCCATTCCATCCAAATTTAGTCAAACGTATCAGCGTTAAAGTGTGTCGATACGTAACAATCTGTGAAGTAAGCGGACCGGAATCAGCATTGCCTCGCCGCGCCAACTGTGACATGATTGTCACGCTGAGGCTTGGGAATCACCTCGACGGAACCGGATTTTAACGTCCGTGCTTTCAGATTGGATTCCCTTACCACTCAAGTTCAGAGGCCGTGTCGTGCTGCTGCGAGTCATCCTTTGGCTTTATGGTGTGTTCTGGGTACTGGCTCTGCTGACCGATTCTCCTGCAGCTTTCACCGCATTGCTTTAATCCGAACGGTGCCGGGAGATCTGGCGGGACTGCCCAGGATCTCTGATCCGGTCCCGCGCCCTGGTCCGCAAGCCGGCGGCGATTCCGGCCCCGGCTCAGCGACCGGCGCCGCCCTGGGCCTCCGTGCCGGCGGTCGATGATGCCGCAGCCACCCTGATCAGGTCGCCCAGATCGCGCCAGCCATAGACGATCTCGACAATCAGTGCGCCTTCGAACAGAAACGACACCTCGCCGTATTCGACGCCGCCCAGCCGTTCATAGAAGCGCCGCGCCCGCCGGTTGCCGCGCATCACTCGAAGGAAAGCCGGGCTCAGGCCGCGCCGGTCCAGCGACTGTGCCATCGCCGCCATCAGCCGCCGTCCGAGTCCCCGCCCGGTTGCGCTCGGCACCAGATACAGCGAATGGAACTCGCCCGGAAACTCGGCCGGACCGTTGCGCCGCGGACCGCAGGCGGCAAACCCGACCGGGCCGCGCCCGGCCTCCTCGACCACGACCACTTCGACCGGCCGGTCGGCCCTGACCAGGGTCACCTGGGCCAGATTGGTTTGGCATCGTCGTCTGCGCCGGGCCATCGACGGCGGTGCCAGCACGCGGGGCGGCACCAGACCCTGATAAGTCTCGCGCCAGGCCAGCACGTGCAGGTCGGCCAGATCTGCCGCATCGGCCGGCTGGGCGGGGCGCAGCAGGAAGCGGTTCAGGCTGCCGCTCAAGCCGACTCCTCCCCGGCCGACTCCTCCCCGACCGGCTCTGTCCCGGTTGATGCCGCACCGGCGGAGGGCACCGGCAGCCGCTCCAGAATGGCCACGAAAAAGCCGTCGGTGCCGTGGCGCGCCGGGGTAAGGTGCAGCAACGGGCCGCCGGCCGGGCAGGGCGTGCCGACCGCCTCGGCCCATACCGCCCGCACCGCCACCGGGCGAAATTCGGGATGGCCGTCCAGGAACGCCGCAATGCGATCCTCGTTCTCGTCCGGCAGCAGGGAACAGGTGGCGTAGACCAGCCGGCCGCCCGGTTTCACCAGCCGCGCCGCGCTGGCCAGGAGTCTGCCCTGGAGCGCGGTCAGCGATCCCAGATCGATCGGTCGCCAGCGCGCATCCGGGTTGCGCCGCCAAGCCCCGCTGCCGCTGCACGGTGCATCGACCAGGACACGGTCGAACTTGCCTTTCTGGCGCTTGATCCATTTGTCCGCCTCGCCGGACAGCAGTCGCGGTTCGACATTGTCGATCCCGGCGCGGCGCAGCCTTTCCCTGGCCCGGATCAGGCGCCCTTCCGAGACGTCGCAGGCGACCACCCGCCCCTTGCCGCGCATCCGCGCCGCCAGCGCCAGCGCCTTGCCGCCCGCCCCGGCACAGAAATCCGCCACCTGCTGCCCGGGCCGGGCGTCGGTCAGCAGGGCGACCAGTTGCGAGCCTTCGTCCTGGACCTCGACGATGCCGTTGCGGAACAGCGGGTGGTGCGCCAGCGGCGGCCGGCCGAGGATCCTCAGCCCGAGCGGCGACAGCGGCGTCGGCTCGGCCGGGATGCCGCCGGCCGCCAGCGCCGCCCGCACCTCGTCGCGCATGCCCCTGATCTCGTTGACCCTGAGATCGAGCGGCGCCGGATCGAGCAGCGCGGCGAGTTCGACCTCGAAACGATCGCCGAACGCCGCCTGGAGCGGTGCGGCCGCCCAGTCGGGGCACTCGGTGCGCACCGGGCGTGGCATCGCCGGATGATCGACGGTATGGCCTTCCACCGCCCGGGTCAGCCGAAGTTCGGCGGCCTCCAGCGGTGCCGGGCCGAACCGGCCGCCGCAGAACCGCTCCGTCAGTGCCGCGACGGACATCTGCTCGACCAGTGCCAGATGCGCGATCGTCAGGCCCCGTCCGCCGCGGTCGATGTGCCCCGCCCGGTCCAGCCACCAGGTGAGCCGCGCCCGATGGCGCAGCACGGCATAGACCCGCTCGGCGATGGCTCCCCGATCCTTCGCCCCGATGAATCGGCGTGAGCGAAAATACGCCGATGCGACGCCATCGGCCGGCCGCTCCGTCGCGAACATGGCGTCGAGCAATTCGATCGTCGCTGCGATCCGTGCGGCGGGGGTCATATGCGCTGTCCGTTTCGATATCTCATGAATCATTTCGCGCGGTCGGCGTGCCGACCGCAAGACTGTTGGCTGCCGTCCCCCCATGTCCACCCCCGAACGGCGGGCCCGCGGCACTCGATCGCGCGGGCCGGGTCGGGGAGGCAATCCGTCTTGCTGTGCTTCCGGTCAAATTCGTAGAATCAAAAACGAGAGTTCCTCTAAAGAGAGTTGGGTTATGGGCCGGATTCTGCCGTTTGCGTTTCTGATCGCCGCAATGATCTCCGGCTGCGCCTATCAGCCGATCGTCGATGCGGGTCAACCAGGTTTCGACCCGCAGCGCTATCAACTCGATCTGGCCCAGTGCCGGATCTATGCGGATCAAATCAACGCGTTTGAAGAAGCGGGCGGTGGCGCGCTCGTGGGGGCGGGAATCGGCGCCGCGCTGGGTGCGATTGCCGGCTCCTTTGCGGGTCAGGTCGGCGAGGGTGCGGCAATCGGCGCCGCGGTCGGCGGTGCCAGCGGCCTCGCCGGCGGCGCCGGGCGCGGAGTCGTGCGCCGTGAAGACGTCGTGCGGCGCTGTCTGGCCGGGCGCGGCTATATGGTCCTGAACTGAGGCGAACCGGTCGTGCTCAAGCCCTGGGAACGCGATCCTGGGGCCCCGAATCGCCAGGGATGTTGAACCCTCGGGCGGTTCCGCCGCCCGTCGGGCTGGGCAACCGGACGCTCAGCCGAAGCCGATCGCCAGCAGACGCCGGGTAGCCTCGGTCCGGTTGCGAACGCCCAGCTTGCGAAACAGGGCGGCGGCATAGACCTTGATGGTCACCTCGCGCAGCCCGAGGCGCAGCGCGATTTCCTTGTTGGACAATCCGGTTGCCAGCAGCGCTGCGACCTCCGCCTCGCGGGGCGAAAGCCTCAGGGCGAGTCGGGCGTCGCCGGCCTCGGCGCCGAGCGATACCAGCATTTCGGGCGGAGCGAATTTCTCGCCGCCCAGCACGATGCACAGCGCACCGGCCATGGCCGGTTCGGCCATCGTATCGGGTACCACGCCCGCGGCGCCGGCCCGGAGCAGGGCGATGGCGTTGTCGCGCTCGCAGCACGAGCCCTGATACAGAACGATGATCGGCAACTCGGGCCGCACCATCCGCAGCCGCACGATGCCCGCCGTGCCGTCAAGCCCCGGCAGCCTGCAGTTCAGAATTGCCAGTCCGACCGAGGGCGTGATCTGCGCCGTCCGAAGAACCTCATCGAACGTCTCTGCGGTGAGGATCGTCCGATGCTGTCCGCCGGAGTCGAGCGCTGCCCGCACTCCCGGTGCGTCACCACCGGCCAGCAGGACCGCCTTCGGCCCCAGAAACTCAATCGGTCCCGGACCGGCGTCAAAACCGGCGTCATTCGATCGGCTCAACAGGGGGGACAGTGCCATGTCAATCTCTTCTGGTTCGGACCGGGGGTCCGTGGGTCGATTGGGGGGTCGATTGAACCGCCGATAGCGCGCCGTTCGCACTGTTCGCCGTGTCAACATACCCGGTAGAGCAATTCCTGGGCCAACAGGGCGGATCAGCCCACCCAATTGGCGTGCACCTGTTCCACTATAATGGATCGCTCTGGCTTCGTCGCGCACTGCCTGGGGTTAACCCTATCAATTCGTCGGTAGCCGGCCTGGTTTTGCATTTTGCATTGCCTGATGCGACGCCGTTCTCAGGCTGCGGACGGAGCCCGACGAAATGGCGTACCCGCCCTTCCGTTCGTCCACCGTGGAGCGGGATTCCGCAACGCACCGAGGTGTGATAAAGCAAGAGGGGACTTCCCGGTTGTCGGGCGAGCGCAGGCCGGGCCGCCGCACCCCGCAGGCTGGTGCAGTTCGAACCGGGCCTCGCCTTGCACGAAACCTCTTCGCTCCCTCATGGCTGACGATCGTCGCATGCCGGATCCAAAAAGACCGAGTTGGACAGCAAGCCTGGCAGCCTGGTGGATGGGCCGGGCGCGTGGTGGCGATGGACGCGCAAAATCCGGCGCTCCGCGCCGGCCGCGGGTCCGTGAACTGCCGAACTCGAGGATCTGGCCCGTAGAGCGGGTGAACGTTGCCGAGATGGTCTGGGGCCGCGGTTTCATCGGGCCCGGCAGTCCGGAACTGGTGCTTGCCCTGGTCAGGCCGCTCGGCCTCGACTCGACCAAGACCATGCTGGAGCTCGGGGCCGGGCTGGGCGCCGCCGCGCAAACCATCGCGGAGACGACCGGTGCCGCCGTCACCGGATTGAACGGTGATCCCCTTCTGGCCCGACTTGGCATGGATCGGATGCTGGAAGCGGGGCTGGGAGAAACCTTGTCGATCTCGCTCTATGATCCTGAACGCCTCACGCTCGACCGCCGATTCGACGCCATCCTCGCCCGAGAGTGCTTTTTCACTGTGCTCCGAAAGGATGAGTTGTTCGATGCGCTCCAGACCGGCCTTAAACCGCGCGGCCGGTTGCTGTTCACGGATTACGTGATGAAGCATTCCGGCGGCGGCGGCCGAATCATCGATTCATGGCGTCATGGCGAGCCCCAGATGCCCCATCCCTGGACCATTGCCCAGGTGGTCGAGCGACTCCAGAACCAGCATTTCGATGTCCGAACCGCAGAGGACATTACCGATCAGCACCGCAGCCAAATCCTGGCTGGCTGGGAACGGCTGACCGAAATCCTGCCGCATCGCCGGCTGGAACCGGTGATTCAGGAACTGATGCTGCGCGAGGGCGAGATCTGGATGCGCCGGATCGCGGCGCTCGATACGGGCGATGTCAGATTGTACAAATTCCACGCCCTGGGGCCGGACCGCGAAGAAGCTCAGCCCGCGGTTCGCGCGGTTCAGGCCGCGATGCAAAAAGCGGCGAAATAGACAATACCGGGGATAAATGGGACCGGGGATGAATGGGACCGGCGCGGTCGGGGGCGGCGCTGGCGGCCGCCCTTCGACCGCCAATCATCCTTACCCGTTGCCGCGGTCGCAGACCCAGAGCACCGACCATGGCGGCAGCCGCTCTTCCTGCTCCACCAGTTCGGCAAGGCCCGGCCGGCTCTCGAACACGGTCTCGCCCGGCGGCCGGCGGCACCCGTCGGTCCATTCGGCCGAGAGATTGGCCACCACGCCCAGCCGGTCGCCATCGCCCAGGGTCCAGACCGCCGTGACTCCGGTGCGGCCCCAGCGTTCCGCCCGTCCCGCGCCCTGCACCAGACCCGGCAGCCGCGGCATGACCAGCTCGTGCCGAAGCCTCAGCAGCGAGCCGCAATACTCCAGCCACTGACCGTGACCGTCATTGCCGCTGTCCGGCCAGTCCAGCCGCGAGGCCTCGAAGGTGTCCGGGGCATTCGGATCGGGAATGGCCTCGCGCCTGCCCGGATCGGCGAATTCCGGGAACCGGGCGAATTCGCGCCGTCGTCCCTCGCGGACCAGCACCGCCAACTCGTCATGGAAATCGCAGAAATACTGGAACGGCCGCTTCGATCCCCATTCCTCGCCCATGAACAGCATCGGGATGTGGGGTGCCAGCAACAGGACCGCCATGGCCGCCCGAACCGCCTCGTCCGACGACAACTGGATCAGCCGCTCGCCGAAGGCCCGGTTGCCGATCTGGTCGTGATTCTGCTGGAACCCGACGAACGCCATGGGGGGCAGATGGCCGCTGGGTTCGCCGCGCGGCTCCTCCTCGCGATGGGGCGAGGGTTCGCCCTGATAGACGAAGCCCTCGGCCAGCGCCCGTGCCAGTCCGTCGGCCGGGGCCTGGGAATAATCCTCGTAATAGCCGCTGCTTTCGCCGGTCAGCAGCACATGGACGACGTGATGATAGTCGTCGTTCCATTGCGCATCGTAATGGCGGGGCAGGCCGTCCTGGCCATAGGACAGATAGCGGGCGCGATTGGCATCGTTCTCCAGCACCAGATGAACGTGACGGCCCGGTTCGATGGTCTGGCGGACGGTTTCGGCCAGTTCGAACAGGATGTCCGGCTCGCTGTCGTCCAGGATCGCGTGCACGGCATCGAAGCGCAGCCCGTCGAACCGGTATTCCTGCAGCCAGTACAGCGTGTTGTTGATGTAGAAATCGCGCACCGGCCGCTGCGCGAAATCGATCGCCGCACCCCACGGCGTATGGTGCCGTTCGGTGAAGAACTGCGGAGCGTAAAGGTTGAGGTAATTTCCTTCCGGGCCGAAATGATTGTAGACTACATCGAGGAAAACCATCAGGTTGCGGGCATGGGCCTCGTCGATCAGCCGCTTCAGGTCCTCGGGCCGGCCATAGGCGGTATCGGGAGCATACATCAGCACCCCGTCATAGCCCCAGCTTCGCCGGCCGGGAAAATCGGCGATCGGCATCAGTTCGAGGGCGGTAATGCCCATCCGTTCGAAATGATCGAGCCTGCGGCGGACGCCGTCGAAGGTGCCTTCGGGCGAAAAGGTCCCGAGATGCATCTCGTACAGCACGGTCTCGGTCCATGGCCGGCCGCGCCACTCCGTCTGCCGCCAGGCATAGGCGCGCGGATCGATGACCAGGCTGGGACTGTAGACATCCTCGGCCTGGCCGCGCGAGGCCGGATCGGGCACGCGCATGCCGTCGGGCAACTGGTAGCGGTAGGGCGTGCCGGCGGTGGCGTGGTCGGTGATCAGTTCGAACCAGCCATCGCCTTGCGCGTCCATCGGCAGGATCTCGCCGGACGCTTCCAGGGCCAGCGAGACCGCCGGATGCAGGGGCGCCCACAGGCGGAAGCGGACGTTGCCGCCCGGCAGGATTTGCGCGCCGAACGGTAGATCATGGGCAAAGGTCGGGTCCGATGCCCGACCTGACGCACCGAGTCCGGCGTCGTGACGTCCGGGGGCTTGATGTCCTGGCGATGCCATGGATCGATGGCTCCTTGGTCGTGGCGACGATCAGCGCGGGGCCGTCCGGGCGGCATATACCCGGATCTGCTGCGGATCGAGCGTGATCGGTCTGCCGGGTTCGAACGGCTCGGCCGCATGGTCCGGGGTGACCTCGGCGATGTCGGACAGCCTTGCCTCGATGCCGCCGGTCAACCGGGCCGGATCGAGAGTCTCGGTCGCCACGGGATCGGCATTGATCAGCGACAGAACGCAGGTCTTCGCCTGCTCGGGGCTGGCGGCGTCGTAACGGAGCAGCGCGATCACCGGGTTTTCCGGCTCGGTCAGACGAACCTGAAGGCCTTCGACGTTCAATGCCGGCTGGGCCGCCCGCATCCGGTTGACCTCGGCGATGAAACCGGTCAGGTCGAACCGTGGCGTTTCGGCCTCGGCGGTCCAGTCCTCCGGGCGCGACTCGACGACATGAAGGCGCTTGGCGAACCCGTATTCATAGCCCATCGGGCTCATCACGCCGGTGGAGAACACCGCCGTGAACAGGTAGCGCAGGCGATATTCGCGCTCCACCCGCCCGCCATTCGCTGCCGCATCCCCGCCGGCGATTTCGGCGACCAGCCGCTCGGTGTCGTGGCTTTCCGGAAAGGCGATCGAGGGGGCGATGGTGCGGAAGCCATCGTACTGCTCCAGCAGCCAGGGTTGCCGCCAATCCCACCATTTGGCGCTGTTGAAGATCAGATCGAAGCCGGCCTCTTCCAGATCGTGCACCTGCTCTCTGGTGCAGCCCAGCGTCTCGGCGGCCATCAGGCAGTCCGGGGTCACCCGTCGCGCCGCCTCGATGATCGGGCGCCAGACCTCGGCCGGCACCTGATAGGCAGCATCGCACCGAAAGCCCTTGCAGCCGAGCGACAGCCAGTGGGCAACCAGCTCGTTCCAATAGGCGATCTGGCCGTCGCGCAGGGCCTGATCGCCGTAGTTCAGATCGGCAAGATCGGTCCAGACGGTGATGTTGTCGGGATCGTCGGGATCGACCGCAAAGGGCGAATGCAGCGAGCCATCCTCGTTATGCACATACCATTCGGGATGCGTCTCGGTCAGCAGCGCGTCCTTGGCCGTGTGATTGATCACCAGATCCATCATGACCGACAGGCCGTGCCGGCCGGCCTCCGCCATGAAATCCCGGATCAGAACCTCGGCCGGGTCCTGGGCATCGCCGCGGACGACCGGATGCAATTCACGGGGGTCCCTGACCGCGTAGAGGCTGCCCGAAGCCCCCGGCATCTGGAACGGGTTGACGAAAACCCAGTCGAACCCCATCCCGGCGATCCGGGGCAGATGGTCCGCCCAGGTCTTGATCGACCCGGCCAGCAAGGGAAACAGATTGTAGATCCTGGGTCCAGTCTGCACGCCGAATGCTCCTTGGGGCGGTCCCGGCGTTCCGCCGCCGGGGCCGGGGCAATGGGCAAATCTCGATCGCGCCGGCATTGCGGCGCCGCGGCTGCTCTCGTCAGCAATCTTGCTTCGACTCCCGGCCGTTCAAGTGTCGGGCCGTGCCGCGACCGTTCCGGTTCGGTCCGTCGACCATGAAGGTCCAAGCGGTTCTATCGCGCCCTTAAGGCTTTCTGGGGTACCGTGGCGGCCTCAAAAACCGGAGTGACGTCATGGATCGGTCGATCGCGGGCCAACCCGCCGACCCGCTCGAGTACGGTGGCACGATCCCGGCATGATCGAGATCGAGGATCTGCACAAATCCTTCGGCGCGGTGCGTGCGGTGGCCGGTCTGACGCTGCGGGCGCCCGACGGGCAGGTCACCGGCCTGATCGGGCCGAACGGCGCCGGCAAGACCACCACTTTCCGGGTCGTTTGCGGCCTGCTTGCGCCCGATGCCGGACGGGTCGCCGTGGACGGTTTCGACCTGGTCGCGCAGCGGCTGGCGGCGCAACGCCGGCTGGGCGCGCTGCCCGACATCCGCGGCCTCTATCCCCGGCTGACCGCCCGCGAACACATCCGCTATTTCGGCCGTTTGCACGGCCTGGGCGGCAAGGCGCTGGAGGTGCGCATTGAAGAGTTGATCGGGCGGCTG
>CAZTNV010000121.1:0-10865 GCA_964615535.1 uncultured Mycobacteriaceae bacterium | reverse complement strand
GAGTTCGAGGTGCCGGCCAGGAACCTGCTCGGTGAGAAGGAAGGCCAGGGCTTCAAACAGCTCATGGAAACCTTCGAGTCGGCGCGCATTCAGACCGCGGCGCGGGCAGTCGGCGTGGCGCAGAGCGCCCTCGAGATCGGCATGCGCTACGCTGAGGAGCGCATCCAGTTCGGCCGGCCGATCTTCCAGTTCCCGCGGGTCCACGGCAAGCTGGCCTGGATGGCGGTGGAAATCATGATTGCCCGCCAGATCACGTATTACGCCGCCCGGGAGAAGGACGCCGACCGGCGCTGCGACATCGAGGCCGGCATGTCCAAGCTGCTGGCCGCCCGTGTCGCCTGGTCGAACGCCGACAACGCGGTGCAGATCCACGGCGGCAACGGCTATGCCCTCGAATACCCGATCTCCCGGGTGCTCTGCGATGCCCGTATCCTCAACATCTTCGAGGGGGCGGCGGAGATTCAAGCGCATGTCATCGCCCGCGGGCTGCTGACCCGCCGCGACTGATCTCAGCACTCGGGGCGGGCGAAATCGCCCGCCTCAGCCGCCGTGCATCTTGTACTGGCGGCAAATCGTCGCAATATATTGCCCATCCCGCTGCCGTGGTTTTTTGTTCGTCGGCGTCGGGGCATGGTTGTGACGCGAAATTTCCGGTAAGTTTTCTGTCAGGTTCCGGGAACATTCATGCATTGAAGTCGAGACAATGGCGATCCGGAACCTGCTGCTCCCGGTCTTCGGGTTCCGATCGAGCGCCGATCGAACTGATGAGGTGAACCGATGCCGACCCCGATGCCGCCGGTCAAGCGCGAGCGCCCCTGGCTGATCCGGACCTATTCCGGCCACTCTTCGGCCAAGAAGTCCAACGAGCTGTATCGGACCAACCTGTCCAAGGGGCAGACCGGCCTGTCGGTGGCGTTCGATCTGCCGACCCAGACCGGCTACGACGCGGACCATCCCCTGGCGCGGGGCGAGGTTGGCAAGGTCGGTGTGCCGATCGGCCATATCGGCGACATGGAGCAGTTGTTCGAGCAGATCCCGCTCGGGCAGATGAACACCTCGATGACGATCAACGCGACCGCCGCCTGGCTGCTGTCGCTGTACGTCGCGGTGGCGGAGCGGCAGGGCGCCGCCCCGGCCCAGCTCCAGGGCACCACGCAGAACGACATCATCAAGGAATACCTGTCGCGCGGTACCTACATTTTTCCGCCGGGGCCATCGGTCCGCCTGATCACCGACATCATCAGCTACACCTACAAGAACATTCCGAAATGGAACCCGACCAACATCTGCAGCTATCATTTGCAGGAGGCGGGAGCCACGCCGGTACAGGAACTGGCCTATGCGCTGTGCACCGCCACCACCATTCTGGACGCGGTGCGGGAGTCGGGTCAGGTGCCGGCTGCGGAGTTCCCCCAGGTGGTCGGCCGCATCTCTTTCTTCGTCAACGCCGGCATACGGTTCATCGAAGAATGCTGCAAGATGCGCGCCTTCGTTGAATTGTGGGACAAGATTACCCGCGAACGCTACGGCGTCGAGGACGAAGAGCTGAAGCGGTTCCGCTACGGCGTCCAGGTCAACTCGCTCGGCCTCACCGAATCCCAGCCGGAAAACAACGTTCAGCGCATCGTGCTGGAAATGCTGGCGGTGGTGCTGTCGAAGAACGCCCGCGCCCGTGCCGTGCAGCTCCCGGCGTGGAACGAGGCGCTCGGCCTGCCGCGGCCCTGGGACCAGCAGTGGTCGCTGCGCATCCAGCAGGTCATGGCGTTCGAAACCGATCTGCTGGAATATGGTGACATCTTTGACGGTTCGCCGGTGATCGCCGCCAAGGTCAAGACGCTGGTCGAGGGCGCTCGGGCCGAAATGGAGCGGGTGACCGAGCAGGGCGGCATGATCGAGGCGGTCGAGACCGGCTATGTCAAACGTCAGCTCGTCTCCAGCCATGTCGAGCGGCTGCGCGCCATCGAACGCGGCGACCTCAAGATCGTCGGGCTGAACTGCTTCCGCGAGACCGCCGAATCGCCGCTGACCACCGGCACGGACAGCGGCATCATGAAGGTCGATCCGCGGGCCGAGCGCGAGCAGATCGAGCGGCTGCAGGCGTTCCGCGCCCAGCGCAACGAAGCCGAGGTCAAGGCGGCTTTGGACGGGCTGGTCGAGGCGGCAAAGAACGGTTCCAACATCATGCCGCCATCGATCCGTTGCGCCCATGCCGGGGTCACCACCGGCGAGTGGGGCGGGGTGCTGCGCGAGGTGTTCGGCGAATACCGTGCACCGACCGGCATCGACATCAGCACCAGCGATCCGGGCGAGGCCCGAATCATCCAGCAGATCCGCGGGCTGACCCAGCGCACTGCCGAGGAACTGGGCCGGCCGCCGCGCCTGCTGGTCGGCAAGCCGGGGCTGGACGGCCATTCCAACGGCGCCGAACAGATCGCAGTGAAGGCGCGTGATTGCGGCTTCGAAATCGTCTACGAGGGCATCCGCCTCACGCCCGAGCAGATCGCTCGCGCGGCGCAGGAGGAAGGCGTTCATTTGATCGGCCTGTCCGTGCTGTCGGGCAGCCATCTGGAGCTGGTCCAGGACATCCGGCAGCAGCTCGCCAGAATGGGCCTGTCGGATCTCCCGGTGGTGGTCGGCGGCATCATTCCGCCGGAGGATGCCCGCGATCTGAAGGCGCAGGGCATCGCCGCGGTGTACACGCCAAAGGATATCGACATGAATCGGATCATGATCGACATGGTCGACATCATCCGGCGGTCGAACGGCTTGGCGCCCATCGAACTCGAGGCGGCGGCATGATCATCCCGCGCCGCGGATTGCCCGATCCCGAAGCTTTGGCCCAGGCCATCGTGCAGCGAGACCGGCCGGCCGTGGCCTCTGCGCTCAATCTGGTCGACGACAAGCGGCCGGCGGCACGTCAGGTCGCGGCGCGCCTGCTGAGCCTGCTGCCGCGCGATCGGGTCCATTCCGGCGGCCATCTGATCGGGCTGACCGGACCACCCGGTGTCGGCAAATCGTCGCTGACCTCGGCCCTGATCGCGGTGTGGCGCCGGCAGGGGCTGCGGGTGGGGGTGCTGGCGGTCGATCCGTCGAGCCCGATCAGCGGCGGCGCACTCTTGGGCGACCGGCTGCGCATGCAGTCGATTCAGGGCGACGAGGGGGTGTTCATCCGCTCGCTCGCCTGCCGCGGCCAGTTCGGCGGCCTGGCCGCCGAGGTCTGGCCGATGAGCCTGGTCATGCTGACGGGATTCGATATCGTGCTGATCGAAACCGTGGGCGTCGGTCAGAAGGAAATCGACATTTCCCGGATGAGCGATACCACCTGCTTCGTCGCCCAGCCGGCATCCGGGGACACGATCCAGTTTCTCAAGGCGGGTATCATGGAGATCCCGCACATCCTGATCGTCAACAAGGCCGATCTCGGGCCGATCGCCCGCCGCACCCTGTCCGATATCAAGGCGACACTGAAGCAACGCAGCGAAAGCGACGGCTGGCATGTGGTGGCCATGCCGGTCAGCGCGGCCAAGGGGACCGGCATCGCCGAACTGGCCGGCACGATCGAGAAGCACCGCGCCGTGCTGGCCGAAACCGGCGAGCTGGCGATCCGCCGCCGCGGCTTCCAGGCGGAATGGATCGTCAAGCATCTTCGCGAGGATTTCGGCCGCTTCGGCATCGACCGGCTGGGCGGGGAAGGCGCCGTTTTCGCCGGCCTCAAGGACCAGGACGGTTCGCCGTTCGACCAGTACGACGCTCTGCGCAAACGTCTGCTCGACGGTTTGCCGGAGCCAAAAACGCATCAACCGCAGGAACGCATAGCGAGGTAGGATCCATGGCCGAGGTTACGACGATCAAAGACGTCTACGATATTGGGGAAGCGCCGCCACTTGGGCATGTGCCGCCAAAAATGCACGCATGGCTGATCCGCCCCGAGCGTTTCGGCGAACCCAAGGACGGGTTCAAGAGCGAAATCATCGACGTTCCCCCGATCAAGGACGATGAGGTCCTGGTCTATGTCATGGCGGCCGGGGTCAACTACAACAATGTCTGGGCATCCCTGGGCATTCCGGTCAATGTCATCGCGGCGCGCAACAAGGCGGGCGAAAAGGAGGAATTCCACATCGGCGGCAGCGATGCCTCGGGCATCGTCTACAAGGTCGGCAAGGATGTGGTGAACCTGAAGGTCGGCGACGAGGTGGTGGTCCACTGCGCCTCCTGGGACCGCAACGATCCGTTCGTCCTGGCCGGCGAAGACCCGATGTACGCCCCCAGCTTCCGGATTTGGGGCTACGAGACGAATTTCGGCAGCTTCGCCCAGTTCACCAAGGTCCAGGCCCATCAGTGCCTGCCCAAGCCCAAGCACCTGACCTGGGAAGCCTCGGCGGCCTATATGCTGGTCGCGGCCACCGCCTACCGCATGCTGCGCGGCTGGGGCGAGCACTCGGTCAAAAAGGGCGACGTGGCGCTGATCTGGGGCGGTGCCGGCGGTCTCGGCACCATGGCGATCCAGATCTGCCGCGCAGTCGGCGCGATCCCGATTGCGGTGGTGTCGAGCGACGACAAGGTCGAGTACTGCAAGAGTCTCGGTGCCGCGGGTTGCATCAACCGGAACAAGTTCGACCATTGGGGCATGCTGCCGCACTGGAAGGACAATGTCGGTTACGGCAAGTGGCTCAAGGGTGTGCGCGCCTTCGGGTCGGCGATCTGGGACGTGCTGGGCGAACGCAAGGCGCCCCGGATCGTGTTTGAGCATCCCGGCGAAACCACCATCCCGACCTCTCTGTTCGTCTGCGAAACCGGCGGCATGGTGGTCATTTGTGCGGGTACGACCGGCTACAACGCAACGGTCGATCTGCGCTATCTGTGGATGCGTCAGAAGCGGGTCCAGGGATCCCATTTCGCTAATGACGAGCAATGCGATGGCGTCAACCGCCTGGTTCTGAAGGGGTTGGTCGACCCGTGCCTGTCGCGGGCGTTCACCTATGAGGAACTGCCCCTCTCGCATCAGTTGATGTACGAGAACAAGCATCCGCACGGCAACATGTCGGTGCTGATCGGCGCGAACGGCTTCGGCACCGGCATCACCGCCGAGGACCCCAACTTGATCAGCCATCCGGTCCTGCCGCCCGAAGATACGCATGTCGGCGACGAGGAGTATGCATCCGCCTCCGCGACACTGTCGGAGACTTTGCCGGAAGCGGTAGTGCCGGTGATTGCCGATGACGGCACCAAGGTGCGCGACCTCATGCATCTCGGGCTGATCTCCTGCACGCCGGAAGACTCCACCGGTCATGCGGCCATGCTGATGACGCGCAACAACATCCATGCCGTGGTCGTGATCGAGGAAGAGCAGGCGATCGGCATTATTTCGCAGACCGATCTGGTGCTGGCACGCCAGGGACGTACGCCGGATCAGGCGCGCGCGCTGAAAGCTCGCGAGATCATGACCCCGGGCTGCCTGAGCTGCGACGTCGATGAGTCGCTGACAAACGCGATCACGCTGCTCACGACGCACCGCGTGCATCGTTTGGTGGTAACCGAAAAGCGGGGTGATCGCTCCGTGCCGATCGGCGTTTTGTCGATGACCGACGTGGTGCGTAAAACGGTTGTCGCGAGCTGATCGAGACTGGTATCCGTTCCGGCGTTCCTTCCCGGCCGCACGTCGCGGCCGGGAAGGGCGCCTTCGGCCGGGGATCCTTCTCATCCTCAGCGCGCGCTGCAGGGCCGGCCTCGGCCGGTTCGGGCACGCTAATCCTTGCTTCGTCGTCTCAAGGCGCGGGGTCTCCCGCCGGCCGATCCGGCACACCTCTTTCGCGCAACATTTGGTGGCGCTCAGGGTCATAGCACCAGCATTCCTGACAGGCGCCGTTGCGCCGATGCACACCACCTTGATGTCGTGGCCGTGGCGGCCAACACGATCCGCGTCAAGCATCGCCGCCGTCCTGGCCGCCCGCTTGGAGGGAAAATCGCCATAGGGTTGGCCACAAAACGCAACCGTCCAATGGGTTCCGAGCCGCTCCACATCGTATCGAATATGCGCCATCTGAGTCATCGTCATCTCCATCCCGGATGACTCCCGACGGGCCCGCCTCCTCGTCCTGCCTATCTGCGCCTATCCTTCTCACCTGCCATCGCCGGCTTGCAAGATTAAGTTTGTGAAAAGATAAATTTAAGAACCTCTCAGGAGCAACAACTTACGCTGTCAGATAGATCCATTACTGATATAGATAGGAAATACACCTTTTACAACATGCAAGTTCCAGAGTTGGTTGCCATTATTTCGAGTCCTCCGGCTTTCTTGAAAAAAACCGTGGCGGGTTCATTGCTTGCGGGAGATTCGCATTCGACCGGTTCGCGCCGTTGGCCGGCCAGGGGTCTGCCAGGCCGGCCGCGGGGCGGTCACGGCGCGTGTCCGGACGTCGCGCCGACCATCGAGTGGAATTCCTGGCGGGTTCGGGGATCATCGCGGAAGGCGCCCAGCATCGTGCTGGTCACCATCGACGTGCCATGCTTGTGCACGCCGCGTGTGGTCATGCAGTGGTGGGTCGACCGGATGATGACGCCGACTCCCCGCGGTGCCAGAACGTCGTTGATGGCATTGGCGATCTGGGCGGTCAGCCGCTCCTGGATCTGAAGCCGTTTGGCATAAGCGTCAACCACGCGTGCCAGTTTGCTGATGCCGACCACCCGACGCTGCGGCAGATAGCCGATATGCGCGCTGCCAATGATCGGGACCATGTGATGCTCGCAATGCGACTCGAAGGCGATGTCGCGCAGCACGACCATTTCGTCGTAGCCTTCGACCTCTTCGAAGGTGCGCGCGAGAATCGCCACAGGGTCGCTCCGATACCCGGCGAAGAATTCTTCGAACGCCCTGACCACTCGTTTGGGCGTGTCGCGCAGTCCCTCGCGGGCGGGATCGTCGCCGGCCCAGGCGAGCAGCACGCGGACGGCGTCTTCGACCTGTTGCCGGTGCGGCCGCAGACGGCCGTCGGGGCGGGGCAGGGGAATCGGGGGCGCGGCTTCGCCGGCATCCAGAGGCGACATGCTTGATCTCTCCTGCATTTCCGGATTGTAGAGGCCGGGACCGCCGCCGACCTGTGACCGAGGATGATGCGGATATCTGTGACGTGCCCGACGTTACGAGTTCTCCGCCATCGCGGATCACGCCCCGCTGGACCATGCCCGTATATCGGCCGCGACATGTTGGCCGGTCGGCCCGGCCCGGGCAACTCGGCACTGCTTGAGCCGGATGATCGTGTCGGCTAAGAGTGCTGGTCGGCGAGCGGCTTGTTGCATCGCCGGAGGCGATCGCGCCGACCGGATGGGATCGAAGTAGCATGGTTCGCCGCCGGCCGTATCTGTATCGAGTTTTGCCGACGCTGATCACGCCGGCCCGTTCGGGCCGGATCGAAATTCACCCAACGCCTGCGGCACGGCGGACCGCCGTCCGTTTGCATGCAGGCTTTCCGGAATTGGGCCGATCAATCGATGGATAAAATCCGCATTCGGGGCGGCAAGGCGCTCAGCGGCGCGATCAGGGTCAGCGGGGCCAAGAACGCGGCCCTGCCGCTGATGGCAGCCAGCCTGCTCACCGAGCAGACCCTGACCCTGGTCAATCTGCCGCATCTGGTGGATATCTCAACCCTGGCCAACCTGCTCGGACAGCACGGCGTCGAAATCACGCTGGACGGCGCCGCTCCGGAGGGCGGCAGCGCCGGCCACGTGATCGAGTTGACCGCCCGGCGGATTACCAGCACGACGGCGCCCTATGATCTCGTGCGCAAGATGCGGGCCTCCGTGCTGGTCCTGGGTCCGCTGCTGGCGCGTTGCGGCGAGGCGATGGTATCGCTGCCCGGCGGTTGCGCCATCGGCACGCGCCCGGTCGATCTTCACATCAATGGCCTGCAGTTGATGGGCGCGCAGATTTCGCTGAAGGAGGGCTATATCCATGCCCGCGCACCGCGCGGTCTGAACGGTGCCCGCATCGTGTTCCCCAAGGTATCGGTCGGCGCCACGGAAAACCTGATGATGGCGGCCAGCCTGGCCAGGGGCGAGACCGTGCTGGTCAATGCCGCGCGCGAACCGGAGGTGTCCGATCTGGCGCTATGCCTCAACGCCATGGGCGCCTCGGTTTCGGGGATCGGCACCGACACGCTCACCGTCCAGGGTGTCGAACGACTGCATGCCGCGCGACATTCGGTGGTGCCCGACCGGATCGAAACCGGCACCTATGCGATGGCGGCAGCGATCACCGGCGGAGACATCGAACTGATCGGTGCGCGGATGGATCTGGTCGAGGCGATGGTCCACATCCTGGCCGGCGCCGGCGTGGAATTCGGTGAGACCGAGCGTGGATTGCGAATTTCGCGCTGCAATGGCGCGCTGCTCGGCGTGGATGTGATGACCGAGCCGTTTCCGGGTTTTCCCACCGATCTTCAGGCCCAAATGATGGCATTGATGACCGTCGCAGAGGGGTCTTCAATGATTACCGAAACGATTTTCGAAAACCGCTTCATGCACGTTCCAGAGCTCGCCCGGATGGGCGCCAATATCACCGTTCATGGCGCCTCCGCTCATGTCCGCGGCGTGGCGCGGCTCACCGGTGCGCCGGTGATGGCGACCGATCTGCGGGCCAGCGTCTCGCTGGTGCTGGCCGGGCTGGCCGCGGAGGGCGAGACCACCCTCAACCGCGTCTACCACCTCGACCGCGGCTACGAGCGTCTGGAGGAGAAGCTGGCGGCCTGCGGCGCCGATATCGAACGGATCAAGGATTGAGTGGCGGGCGTGAGGATGGTGGGTGAGCGATGATGATTGATCGGGCTCTGACGGCCCGCCCGCTCCGGTTGCGGGCGGTGGATGCGGAGGACCTCGCGATCCTGTCGGCCCAACTCCAGGACGCGCTGGTGCCGATTGCCGATATGGCCTATCTGCCGGATCAAGGGCAATTCGTCATGGTGGTCAATCGGTTCATGTGGAACGTTCCGCCTGCGGACCACGCCGAACCGGGCGCCGCTGCATCCGGGCCGGGCTCGACCGGCCAGGCGATCCGCGCGACGGAGGACCCGTCATATCTGCGCATCCATTGCGGCGTCCGGTTCGATGGCGTCACCGCGGTGCGCAGCCGCGGCTTCGACCTCAAGGACCGCCGCCTGATCCTGGAGTTGCTGGCAGTCCGGCCGGAGGAGGGAGCGGTATCGCTGGATTTCGCCGGCGGCGCTCAGGTGCGGCTGGAAACCGGTGCGGTCGACTGCTTTCTCGCCGATCTGGGCGATCCCTGGCCGACCCGGTTGCGACCGTCGCATCCGATAGAACCCCGCGACGGACCCGAACCGGCCGGTGCATAATCCGGCTTACGGGTCGCGAATCCACGCCGGATGCGCTATGCCGGACCAGAACTGCCGGAAGCGAGACCGAGGAGTGCCGCTGTGCCGCCGGAAACCGCAGAGACCAGCCCCGCCGGAGGGAGCCTCCCCGAGGTCCCCCGCGACGACAACCCTCTGGAGTCGATGTCCGGAGCGCAGTCCGAACCGGTTTCGGCCGAGAAGCTGGTTGTCGCCCTGCCCAAGGGCCGCATCATGGATGAGCTTCGGCCGCTGATGATGCGGGCCGGTCTGGAGCCCGAGGCGGCCTTCGACGACGACCGCCATCGCGGCCTGCGCTTTGCCACCAATCATCCTTCAATCGAGCTGATCCGGGTGCGTGCCTTCGATGTCGCGACTTTCGTGGCGTTCGGTGCCGCGCATCTCGGGGTTTGCGGCAACGACGTGCTGATGGAGTTCGACTATTCCGAGATCTACGCGCCGCTGGACCTGAAAATCGGCCATTGCCGGCTGATGGTCGCGGAGCCGGTGGAACTGAGCCAGCTCGACGATCCGGCGCGCTGGAGTCATATCCGGGTCGCAACCAAGTATCCCGAAGTGACCCGCCGCCATTTCGCGGCGCGCGGCGTGCAGGCCGAATGCATCAAGCTGAACGGTGCCATGGAACTCGCACCATCGCTGGGCCTGTGCCGCCGGATCGTCGATCTGGTGTCGAGCGGCGGCACGCTCAAGGCCAACGGCCTCAAGGAGATCGAGCAGATCGCCGAGGTCAGCGCGCGGTTGATCGTCAACCGCACCGCGTTCAAGACCCGGCCGGTCGAGATCGGTGCCTGGATTGCCCGATTCCGGGAGGCGGTCGATGCCGCATAGGCTGTCCGCGCGCGAACCGGGCTTCCCTGAGGCCTTTGCCGCCCTGCTCGCCTCCAAGCGCGAATCCGCCCAGGATGTCCGCGAGGTCGTCGCGGGCATTCTGGCGCAGGTCGCGGCGCGCGGCGACGAGGCGGTGATCGAGTACACCGAGCGTTTCGACCGGTTGCGCCTGACACCCGAGACGATGCGCATTCCCGCGGCCGAGATCGATGCCTCGATCCGATCGGTCCCGGTGCAGACCATGCGCGCCCTGGCCTTGGCCGGCGGACGGATCGAGGCCTTTCATCGCCGTCAGGCCCTGACCGAGACGCGCTATATCGACCCGACCGGGGTGACGCTGGGCGCGCGCTGGACTCCGATCGATGCGGTCGGGATCTACGTGCCGGGCGGTCTGGCCAGCTATCCCAGCTCGGTGCTGATGAATGCGGTGCCGGCCCGCGTCGCTGGCGTGGCACGGATCGCCATGACGGTGCCCGCGCCCGACGGCCGGCTCAACCCGCTGGTGCTGGCGGCGGCGCGGCTGGCCGGTGTCACCGAAATCTACCGGATCGGCGGCGCCCAGGCGGTCGGCGCTCTGGCCCATGGCACCGCCACCATCCAGGCGGTCGACAAGATCGTCGGGCCGGGCAATGCCTATGTCGCCGAGGCCAAGCGGCAGGTGTTCGGCAAGGTCGG
>CAZTNV010000120.1:0-10909 GCA_964615535.1 uncultured Mycobacteriaceae bacterium | reverse complement strand
ATTGGCAAGCCTTGCCGGCGAAAGAGCGCAAGTCAGCAGCGGCGGCCCTGGGTATAGCCGTAGAGAAATCCGGCGGCGTAGAGATCGCCGGCACCGGTGGTATCGACCACGTGTTCGACCGGCTCCACCGGTACCTCGTAGACCGCGCCGCCGTCGAGAATGACCGAGCCCCGGCTGCTGCGGGTGACCGCGGCGACCTCGCAGGCGCCGCGCACCGCCGTCAGCGCCTCGTCCAGGCTCGGCGTGCGGTACAGCTCCATCAACTCGTGCTCGTTGCCGAACAGGATATCGACATGGCCGTCGATCAGCTCGAGAAAGCTGTCGCGATGGCGCTGGACGCAGAAGGCGTCGGACAGGGTCAGCGCGACCTTGCGCCCGGCATCGTGGGCGATCTGCGCGGCCTTAAGGAACGCCTCCTTGGCCTTCGGCTTGTCCCACAGATAGCCTTCGAGATAGGTCACTTGGGCGGCGCCGATCCGGGCGGGATCGACATCGTCGGGGCCGAGTTCGACGCAGGCGCCGAGAAACGTGTTCATGGTCCGCTGCGCGTCCGGCGTGACCAGGATCAGGCAGCGCGCGGTCGGCGGCGAGCCCTCCAGCGGCGCGGTGTCGAACGCCACGCCGATCGCCTGGATGTCGTGGTGGAACACCAGGCCGAGCAGATCGCGCGATACCTTGCCGACATAGGCGGCGCTGCCGCCCAGCGCGGCGAGCCCGGCCATGGTATTGGCCGCCGAGCCGCCCGACATTTCGATGCCCGAGCCCATCTTGGCATAGAGCGCCTCGGCCTGGGCGGCGTCGATCAGGGTCATGGCGCCCTTGTTCAGGCCGTGCTCGGCCAGAAACGCATCGTCGGCCTGCGCCAGCACGTCGACGATGGCATTGCCGATTCCGATCACATCGTAGGAACTGTCCATCGCCGATCCCGCCTGCTGGTCTGCCTGTCCGCTGTCCACCGCGAACGGCCGCGAGTATAGCGGGCGCAACTCGGCGGGCAAGGGACGAGGTCCGCGCGGCCCCCGATTGCGCGGCTGCGGCGGGTCGTCTAGAACCGTGTCGACCCCGTCACCGCCGCACGGCCCGACCGATGCTGACCGCCCTGTTCCGCGCCTTTGGCCAGCTTGACGATCCGGTGTTCCGGCGGGTGGTGCTGGTGGGCGCCGGGGCGGCGCTGCTGGTGCTGATCGGTCTGACCGCCGCGGCGGCCTGGGGCTTGCGCGCGGTCGATCTCACCGGCCTGGCCTGGCTGGAGTGGACCATCGACATCCTGGGCGGGCTGGCGGCGCTGGTGCTGGCAGCGATCCTGTTCCCGGCGACCGCGGGCGTGATCACCAGCTTTCTGCTCGACGATATCGCCGCAGCGGTGGAACGGCGCCACTATCCCGGCCTGGGCCGGCCGCGGCCGTTCCGGCTGGGCGAGGCGATCCGGGCGGCGCTGGGGTTCTTCGGGATTCTGATCCTGGCCAATCTGGTGGGGCTGGTGCTGGTCTATTTCATCCCGGTGCTGAATCTGATCGCGTTCTACGCCATCAACGGCTATCTGCTCGGCCGCGAGTATTTCGAGCTGGTGGCGCTGCGCTGGGTCGATCGCGCCGGCATGGTCCGGCTCCGGCGCCGATTCGCGGCCCGGCTGTTCGTTGCCGGTGTGATCATTGCGGTGCTGCTGACCGTTCCCGTGCTCAATCTGCTGGTTCCGGTTCTCGCGACTGCCTTTATGGCGCACGTGTTCCATGATTTTGTCACGGCGCGATCACAGCAAACTTGAGATCGCGCTCGCCGGCATCCAAGACTATGATAAGGTTCACGTCGCCGGTTGTTCAGAAATCGATGAAGACGAGAGGTTTTGAAGGGTGTTCGGTCGTCGTCGTCAGCCATCTCCTGGGGGCCGGCCCGAGCCGGAGAACCAGAAACCCGATGAATCCGAAATCGCGCCGGAGCGGGATGAGTCCCTCTCTCCCAGATCTGCCGAAGGAGCCGTAACGGTGAGCACCAAAGTTTCGACACCCACTTTTTCCCCCGAACTGCCGCGCCGGGTGATGGACATTCCCGGCAGCCCGCGGCGCCGGCCTGGCGACGGCGAGTCGGAGGCGGTCCTGGCGGCCCCGGCCGGCGGCAACGGCCTGGGCGCAGGCGCCGCGGCCGGTGCTGCCGTGCCCGACTCGGGCCGCTCCTCCGATCGCCGGCTGATCGTCGGACGCGAGATTTCCTTGGCCGGAGAGATCAACTCTTGCGATTATCTGGTCGTCGAGGGGCAGATCGAAGCCAAATTAAAGAAATGCCGGGTGATCGAGGTCGCCGAGGGTGGCATCTTCAAGGGCAGCGCCGATATCGATGAAGCCGATGTCGGGGGCAGGTTCGAAGGGGATCTGACCGTGCAGGGCCGGTTGCGGGTGCGCGGTACCGGCGTCATCTCGGGCAACATCCGCTACGGCCAGCTCGAGGTCGAGATCGGCGGTCAGTTGATCGGGACGGTGCAGCCGCGGGAGGCGCAATCTCCTGCCGCGGCCGTCGCGGCGAGGCCGGAACCGGCCCTGGCAGATTTCCAGGTCGACTGACTTGGCGGCGGCAGGCGCAACCGCAGGAGGTCGCGGCGCTGCCGCGGCCTCGGCCGTATTGGCGCTGGGGTTCGCGCTGCTGGCCGGATGCGCTGCCGATCCGCGGACCGGCGGCGCGACGGCGAGCGCGGAGCCGGCGGAGCTGCTGGGGCTCGATCCTCAGCGCCTTGCCGCCCTGCTGGGCGATCCCGAACTGCGCCGCCAGGAACCGCCCGCGGAAGTCTGGCAGTACCGCAACGCGGCCTGTGTGCTCGACATTTTTTTCTATCCGGAAGGTGGGCCGGAAGGCGGGCCGGAACGCCGGCCGGACGGCGACGGGCGGGGCGCCGCCAGGCAACGGGTGGTTCATTCCGAAGCGCGTTCGCGCACCGGCACGGCGGGATCCGTCACCGCCCGATCCTGTCTGAACCAGTTGCTGGCCGGCCGTGCCCAGCCGCGGGCGGCCACGTGACCGATCCGCCCGCCCCCGGTCGCCGCCCGTTCTATTCCATGCCGAGCGCGGCCTTGTAGAGGCTCAGCAGTTCCTCCTGCTCGGTGCGGTCGTGCTCCTCCATTTTGCGCAGGCGGACGATCTGGCGGATGATCTTGGTATCGAAACCGGCGGATTTCGCTTCGGCATAGATGTCCTTCTGGTCGCCCTGAAGGGCGGCGATCTCTTCCTGCAGGCGCTCGATGCGCTCGATGTACTGGCGCAGGCGGTCGGCGGCAATGCCGCCGGTATCGCCCGGTCTGGCCTCGCGGGCCGCATCTGTCTCGGTCATGGCGGCGTTTATCCCTCGGAACCGGTCATCTGTCGATCACGATCGCCGACAGGCAGCGGCCGTAATCCGGCTCGCCGCGCAGGCAGGCACGGCGATAGCTGAAGAAGCGTTGTTCCTCCACAAAAGTGTCGTTGGGCGCCAGCACCACCTCCGCCACGCCCAGCGCAACCAGCCGCCGGGCGACATAGGTCACCAGATCGAACAGCAGCCGCCCGTCGCGCGGGGCCGGCGAAAAAAAGAAGTCGTTTTCGGGATCGGCGGCCAGAAACCGGTCGCGGAATTCCGGCCCGACCTCGTAGGAGCGGCGCCCGATGCGCGGTCCGATGCCGCAGACCAGGCGTCCCGGCTCCGCGCCCAGGGCCTGCATCGCCGCCACCGTTGCCTCGATCACACCGTCCAGCGCACCGCGCCAGCCGGCATGGGCGGCCCCGATGACCCCGCCGCGCGGATCGACCAGCAGCACCGGCGCGCAGTCCGCCGTCAGAATGCCGAGCGCGATGCCGGGCCGGTCGGTGACCAGGGCGTCGGCCCGCGGCGCCCCATCCGGCTCCCACGGCACGGTCGCCGCCACCGCGGTGGCGCTGTGGGTCTGGTGCACGGTGACCAGGGCGGGCGCGCGGGCAGCCAGCTCGGCCATGCAGCGGGCCCGGTTGCGGGCCACGTTTTCGCGCGCATCATCCGAGCCGAAGCCGCAGTTTTTCGAGGCATAAAGCCCGTCGCTGACCCCGCCATCGCGGGTGAAGAACCCGTGGCGGATGCCGCTGAGATCGTTCAATTGTCCCAAAGTGATCATGCCGGCCCGCCTCGCCCGGTGACGGCGGGGCGATCCCGCCCACCGATCGTCTCGCCGCGCCAAGAGTGTTGCAGCCTGCCCCGCGGATCAACTGTGATTTACTGCTGCCTAGCTGCCGCGCAGATTCGCTTCGTAATTGACCTTGCCCAGGCTTGTTCTTCGGGTCGCCAGCATGCCAGTATAGAAACCGCTTCATCTTACCAATCAATACGGGCATTCCGTCGAGCCGATATGTCTACTTCTACTCCGGCGCTGGCCAGTGCCTTGCGAAATCATCAGGCAGGTCGCTTATCCGTTGCAGCAGCCCTGTATCAACAGGTTCTGGCGACAGATCCCGACAACTCTGACGCGCTGCATCTGCTCGGAAAAATAGCGCATCAACAGGGGAAGAACACCGAAGCGCTCGATTTGATCGGGCGGGCAATCCGATTGTCGCCTGGATTCGCGGTGGCACACAACGATTTCGGCTGCGTGCTGGAGGAGCTGGAGCGCTTCGCCGAGGCCGCCGAGTCGTTCTGCCGGGCGATCGAGGCGGCACCCGATTTCGCCGCCGCGCATGCCAATCTGTCCAACGCGCTTTGCCAACAGAACGATCCGGTTGGGGCCGAGAGCCGGGCCCGCCGCGCGATCGAACTCGATCCGCTGGCGGCCGAGGCGCACGATGCCCTGGGCCTGGCACTGCGAGCGCAGGGCCGGGTCGAGGAGGCGATCGCATCCCATCGCCGCGCCCTGGCCCTGCGGCCGGCCTTTGCCGACGGTCTGAGCAATCTCGGCGCCGCTCTTCAGGAGCTTGGGCTTCTGGATGAAGCCGCCGCCTGCCATCGCCGCGCCCTGACCCTGCAGCCCCACAATGCCGGGCTGCACTACAATTACGGACGGGTTCTGGAGGACCTCGGACGGCCGGACCAGGCCGCCACCTCCTATGCGCGGGCGGTCGATCTGCGGCCGAATTTCGTCGCGGCGCACAGTCATCTGCTGATGTGCGAGCAGTACCGCCGCAACGTCACCCCGGACGGCCTGCTTGAACGGCACAAGCTCTGGGACGCGCGGCACGGCACCGGGCTGGTCGCCGGGCGGCCGGGCTTCGCCAATGATCCGGACCCAAACCGCCGGCTGCGCATCGGCTTCGTGTGCGCGGATTTCGGCCGGCAAGCGGTCGGCTCCTTCACCATCCGCCTGCTGGAGGGCCTCGATCGCCGGCAGGCCGAGACCTTCTGTTATGCCGAACGGACGGGCGAGGACGATCTGACGGGACGGTTCCGCGCCGCGGCCGGGCACTGGCGCGACACCGCCCGGCTGTCGGCCGAGGCCCTGGCGATGCAGATCCGGTCCGACCGGATCGATCTGCTGTTCGACCTGACCGGTCACGGCCGGGGCAGCCGGCTGACCGTGTTCGCCTGCCGGGTGGCCCCGATCCAGGCAGCCTGGGCCGGGTATCCCGGCACCACCGGGCTGGGCGCGATGGACTTTCTGATCGCCGACCGGTTCGAGGTGCCCGAGGGCGCCGAGCGCCTCTATCGCGAGACCGTGCTGCGCCTGCCCGACGGCTATGTCTGCTACGATCCGCCTGCGGCGGCGGCTCCGGTCGGCCCGCTGCCGGCGCTGCGTGCGGGCCACATCACCTTCGGCAGCTTCAACATGCCGTTGATGATCGGTCCGGCGGTGGTGGCGCGCTGGGCGCGTATCCTGCGTCGCGTGCCGACCGCGCGGCTGGTGCTGCTCCATCCGGGGTTCGATCGCATGGCGCTGCGGGCGCGGCTGACCGAGGAGTTCGCCGGGCGCGGGGTCGAGCCGGCGCGGCTGGAACTGGTCGGCCGCGTGCCGGATGCCGAGCGGCTGGCACGCCACGGCGGCATCGATCTGGCGCTCGACCCGTTTCCCTGTTCCGGCGGGCTCAGCACCTGCGAGGCGCTATGGATGGGCGTTCCGGTGATCACGCTGCCCGGCGCGACCTTTGCCGGACGGCAGGCGCTCAGCCACCTTTCCGTGATCGGGCTGACCGAACTGGTGGCGCGCGACGTGACCGCCTACGTCAAGCTGGCCGTGACGCTGGCCGAGGACCCGGCGCGGCTGGCGGCGCTGCGCGCCGGCCTGCGTGAACGGGTGGCCGCCTCGCCGCTGTGCGACGGGCCGGGCTTCGCGCGCGGCTTTCTGGCGGCGTGCCGCACGGTCTGGCGCCGCTGGTGCAGCCATCGCGGCTCCGCCCGCATCGCCGCCGCCCGCCGCCCGGCCGGCCCCGGCACCCCTGGCAGCAGCGCGGCCGATATGCCCGGCACCGGCGATCCGGCACCGCCGGACTAGCGGCTTCCGGTCTCCCCCGATATGCTTTTCGGCGAGATCATGGTGGAGCCTCGCCGATGGACAGGTGCCGTTCCGTGCCGCCGGTTGCGGTTTTGGCCGTTCTGGTCCTGGCGGCAGCAATCCTGGCGGCGCTGCCCGGACCCGCGGCGCGGGCCGAAGCCGCCCGGCCGCCGGCCGATTGCCGGACGGCGATCATCGAGGCCGCGCAGCGCCACGGGCTGGCCGAGGACGTCCTGCTGGCGATCGGGCAGATCGAAAGCGGCCTGTCGCCCTGGGCGATCAACGCCGGCGGCCGGCCGCACCTGTTCGACAGCCATGCGGCGGCGGTGGCCGGCACCAGGGCGCTGCTGGAGGGCGGGCTCGACTCGATCGATGTCGGTTGCATGCAGGTGAACCTGTTCTGGCATCCCAATGCGTTCGCCAGCCTGGCAGACGCCTTCGATCCCCGGACCAATGCCGATTATGCGGCCCGGCTGCTGCTCGGCCTGTATGCCCGCACCGGCAGTTGGGCCGCGGCGGCGGGGCAGTACCATGCCGGCGATGCGGCGCGGCAGGCGCGCTATTCCTGCCGCTTCCAGACCCGGCTCGCCCGGATCAGGGGCGAGCCGTCGCCGCCCTGTCCGGTCGAATCGGGGCCGGTGGCGGCCGCATCCGCATCAGCATCCGGGGCCGTCCGCGTGATCCGCGGCAGGGCCGAGTCCGCGGCCGTTTCGGACTTGCGGATTCGCGTCATTGGGGCCAGGGCCAGGGCGGCGAGACTCCTCCGGGGCCAGCGGCCCGGATCGCCCGGCATCGCCGCCACCGCTCCCGATGCGGCTCCCCGCCAGACCGTCACGCGATCCGGCGTGCGGGTGCGGGTGATCGGCGGGCGGCGTTAGGTCGACTCCCGGGAAGTCCTGCCGGCGCCGGTACGCGGATTGGCCGGACTCGGCCGAAGCTGGAATCGAGCCGGCCCGCCGGTGATTTCGAGCCGCTCCATCCCTGTCTCGCTTGAACCGTGCATAGCTTGACCCGCACCGTGCCGGTGACGCGATCCTGCGTCTGGTCGATCGGCGCCCGCTATAGTGCCTCGCGTTCCGGCGCAAACCACAACCCATTGTACACAAATCTGCATAACGCAGCATCAGTCTCGGACCCGGCACCCCGCCGGGCCGAGACTGATGCGGGCATGCCTACGCCGCAGGGATTCTCACGAAGAACCGGGCGCCGGTTCCGTCCTGGCGGTTGCGGGCGCGGATCGTGCCGCCATGGGCTTCGACGATCTGCTTCGAGATGCTGAGGCCCAGGCCGGAATGGTTGCCGAAGCTCTCGCCCGCCGGACGCTCGGTGTAGAAGCGGTCGAAAATCGCGTCCAGCTTGGTCTCGGGGATACCCGGCCCGTCATCGGTCACGGTGACCTCGATCCAGTCGCCGTCGCGGCGCCCGCGGATCGCGATCGTGCCGCCGGGCGGCGAAAACGAAACCGCGTTGCCGATCAGGTTGCGGAACACCTGAACCAGCCGTCCCTCCATGCCGAGCACCTTGAGCGGCCGCTCGCCCTCCACCGCAAGCGCGAGCGCCGGGCCGCCCTCGGGCAGGGTGGCGCGGTAGATTTCGGCCAGGGCGGCCAGCATCTCGCGCAGGTCGACATGGCCCAGCTCGGCGCGCGACAGTTCGGCATCCAGGCGCGACGCATCGGAAATGTCGGTGATCAGCCGATCGAGCCGCTGCACGTCCTGCACGATGATCGCCATCAGCCGGCGCTGCCGCTCGGGATCATTGATCCGGGCGGTGGTTTCCACCGCGCTGCGCAGCGACGACAGCGGGTTCTTGATCTCGTGCGCGACGTCGGCGGCGAACCGCTCGATCGCGTCCATGCGCGCCCACAACGCCCCGGTCATGTCGCGCAGCGCCCCGGACAGCTCGCCGATCTCGTCGCGGCGGCGGCTGAAATCCGGGATTTCCAGCGTCCGGCCGTGGCCGCGGCGAACCTGCTCGGCGGCCTCGGCCAGCCTCCGGATCGGCCGGGTGATCGAACCGGCAAGATAGAGCGACAGCAGCACGGTGATGCCCAGCGCCACCAGAAACACGGTCAGGATCTCCTCCCGGACGGACTGCAGCGACGCCTCGATGTCGCGGGTCTCGCGGGTCACCAGAACGGCGCCGATCACCACGCGCAGGCGCTGCACCGGCACCGCCACCCCCAGCACCAGATAGCGGTCGTCGCGGGTCCAGATCTGCCGGCCGACATCGCCCAGCAGCGCGCGGGTTACCGAGGGATAGTCGGTGGCGTGCTGGGCCGGCTGCTCGACATAGGGCGGCCAGGACTTGCGCCGCGGCAGGGCGGCCGATACGGCGCCGTAGATGCGGTCGATCAGGATGCGCGACCAGCTTTCCTCGTCCGGCGGCGGCAGCGGCTGGATCTCGACCGATCCGCCGCCCGGACCGGTCAGCAGCCGGCTGTCGGCGACCACCGCGCCGGTTTCGGCGTCGAACAGCCGGGTCCGGGTATCGGTGGTCTCGAAAAGTCGCCGCACCATCTGGCGCGCACGCTCGGGATCGAGCTGCGGCACCTCGCTCGGCCCGCCGACGGTGGCGCCCTCGGCCAGCGCGCCGGCAAAGATCATCGCCTCGGTGCGTAGCGCATCCAGCTCCGACTGGATCAGCCGTTCCTGATAGCGGCCTAGATACAGCAGCCCGCCGACCAGAATGACCAGTGCAAGCATGTTGATCGCCAGCACCCGGAGCGTCAGCTTGGACGGGGTCCGCCGGCGCCTCACCCCGACCCGCGCATCGGTCGCGGGTGCCGCCCGCGGCGGCTCGACCGGCACCGCGGCGCCACGGCCGGGGGGGGCGTCGCGCGGAGCGAAATCCCGCGGCGCAAGATCGGACGGGGCGCGAAGATCCGGAGTCGCGCGCAGATCGGGGGGCGCGTCCAATCTCATCGACATCGGCTGTCGATCATTCGTCCTTGTAGCGGTAGCCGACGCCGTACAGCGTCTCGATCTGGCTGAACTCCGGATCGACCACCTTGAACTTCTTGCGGATGCGCTTCACGTGGCTGTCGATGGTGCGGTCGTCGACATAGATGTGCTCGCCATAGGCGGCGTCCATCAGCAGGTCGCGGCTCTTGACGTGGCCCGGCCGGGTGGCCAGGGCCTTGACCAGCAGGAATTCGGTGACCGTCAGGTCGATCGTCTTGCCGCGCCAGGTGCAGGTATGACGGTGCGAATCGAGCACCAGATCGCCGCGCGCCATCACTGCGTTGGGATCGCTCTCCGCGGCGGCATCGACCGTCTGGTGGCGGCGGAGCAGGGCCCGGATGCGCTCGATCAGCAGGCGCTGGGAAAACGGCTTCTTGATGTAGTCGTCCGCACCCATGCGCAGGCCGAGCAGCTCGTCGACCTCGTCGTCTTTCGAGGTTAAAAAGATCACCGGCATGTTGGAGTTCTGGCGCAGCCGTGACAGCAGCTCCATGCCGTCCATGCGCGGCATCTTGATGTCGAGCACGGCCAGATCGGCCGGCCGGGTGGTCAGCCCGCGCAAAGCCTCGTCACCATCAGCATAGGTCCGCACCTCGAACCCCTCGGCCTCCAGGGCCATGGCGACGGAGGTCAGGATATTGCGGTCGTCATCGACCAAAGCGATGGTCTGTGCCCCCATCTCGACCTCGTTGCTGTCCCCGGCCATTGCTGTCCCCGCCACCGGGCCGCGGAACGCTGGCCATCCAGTATGGCGCATTTGTGGCCGGTTTGCACCTCTGTGGACGGCAAACCAGGGCTTGTATGGAAGCGCAATTGGACGCCTTGAGTCCGGCCGGCAGCAATATCCCGGTCACGGCCCGGCGGCCCGCCTTCGGTCGAACCGGTCGATGCAGGCGGCGGCGCAGGCGTCGAGAATTGCTTCGCTGTCGATCCGGTAGTGCCGGTAGAGGTCGATCAGGTCGCCCGACTGGCCGAAATGCTCCACCCCCAGCGCGCGAACCCGGTGGCCCTGGACGGCGCCGATCCAGCCCAGCGTCGCAGGGTGGCCATCGATCACGGTGACCAGCCCGGCATCGGGCGCCAGCACTGCGAGCAGACGTTCGAGATGGCAGCGCGCGCCCGGGTCGCCGGCCTCGCGCGCCCGCTGTGCGGCGTGCCAGCCGGCGTTGAGCCGGTCCGCCGAGGTCACCGCCAGAACCCCGGCCTCCGGCAGGTCGTCGCGCATCGCCTCCCAGGCGGCGAGCGCCTCGGGCGCCACCGCGCCGGCATAGACGATGGCCAGTTCGGCGCCGGGCGCCGGCTCGCGAATCCAGTAGCCGCCGGCGATCACCCCGGCCCGCACCGTGGCCGTGAACGGCCGGCGGTCCTGCTCGACCGGCCGGGTCGACAGGCGGAGATAGACCGATCCGCCGGTCGTGTCGCGCAGCCAGTCGATCTCCGAGGTGCCGCTGCCGTCGCGCTGGAGATAGTCGAACGCCCAGCCGAGCAGGCAGGCCAGCTCGTCGGCGAAGGCCGGCTCGAAGGCGGCGATGCCGT
>CAZTNV010000119.1:10177-10917 GCA_964615535.1 uncultured Mycobacteriaceae bacterium | reverse complement strand
CCGAGTGCCGCCCGATCCGCGGCCGCGCGGCATGATTCATCCATCCTTTCGGGGTGGCTGGCGGGGTCGTGGTGGCTGGCCGGGCTGATCATCGCGATCGGCCTGATGCTGGCCAACCCCGTCCGGGCTGCCGAAGCGACACCCGCCCCGCCGGCTCAGGCCGCGGAGGAACCGGCCGCGCCGCCCGCCGCGCCGGTCGCCATCCAGCGCCCCGGCAGTTTCGCCGATCTGGCCGATCGCCTGCTGCCGGCGGTGGTCAACATCTCGACCAGCCAGACCGCCGGCGGGCGCGACTTCCCGGGCCCCGAAATCCCGCAATTCCCGCCCGGCTCGCCGTTCGAAGAATTTTTCCGCGACTTCTTCAACCGCCGCAATCAGCAGCCGGAAGCGCCGTCGCGCCGCGCGACCTCGCTGGGTTCGGGCTTCATCATCGATGCGACAGGCTATGTCGTCACCAATTACCATGTCATCGGCGGCGCCGATCAGATCACCGTGATCCTGCAGGACGACACCAATCTGCCGGCGGAACTGGTCGGCCACGACGAGCGGACCGACATCGCCGTGCTGCGCGTGCAATCGCCGACCCCGCTGCCCGCCGTCAGCTTCGGCAACAGCGAAGACATGCGGGTCGGCGACTGGGTGATGGCGATCGGCAATCCGTTCGGGCTGGGCGGCACGGTGACGGCAGGCATCATTTCCGCCCGCGCCCGCGACATCCGCGCCGGACCCTATGACGACTT
>CAZTNV010000119.1:0-10167 GCA_964615535.1 uncultured Mycobacteriaceae bacterium | reverse complement strand
TTATGATGATTATTTGCAGACCGATGCTTCGATCAACCGCGGCAATTCCGGCGGGCCGATGTTCAATCTCGACGGCGAGGTGATCGGGATCAACACCGCGATCTATTCGCCGTCGGGCGGCTCGGTCGGCATCGGGTTCGCGATTCCGTCCTCGCTGGCCGCACCCGTGGTGCGCCAGCTCATCGAGTTCGGCCGCACGCGCCGCGGCTGGCTGGGCGTGCGCATCCAGTCGGTGACCGACGAGATCGCCGACAGTCTGGGGCTGGACGAGCCGCGCGGCGCGCTGGTGGCGAGCGTCACGCCGGGCGGCCCGGCCGAAGCGGCGGGCATCCTGCCGGGCGACGTGGTTCTCGAATTCAATGGACGGCCGGTGCCCGACATGCGCCGCCTGCCGCGGATCGTCGCCGAGACCGCGGTGGATGCCAACGCCGATGTGGTGGTCTGGCGGCGCGGCGCCACGCGCACGCTGCAGGTCCGCCTGGGCGAGCTGGAAGCCGCCGAGGCCGACGGGCTGCTGACCGAAGGACGCGCCGAACTTCCGAACGACAGTGGCGCCGACAAGCCCGAGGAACTGCGCCGGCTCGAAGGCCTCGGCCTCACCCTGTCGGGGCTGACCGAAGATCTGCGCCGGCAATACAACGTCGCCGAATCGATCAACGGCGTGATCATCACCAATGTGGCGCCCGGCAGCCCAGCCGCCGAGCGGGAATTGCGGACCGGCGAGGTGATCCTGGAAATCGGTCAGCAGGCGGTGCAATCCCCGGCCGACGTCGCCGAGCGGGTCCGCGAGGCCCGCGAGGCCGGCCGGCAATCGATCCTGCTGCTGGTCCAGCGCCAGCAGGGCGACCAGCACTTCGTCGTGCTGAATATCGGCCAGAGCTAAGGGGCCAGAGCCAAGGAGTCAGAGCCAAGGAGTCGGGGCCAAGGAGTCGGGGCCCGCGACGGGCGCCGGTGCGACCCGGCGCCTTTTTCATGTCTTGAGCGGAGCAGCGGAGATCTGCGCAGATCGGTCATCAACCGATGGCCGGGCTGGCGCCCGCCCGGGAACCGCCCAAATGAAAATGGCGATATCGATTGCACGAACTCCCTTGAAGGAGCGCCGGCATGACGGTCCCATCGGTATTCTCCCACACCCTCCAGGAAACCCAGATCTGGCTGAAAGAGCTGATGCTCGACGAGAACCTGCAAAACGAGCAGTCGGCCTATGCGGCATTGCGCGCCGTGTTGCAGCACTTGCGCGATCGGATGACGATCAACGAAGCAGCGCAACTCTCTGCCCAATTGCCGATGCTGATCCGCGGTCTGTATTTCGAGGGCTGGAAGCCGGCCGCGACCCCGGTCAAGGAACGCCATGTGGACCAGTTCATCCAGGGCGTGCGGGACCGGTTGCACGGCCACCCCGAAATCGATCCCGAAGAAGCGGTTCGCGCCGTCTTCGGTCTCTTGCAACGGCACGTTTCGGCCGGCGAGACCGAGGATGTGAGGGGCATTCTGCCGAAGGAGATCCAGGCCCTGTGGCCGCCCGCCAGCGCCCGGGCGGAGTGAGTCCGCGGGTCGGGGCGGCGGTTGCCGGTCAATCCGGCACGGCGATCCCGTACCGGGCGAGCAGGGCGGCCTGGTCGCGTTCCAGGGCCGCAGGGTCGAACGATCGGGTCACGTCTTCCAGCATGCGGTGCCAGTTGAGCTCGGCTTTCAGCAGCACGAACACGCCGCTGAGCCCGATCGCGACCCGGTCCATCAGCACGAATTCGCCCGGCACGTTGACTCCGCCGACCCGCCGCAGCTCCCGGTGGACCTGCTCGGCCAGCGCGAGGCCGTAATGCTCCTCGCCGCCGTCGAGCGGGCGGGACCGGTCGTCCAGGGCCGGCGCGAACACGAACCGCGCCCAGATATTCAGCACCTTCAGCAGCTCCGGCGTCAGATCCCGGAAACGCCAGGCCCGATAGGCCGCCGCCGCGCGCTCGTCGTCGCCGCTGCGGACCGCCTGGTACAGTTCGACCACGCCCTGCACCAGCCGCGGCGGAAACGCCCGCACCGAGCCGAAATCGAGCAGGTTCAGCGTGCCGTCCGGCCGCACCGTGTAATTGCCGAGATGCGGATCGCCATGGATCACGCCATAGCGGAAGAACGGCACGTACCACGCGCGGAACAGCATCATGGCGATCCGCTCGCGCATTTCGGCCTGCCGTGCCACCGCATCGGGAACCGGCCGGCCTTCCATCCAGCTCATGGTCAGCAGGCGGTTGGTGGACAGGGCTGGCACCGGCTCGGGGACGTGGATGTACGGCTCATCGCGCAGCATGTCGGCATAGAGCCGCATGTTGCGGGCCTCGCGCCGGTAATCCAGCTCCTCGCGCAGCCGTTCGGCCAGCTCGGCGTGGATCTCGTCGGTCGAGATCGCGCGGTCATAGCGCCGGAACAGATTGATGATCATCTCGATCTGTCGCAGATCGGCTTCGACCGCCGTTTCCATGCCCGGATATTGCAGTTTGCAGGCCAGCGCCCGCCCGTCCGGACCGATCGCGCGGTGAACCTGGCCCAGCGAGGCCGCCGCCGCCGCGGAGCTCTCGAATTCGCGGAACCGGGCGCGCCAGTCCGGCCCGAGTTCGGCGGCCATGCGCCGCTTGACGAAGGCCCAGCCCATGGCCGGCGCCTGCGCCTGAAGCTGGGACAGCTCGGCGGCGAATTCCGCCGGCACGGCGCCGGGGATCGTCGCCAGGAACTGCGCCAGCTTCATCAGCGGCCCCTTCAGGCCGCCCAGCGCGGCGCGGAGCTGGCGGGCATAGGCCTCGCGATCGAGCGTTACGCCCAGATAGCGTTCGCCCGCGATTCGCGCCGCCAGCCCGCCGGCCAGCAGCGAGACCCGGGCCTGGCGCGCCATGCGCTGGGCCAGACCGTCCCGATCCATCGAGTTCGCCATGCTCCGCCGCCGGCCCGTTTCTGCGCAGTTCCGATGATGATAGGCTGCGGCCGCCCGCCGTCGATACGCGCGCGCCCCAAGGTCGCGCCCGGAGTCTACCAGGCCCGGTCGGTTTCGATCCGGCGGAACAGGCTCCGCAGACAGCCGTCGAGTTGCGCGATCATGCGGGCCTCGCCGGATTGCGGCACCCGGACCATCCGGCCGGCGGACTGGCCGTGCAGGACGAACCCCACCGAAAAACCGGCATGCAGCTCGATCGGCAGGAACAGCGCCCCCGGGTTGGTGGTGTTGACCGCCAGATAGGTGCCCGGCCCCTCGATCGGCAGGGCTTCGAAATCCTGGGTCATGCCGTAATTGGGCGTCTTGACCCAGCCGAAGGACAGCGGCAGCACCGATGGCTGCTCGCCGGTTCCGACCACGGTCAGGGCCATGATCGCGGCCGGTCGCCGGCCCGGCGAATAGAAGGCATTGATCGATCCCTGCAGCAGGAGCGGGGCATCGGTGACGATACTGAAATGCGTGCCGCAGCCAACGACGTTGGAACCCTCGGCATAGAACAGGGGCCGATAGTGAACCTCGACCGCCTGCAATTCCTGCCCCGCAACCAGCGTGGCATTCGCCGCGACCAGCCCAATCGCCAAAAGAAACGTCCGGATCTTGGGCACAGCGGCACCAGCCATATCGGGATACGCCAATACCGGGATGCACAGGATCGGCCGCCGGATGTCATGTCCGGGAGACATCGACTTGACGTTTCCCCAACGTCCCCTGGGCAGGACTTTGCAGAAACGGGATCATGTCGCCAAGGAACACGGTTTCCGGCCCCGAAGGCTACGCCGATTCGGGCCACCACGCCATCGTCATCGGCCGGGCCGGATGCCGCCCGAGACGCTCCGTCTCCGGCTCTGGCCCTCGGCCATTGCCGGCGGCAATCATCGCTCACCGCGTTCACGCCATGTCATAAACACTTTTAATGGAAAACCGCCTTGAATAGAAGAAAACGGAGCCGGCCTGCCCTCGATCGTCAATCCAGGCGCGGCACCGACTCCATTTTCAGGTCTTGGTTCCAGCGACATTCAATTCAAATTATTTCACGACTCTCTGGTCGTGAAGCATCGTCAATGTCCGAGGATTTCACCCTTCGCAATCAACCAGTGAATCTGTTCGTTGCCGGTCGGATGCCCAGTGCTTTCCCAGATTTCGTGGGCGCGCCGACGGATACGTTCCCGCATCTCCGGGTCGAGCTGGGACTCGTCCTCGACCTCGATGGGCATGGACGGCTGAGGACTGATTGGGTCGCGGCTCCAATGACGATTTTCGGCCATGAAAATCTCCTCCCTTCAGGCGCTGGAATCAGCGCCTATACCAACGGATATAGGGCCGGCAGCCAAAACCACAAATGCCCTAAGGGAAATTGGCCTGCCGAATGCGTTGGCTTGTAGTAATATCGCCTACGGCAGCCCTCGGGTTCCCCGGCCTTCGGATCTGAGCCCGGATGGCTGCACTCCAGCCGGCAGGAGAGCGGGATGAACGAGACGACGAGCGTCCCGGCACGGACGGCGCCAGGGCAGGAACCGGTTCCGACCGAACCGGCACCGCCGGCCTATTGCCGGCTGCTGAAGACCGGCGCACTGGCCGAGCGTGCGCGCAGCGCGGAACAACGCCTGGTATCCTGCGACCTTTGCGCACAGTATTGCCGGATCGACCGCACGGCGACGGTGCGGGGCGCGGTGTGCCACACCGGCCGGCTGGCGGTGGTGCATTCCTTCGGGCCGCATCACGGCGAGGAGCGCCCGATCAGCGGCCGGCGCGGGTCCGGCACGATCTTCTTTTCGTGGTGCAATCTGCGCTGCGACTATTGCCAGAACTGGGAGATCGGCCGGAAGGGGCACGGCCGGGAGGTCGAGGCCGAGGAACTGGCCGAGATCATGCTGGGTTTGCAGGCGCTGGGCTGCCACAACATCAATCTGGTCAGCCCGAGCCATGTGGTGGCGCAGATCCTCGCGGCGCTGGCGGTGGCGGCCGGGCGCGGCCTTCGCCTGCCGCTGGTCTACAACACCGGCGGGTTCGACAGCCCGGAAGCCCTGGCTCTGCTCGACGGGGTGATCGACATCTACATGCCGGACATGAAATACGGTGACTCCGAGGCCGCCCGGCGCTATTCCCACATCCGCGATTACGTTGCCGTGAACCGGGCGGCGGTGCGCGAAATGCACCGCCAGGTCGGCGACCTGACCCTGGACGAGTACGGCGTGGCCCGCCGCGGCCTGCTGGTGCGCCATCTGGTGCTGCCCAACGGCCGGGCCGGCACCGCCGAGGTGGCGCGCTTTCTGGCCGAAGAGATCGGCCCGGCGACCTGGCTCAACCTGATGGACCAGTACCGCCCCTGCTACCGCGCCGCAGAGTATCCCGAGCTGGACCGGCCGGTCGATGCGGCCGAATTCCGCGCCGCATTGGCCCTGGCCCAGCGCCGCGGATTGCGGCGGCTGGATCACGCGGGCCCGGGGCAGCGCGGCTGACCGATGAAACCTGGACTGGCCTGGACCGGTTTCGGGCCGCGGCCGGCGGGAGGGGGGCCGGACCCATGGTGAAGAACCAGCATTATTTCGTTGAGCCTGTACTGAAAGAGACCTATCTGCGCGTGCGCGGTTTCGGCGCCGACGGCAGGCGGACCGGCGGCATCATCAGCCCGGCGATCGTCGATCTGCCAGCCGAAACCATCCTGTTCCGCACCTACCACGACGACCGCCGGATGTACGGCGAGTGGTGGTTCACGCCGCATGAAATGTCGGCGATCGTCGAGTATTTCGGCCGCTCGGGGCCGGCCTTCGCGATCGGACGGCAGGAGGGCAAGGGCATCCTCCACGCCACCATGGCGGTGCGCCATGACTGGGGCGGCTTCAGCCCCGACCATCTCGGCAAGTTCGTGGTGGTCCGTCTGGCCGAACCGCTCAAGGCGTTCCACGGCGAGGGCGACGTCGCCCCCAACGCCGCCCAGACCCAGGTGCAGAAGGCGGTGGCGATCATGGACAGGAGCGGGCGCCAGCGTTACGGCCGTCAGGTCTTCCTGCCCAAGCCCTGGGAATACACCGGCATGTTTGCGGAGTTGCTGACGGGCGTGACCGACAGCGGCCTGCTGTCCGCACTGACCCGGTACCACCGCGGGCCGCTCTATTTCGAGGCCTGACTCTACTTCACAGCCTGACTTCGGGGCGTGATCTCGGGGCGCGAGCGGCGCCGGGGAGCGAGGGTCGCAATCATTCGCCCGGCCGGATCAAGTGGGAGCCGATGGTGTTCCTGGGCAACCCCGAATATCTCTGCGACCTGCACCCGATGCTGGTGGCGGTTCCGATCGGGTCGAGACCGCCTTGCTGCCGCTCGACCTGCTGGACAGCCTGTCGGGCCGGAGTGAGGACGGCCGGGCCCGGATATGCCGAGGCCCGCCGAGCTGACGCTGGGCTGTACCGGCACGCTGGCGGCCGGCTGACGCGGCCCGGTCAGGCCGCGATCTCGTCCGTCCAGACCCGGAACCCGACCAGCGTGTTGGGGCCGAAGGTGTGGGTCAGCGGCACGTCCGCGGCGTCGCGGCCCTGGGCGATCAGGATGCGGCCGATCCGGGGCGCGTTGTTGCGCGGATCGAACGTCCACCAGCGGCCGCCCAGATAAACCTCCATCCACGCCGCGAAATCCATCGGCGCATAGGGCGGCGGCAGGCCGATATCGCTGACATAGCCGGTGCAGTATCGGGCCGGAATGTTCATGCACCGGCAGAACGCGATGGCGAGATGGGTGTAGTCGCGGCACACCCCGCGACCTTCGGCATAGGTTTCGGCGGCGGTCCGGGTCGGCCGGGAATGCTCGTAGCCGAACACCACATGCCGATGGACGAAATCGCAGATCGCCTGCACCCGCGGCCAGCCGAGCGGCGTGCCGCTGAACAGGCGCCATGCCTCCTCGGACAGGCAGTCGGTCTCGCAATACCGGCTGCCGAGCAGGAAATGGATGGTCTCCGGCGGCAGATCCTCCACGGCATGCTGCCAGGCATTCGGCTCGACCGGATCGGGCGTGCCGTCATCCCGAATGACGGCGTCCGTGCCCAGGGTGAACCGTCCGGTGGGGGCGACCAGCCGGCAGCACCAATTGCCGAAGCTGTCGCGATAGCCCTGGATCGGCACCGCCGGCAGGGTGATCAGATGGTCCGGCTGTTCGAGAGTCCCGACGCGCGAGTAATGCACGTTCAGCATCACGATCATCGGGGTTGGCTTGGGAAAGTCATAGCTCAGTTCGCAGCCCAGCCGAATTCGCATCGCATTCTCCTGAGGGAGTCCGATGCTTAGACATAGGGCGCCCAACCCGCCGCGACACAAAAAACCACCCGCCCACGCCGCACGGGGGGCGGTTCTCGGCGTGCGGAGCCCAGCCGGCCCGCAGAGGGATGGGGGATCACCGCTGCAGCAAATTTCGCGTGTTGTCGCCCACCGGAAGATAGAAGTCGGCTGCCGCCATGATCGTGTTGCTGGCGGGGGCGACGATGCGCACGTTAAAGGTTACGATGGTCGGGCCGCCGGCATAGGTGCCGACCATGATCGCCCTGGTATCGTATTGCTGCGTCAGAGTCAGGGCATCGCGCGACAGCACGAATTCCCCGGCCGGAGTGACCTGCAATTCGTTGCCCAGCCGCGCCTCGATCACGGTAAAGCCGCGTTGGGTCAACCTCGATGCGATGTGCTCTGCCAGGATCTGCCCGAGTTGGGAGGACCGGCCACGAACCGCCGGCGTCGCCAGGCCATCGACCGGGGCGAAACTGGTGAACAGAATCGTTTCGCCGGGCGCCACCGCGGGTCCGAGCGCCACGGCCAGCCGATCACCCACCGCATAGCTGACGGCGATCAGGTCGGCATCTCGTGGCGCAATCGACAGCGGTATGGCGAAAGGGGCGGAACGCGGCAGCGGATCGGCCGGGACGGTGCATCCGGCGATCGCGACGCAGGCCGATAGCAGGCAAAACAGTTTGTGCATGTCAGCGATTCACAACTCGAATGATGCGGGTATTGTTCAGGCTGTACTGCGCAAGGTCGCCCGGGTCGACATAGAACACCTGCGTGCTGGCCCAGCTAACGCCTTGGTTTTCAATGATCCGTGAAGTCAGGACCAGTTCGGTCGAGGGGGTGGTCATGGCCATGCCGCTGGCGACCTCCGCCACCAGCAGATTGACCACCGGAATGATTGCCGGAATCTGGCCGATATAGGCGCCCGGCGGCGATCGGACCGGCCGGCTCCAATGGTGCCGGACCACGCGGCAATCGATTTCGATACTGGGCGTGCTGGCACTGCGCGCGCTCTGTTTGTGCACGCCGATGCCACGCCGCACCAGCTCGTCTCCGATCATGTCGCGAAAGGTCGCGTCGAACACGCTGGCATGCTCGGCGGTGACCAGGGTGACGAACGGATGACGGCCACCAAGCCCGTGCTGGATCTGTTCGGCCATGTCGGCGGCGACTGCGTGCCAATGGGCTGCCGATTGAAAGGTTCGCTGATAGGAAATCGGAAAGTTGACCGCAACCGGCGCCTGGGATTGGAGTTCGGGAGTACCGTGAGTGCTGCACCCTGCGAGAACGGTTGCAGCCACCAACCAGATCGCGGGCACAGTAGGCTTGCATGAACCCATCGTGATCTCCGCTCAGAACACATCGACAATCACATCCGCCCGACGACGAACGAGATACAGGGACGCACCGAAACGCGGGCGATCGAGACCGTAGACCGCCCCAATTCGGAGCCGCGGTCATTTAGTTCTCCAAAAGGTATAATCTTTGTTAAACACCTACACATCTTCGGTCGCAGGATTGCGGGTGACGGGGTTACCGTGACGGTGCACAGAACACGGCTCTTCCCTTGGCCCTCACCAACCGGGTGCCGTATCGTCGCGGCGGGCCGGGGCGGGCCGGCGCGAAATTCGGATGCGGGAGGGCGGAACAGCGCGATGATCGATCCGAACGGGCCGGATCTGGTCGGCTGCATCGCGGCGGCGATCAAGAAGGCCGACGATTCCTATTTCAACGAGAACTACGTCAGGCAGGCCAAGGCGGTGATCGTCGCGGTGCGCTCCGCCGGCTACGAGATCGTGCCCGCCGATCCGCCCGACGCCCTGGTCGAGGAGGCGGCCGACACCATCCCCTCGGGCCGGCTGAACAAGTTCGAGTTCATGCGCGAACTCTACCGCGCCGTGATGCGGCTCAGCCGCAAATACGTCTGATCCCGGACCCGCTCCGCGCCGCTCAGCCGCGTGCGGCGGCCAGCCGCGGCCCCCGCGGACGGGTCCGCGGAGCGAACTCGTCCAGACCGTCCCGCGCTCGCCGACCGTCGTGCCCGGCCAGCGGCGCCGGCACCCGACCCGCACGATGATGCCGCCGGCTGGAAAAGCGGGACAAAGCGGGATGGCCGGGCGGGATGTGAAGCCGGAAGGCATGGTCTCCGTTTTTCCAACGCTTCCCGTAGGGCACCGGTTCCGATACCGGGACAGCGTGCGGCGGGACGGTTCGCTGAGGGCGAGCCGAGGCTCATCTTACCAAGGGTTGCCGATAGCCGAATTCATGGTAAAGAAGATTGTTGTTCCTTTTATGTTCCTATTCGGCGGGATCGTTTCCATTGGAACGTTATGGTTATATGTTTTGTTCTTTTAATGATCTTGTTTTGTACTATCCTCATCCACACCGGATCGATCGGATCGGGAGAGGATCGGCATGAGCAGGGACCGGCGCATCCTGGCGGCATGGTTACCGACCCTGCCGACCGACCGGCTGGACCGTCGGGCCACCCCCGAATCGGCGGCCGGGCCTTTGGCCGTGACCGCGGGCGAGCGCGGCCGGCTGGTGCTGACCGCGGTGAATGCCGCCGCCGCCGCGGCCGGGCTGGCACCGGGCATGGCGCTGGCCGATGCCCGCGCGCTGGGGCCGGCGTTGCGGGCGGTTTCGGCCGATCCGGCGGGCGATCTGGCGACGCTGACCCGGCTGGCCGAATGGGCCGGCCGCTACACCCCCTGGACCGCCGCGCGCGGCGATGCCGCGGCGGGCGAGGGCGGGCTGCTGCTCGACGTCACCGGCTCGGCCCATCTGTTCGGCGGCGAGGCGGCTTTGCTGCACGATCTGACCGCGCGGCTGGCCGGGCTCGGCTTCGCCGTGCGCGCCGCCCTGGCCGATACGCCGGGCGCCGCCTGGGCGGTGGCGCGGGTCGGTCCGGCTTATGGC
>CAZTNV010000118.1:0-10976 GCA_964615535.1 uncultured Mycobacteriaceae bacterium | reverse complement strand
CCATCATCTGGAGGATCGCCAGGTCGCCGGTGGAATAGCCGCGGCGCGCGACGTGGCGGCCGCGGGCCTGCTGCACCGCGTGCAGCTCCGCGACCCGCTTGACGATCGCCAGGCTGAGAAACAGGAAGCTGGAGAACCCCAGCAGCCACAGCGACACGCTGTAGCCGGTCGCCTCGCCGCCGCCGAACAGGCGCAACGTGTAAAGCGTTGCCAGGGTGAACAGGTCGATCAGCGGAAACTCCTTCAGCCGCACCGCATAGCTCATCGACAGCACGCCGTAGACCAGCACGATCTCGGGCGCGGAACTGGCGACCGCGAACGCCGCCCCCAGCCCGAGCAGCACCGGAGCCATCGCCAGGCCCGCGGCGACCGGCAGGGCGCCGCTGGCGAACGGCCGGTTGCGCTTGCGCGGATGCCGCCGGTCGGCGGACAGATCGCTGAGATCGTTGACCACGTAGATCGCCGAGGCGGTGGCGCAGAACGCCAGGAAGATCAGCCCGGCATTCAGCCAGGCCGCGGCATCCAGCAGCGCCTGGGCGGTGACGATGGGCAGGAACACCAGCAGGTTCTTGGCCCATTGATGAGGGCGCAGCGCCCGCACCACCGCCCGCAGGGTCGAGCGGGGGTCGTGGAACTCGGTCTCGATCCGGGTCGCCCCGGCGGCGGCATCGGCCACCGAACCGGAGGTGTCGACCAGCACCGCGCTGTGCGCCGAGCGCCAGACCGGCAGATCGCCGCTGTCGTTGCCGGCATAGCTGAACAGGCCGGGACCGAACCGTTCGGTGAGCACCCGTGCCTTTTCCGCGCCGATCAGGTTTTGCGACCCGTCGGATGCCAGGACTTCGTCGAACAGGCCGAGATGGGCATTGACCTGCTCGGCGATGGTTCGATCGGCGCCGGTGACCAGGACCAGCCGGCGCCCCTGATGCTTCTGGTCGCGCAGATAGGCGACGAGGTCGCGATTGTAGGGCAGCAGTGCCGGGTCGAACTCCGCCCGCTCGGCCAGCTCGCGCTTCAGCCGGGCCTTGCCCGACCACAGCCAGGCGAACAGCCGGAACAGCGCCCGCCAGTCGCGCAGCACCAGCACCAGGCTCTCGAACAGGGTATCGGTCCTGACCAGGGTGCCGTTGAGCGCGACGCAGAGCGGCACCGCGGGCGACCCGGCCGCAAGTTCGGATGGCCGCAGATCTCTCGGACTCATGGCAGGGTCCCTTCCACGCTCCGGCCGATGATCGGCAGGTCGATGCTGATCCGGGCGCCGCCCTCGGCGACCGGGCCGCGGTTGCGGTAGATCACCAGTTCGCGGTCCTCGGTGGGGACGTTGGCGGCCACGGCAATCCGCCCGACCTCCTCGAAACGGTCGGAGGCCAGGACCGCCGCGAGCCGCGCCATCGGGGCCAGATCGGTCCAGAAATCGCGCTGGGCGACGACGTAATGGACGCCGTAGCGATTGATCCGGTCGGCGATCTCGGCCTCGCTCAGATCGATTTCCTGCACCCCCAGCTCGCGGCGAACGGCGATGCGCAGCAGCATCTTGTCGGCGCGCACCACGGCCAGATCGGGCCGCTCCTCGTGGCTGCGCATATTGAAGATGAAGGAGCCGTCGCGCTTGCCGGCGAACATCACCACGCTGTCGCGCGGCGCCCGGGCGGCGACGAATTCCACCGCCTCGCGGTATCCGGCGACCGACGGGGGCGGGAACCAGGCCAGCGTCGCCGCCACCACGCCGACCCCGAACGCGAGCGTCGCCACCGCCGCCGGGCGGGGCGGGAGCAGGCGCTCCAGGAACAGCACCGCGACCAGGATCACCGGGAACAGGATGAAGACGCTGTGCCGGGCCTCTTTCAGGTCGATGGCGGAAAAGAACAGATAGCCGATGCCGAACCAGGCCAGCAGGATTGCGGTATCGCGCCAGGGCAGGCGCCAGCGCGGCGCCGCGGCCATCGCGGCCAGCCCGGCGGCGGCCAGCGCGAGCGGCAGCCAGCCGAGCTGTTCGGGCAGCCTGCGGAGATACCACAGCCAGCCCGCCAGGCTGTCGCGCGGCACCACGGCATCCTGGACGCCGGACACCGACTGGACGTTGGCCTGGCCGAATTCCAGCATCAGCACCGCCAGCGGGATCAGCCCGATCGCGAACAGGCCGCCGGCGATCCAGGCATGGCGGTCGCGGACGAGGTCCCGGCCGCGATAAAGCACCAGCGCCAGACCGAGCGCCGGCGCCATGAAGATCACGCTCTGCTTGACGTAGAGGGCGCACAGAAACAGGAAGGCCGCGCCGTAGAGGGGGGCCGGGCGGCCGCCGTCGAGATGCCGGAACAGCGCCCAGACGCTCCAGATCAGCAGCGCATAGCTCGGCACTTCGAGCATGACCTGGCGCCCCCACAGGGCGATCTCCGGTGCGCCGACCAGCACCAGCGCGGCGCCCAGGGCCGCCGGTGGGCCGAGCCACCGCCGCGCGAGGGCATAGGTGCCGGCGCCGAGCGCGAAATAGGTGATCATGACCGGCAGGAGAGCGGTGGCCGGTGAAACGCCGAACACTGCGAAGAACGGGGCACTGAACACGTAAAATAACGGAGGATAGAACAGAATCGTCAGCGCCGGATATCGCACGTAGTAATCGATCGCGTATCCGGCCGGATCGCTCAGCGGCAGATCGGCCAGCAGATCGCGGACAAAGACGCCGTTGAGGGCATGGCGCGGCGCATCGCTCCACCAGAACTCGCCATCCTGCGGCGCCGTAAAGAACATGAACGAAACGGCCAAGCCGAGCGCCAGAAGCGCCACGGCATCGAACATCCGGCTGTCGTCCGGACTCCGAGCCTCGGCGGCCAGATTAAGACTTTGGTCTAAAGCGCTCAACCGAACTGAACCTTTTGATATCGAAAGCACTGATTGTAGCGGCTTTTTGGAATGGCCTTCCCGACCAGCAGAAATATATCATTTCTCAAGACGCCACAGATCATACATTGTGGTGAATAGGCGGGCCGGGCGGCAGCGACCGGAGCTGGACCGTCTAATTATTTTGACGTCCTTTGCTCTTTTTGCGGGGTCTTGTAGATTAACCAAGTCAACCAAGGGAAAGTGGCCTGCCGATAGCGCCGATCCGGCGTAACGCCCGGTTTGCAAAGGGTCCGGATCAGGGGCCGCGGTGCCGCCGCCGCTTCCGAGAGGCCGCCGGAGCTGACTCCCGGTGACCGCTATCGAGGCCGAGGGGTCGAATGCGCGATATCGCCTTTACGCTGTTTGCCTTGTCGATGGTGCCGGTCGCGTTCTGGCTGCCGCATGTCGGCGTGCTGCTGTGGAGCTGGGTGGCGTTCATGGCGCCCCATCGCCTGACCTGGGGCTTCGCGACCGAACTGCAGCTCAACATGATTTTTGCGCTGGCCACCCTGGTCGCCTGGGTGATGTCGCGGGAACCCAAACGCCTGCCGATTCACCCGACCTCGATCCTGGTGATGGCATTCTCGGTCTGGATCACCGTGACGACCCTGTTCGCGCTCAATCCCGACATGGCCTGGCATTTGTGGGATCGCGCCATCAAGACCATGCTGCTTGTTCTGGTCGTCATGGCCCTGATGCAGAATCGTACGCGCGTGCAGGCCATGGTGTGGGTGATGGCCCTGTCGCTCGGCTATTACGGCGCCAAGGGCGGCGGGTTCGCGATCCTGTCGGGCGGCAATTACACCGTCCTCGGGCCAAGATACTCGGTGATCAGCGACAACAACCATCTGGCGCTGGCGCTGGTCATGATGCTGCCGATCCTCAATTATCTGAGGCTGCACACGGTCAATGCGCTGGCCCGGCTGGCCGTGCTGGCGACCATGGGGCTGACGCTGCTGGCCGTGGTGGCCAGCTATTCGCGCGGCGGTCTGCTGGCGCTTGGCGTCATGCTGGTGTTCCTGTTCATGCGCTCGCGCCAGAAGATCCTGCTGGTGGCGTTGATTCCGGCGCTGCTGGCCGGGGCCTACATGATGCTGCCGGAGCAGTGGTTCGAGCGGGTCGAGACCATCCAGGATTACGAGACCGATGCGTCGTTCCAGGGCCGGGTCGATGCCTGGACCTTCGCCTACAACGTGGCGGTCGCCCGGCCGATCACCTCGGGCGGCTTCGGTTCAACTTATGACCGTTACTATTTCGATCTTTACAATCCGGGCAAGGCGTCGCGCGCCGCGCACAGCATCTATTTCGAGGTGCTGGGCGAGCACGGCTTCATCGGCCTGGGCCTGTTCCTGATGATCGGTGCGGTCGGCTGGTGGAACGCGTCGTGGATCAGGTGGAACACCAGGAATCGGCCAGACCTGCTCTGGGCCTATGATTTCGCATCCATGGTTCAGGTCAGCATGGTCGGCTATTTCGTCGCCGGCGGCCTGCTGACCATGGCGTATTACGACGTCTATTGGACGATGATCGCCCTGCTGGCCAATGTCAGCCTGATCGTGCAGCGCGATCTGAGCCCGGCCCGCCGCTGGGCGCCGGTCGTGCCGCGGGGGATCGAGCCGCAGCCGCAACCGGCCGGTGCCACGCTGTCGCACCGGCGCACCGCCGAGCCGCGCGGCGGCACTGTCCGGCAATCGTGACGCCGGCACTCGGAGGACTGGCGGCCGCGACGGCGGGTGGGTGCGGCCGGCCCCGGCCGGTCAGCGCTCGTCCCAGGGCAGGCCGCGCCGGGACGATCTCGCCGTCGGCACGCTGCCGCGAGCGACGCTGCCGGGGGTCGCGGTCCGAAACGGCTGGCTTCGCGGTCCCTTGAACAGCGGGACCGAGCGGTGCTTGAACACCGGGACCAGCACCATGCCGGCCACGAAGCCGCCGACATGTGCCCAGAAGGCGACGCCGCCCTGATCCGTCGGGGTCATCGCACCATTGATGAATTGCAGACCGAACCACAGGCCGAGCACGATCCAGGCCGGCACGTTGATGATGCGGACGAAGATCAGAATCCAGATCAGCACCCGGACATTGGCTCTCGGGTGCAGCAGAATGTAGCCGCCCAGAACGCCGCCGATGGCGCCGCTGGCGCCGATCATCGGGATGTTCGAGCCGGGGGCGGTGAAGCTCTGGGCCAGGGCCGCGGCGATGCCGCACAGCAGATAGAACACCAGGAACCGGCCGCGCCCCATCGCGTCTTCGACATTGTTGCCGAAGATCCAGAGATACAGCATGTTGCCGGCCAGATGCAGCAAGCCGCCATGCAGGAACATCGAGGTGATCGGCGTCAGCCAGCTCGGCACCAGGGCGAGCGACGGCGGCAGCTTGGCCTCGCCGAATAGCACGGACGGGACCACACCCAGGCCATAGACCAGGGCCTGAGCCGCCTGCGGCGGCAGCGAGGACTGATAGAAGAAGACCACGACGCAGGCGCCGATCAGCAGATAGGTCACGATCGGCCGCTTGTGCGTCGGATTGTCGTCGTAGAGGGGTAGGGTGAACATCGCCGCGATCCTGCTGCTGCCGGGCCGCCCCATGGGGCAGCCATTTCACATCCGGGCGCCCAACGGCCAGTCGCGGGGCCGCCATGGCTTTCGGCAGGATCTGACCGCAACGCCGTCACGCTGGTGGTGGCTCGACCCCGCGACACCTCCCCGATCGGCGGATATCCCGGACCGGGACGCCGTCAACCGAAGACATTGCTGCCGTTTCATCTGCGCAACCGGTTCGGCCCGGTTTGGTTCCATGGGCTGCCCGGATCGCGCACCCGGCGGCCGGCTCACCTCCAGATCGGCGCGGAGTCAGCAGCCGCAGCCGGGGAAGCCGATCGCCTGAATGCGCATCGGCCGGTCGCCCAGGCGGCGGCGGAGATGCGTCTCCAACTCCTCATAAGTGTCCGCCTCGATGTGCAGTTCGGGGCGTTCGGGGGCGGTCGCCGACCAGCGGCCCATCTCGTCATCCCAGACGGCATGAATTTCGAGAATCGCATCGGTCATGGCCGCATCCTTGCCGCCACTCCGGGCGGCGTGATCGGGTCCGAGGTCCGTCCGCCGCGGGGAGCGGCATCCCGTTGCCGGCGGCACGGCAACCAACCGGCCGGATTACGGGAAAAACGAACGGGCGCTCCACCGGCATGGCCCGGTGGAGCGCCCGGTTTGCGAAGCTTCGGATCGGGTGTCTGCCGATCAGAGTGCGGGGGCGATCAGTCCGCCAGAGCGATCGACACCGCCTCCCGGCCCTTCGGGGTATCGACCACGCGCATCGAAACCTGCTGACCCTCCGCCAGATTGACCAGCCCGGCCCCGCCCAGGACGGACACGTGCACGAACACGTCCTTGCCGCCGTCCTCGCTGGCGACGAACCCGAACCCCTTGTCGGCGTTGAACCACTTCACGGTTCCGAACATCTCGACCGCGGTCGACATGTCGACGGTGCCGCGCTGCTGACGGGCACCGCCGGGGCTCGACCCGCGGGGCGGCTGGGCCGTTGCGGTGCTGGTATCGACCTCGGCCACCCTGGTGATCTGCGGACCTTTCGGACCCTGGCCGACCTGAACCTTCAGCTTCGACCCCGGTGGCACCGAGTCGTGACCCGCCGCTTCGAGCACGCCGATATGCAGGAACACGTCGCCCGACCCGTCAGCCAGCTCGGCAAAACCGAAGCCCTTGCTCGGGTTGAACCATTTGACCGTCGCATCGACCTCCGGTCCCTGCGGTGGCTCGGCCTCGCGGGAAAAACTGCCGATCGGCCGCGACGGCCGGAAGCCGCGAGACTCGTAAGGCGGCGGCGCATCGTCGTCAAAACCACGCCGCCTCGGGCCCTGAAAGCCCTTTCCTTTGCGCATCATGGCTGTTCGTCCCCGCTGCTGGCGGGCGCGCCGTCCTGCGGCGCATCCTTCCGCTGGGCCATCTCTTCCTGCCGCTGTTTCAGCTTCTCCTCCTTCTTCGTCTTCTTGACGCGTTCGCGTTCCACGCGCTGCTGGTTGTAATTCGGCTTGAATGCCATCGGACCTCAGAACCTCCTGAATTTCATTTAGCATAGCACGGTAATGAACCGGTCCGGCATGCGTTTCTCCGAATACCAGCCTGGCAGAACGACGCAGAGCGCATTTTAGATCATAAACCGGATCAGCCATTCGGAAAGATGCCCGATTCACCATGATCGCCGGAAAACCGGCGACTCCGGTCCATGACGGGCCGCGCGGCGGCGGCACCGGGGCATGCTGCCGGCCGCGCGTCGGGGATCGCTCCCGGCCCCGGATCGTCGCCCCGGACCATCGCCCCGGACCATCGCCCCGGACCATCGCCCCGGACCATCGCCGGAGCGCAGTCGAGCCCGGTCGCCCGGTGCCCGCGGTTCCGGGTCAGATCGGGCTTTCCTGGGCCTTTTTGGGTCCGGTCAGCGGCGCGAACTGGACCTTGAGCGACAAATAGGCACGGGTTGGGGCTTCGGCGCTGATGCCCATCGATTCGCTGATCCCTTCACTGGCGGCGTTTGGAAACTGCTGCTGGACGATTCCGATCGGACCCGCCCCCTGCGCCGTCTGGCCGTTGCTCAGATCGATCGAGAAGGCGGTCGTGTTCAAAAGCTGCGGCACGGCAGCATTGGGCAGCGCTCCGATCAGATTGGCATAATTGCCGTTGCTGGCGTAATTCTGGGTTCCGAATACCGACGACGCCATGTATATATTCTTGGTGGCTATGTCAGCCTGCTTGACCACAAACGCGTAAATATACTTGAACAGATCAGGGATGGAGGTCAGCCGCGTGACATGGCACATCAAGGCCCGGTTGTTGGTCGTGTTGTGAACGACGAATATTATACAATCCGCGGCGCCATTGCTTATCAATATATAATTCTTGTCGTTGGAGGTCGTGATGGCGTAATGATTCATGATGACGCAGACATAGGGTGTCTTGACCATGATCGGTGCTCCCCGGATTTATTGGATCAGAACTGTCTTGGATAGATTGAATGGTATATAATTCTGCCATAAGAGGCAAGACGGATGATCTTAAGTAGAAAAATTGTAGTAAAGGACCATACGGCGGTTGCCGGTCGGCCGGTCATTGCGATTGCGGTCGCTGCGAGACCGCCGGATCGGCGGGCGGGAGGCCGCCATCCTCGGCCGCCGGGTCGAGACCGTCGAGGAAGAACAGATTGCGCAGCACGCCGGGCGCCAGCACGGCCAGCGGATTGACCGAGACCGTCGGCTCGCCGACCGGTCCCCGAAGCCCGTAGGTGAAGGCGAACACGCCCTGGCCCTCGCCGCCGGTGAGCAGCCGGCCGACCAGCGGGATCGCCCCGATCACCCGATTGACCTCGTAGACCGGGACGACGGTTCCCTCGAGATCGAGGCGATCCGCCGCGGTGTCGATCCGGCCGGCGAAGGTCAGGCCCAGCGCGCCGCCCGAAGTGCGGCCATCCATCAGGGTCAGCAGGTCGCCGTCCAGGCGGTAATCCGCCACCAGCCGGCGGAACGCCAGCCCCTCGCCGGTCAGGGCATCGCTCAGCCCGCCCACCGACGTCGCGGCCAGCAGCCGGGCCAGCACCGGCGCCCCGATCATGCGGAATTCGTCGAGTCGCACGCTGCCGCCATACTGCCGGGCGCCGGGCGGACCCTGGCGGACCCCCGTCAGGGTCAGCGTGCCGCCCTCCATGTCCGACAGCAGATCGAGGCCGCGCAGCACCGCGCCGGCATCGTCGGCGCGCAGGCGGTATTGCACCACGTTCGGTCCGACCGGCTCCAGGGTGGCCCGGAGATGGCCGGTGCCGCCGGTGCGGGCGGCCAGATCCAGGGTTGTCCAGCCCTCGGCGGACCGGGCGGCGTGGCCGTTGACGGCGAACAGCGATCGCCCGCGGCCGAGCGCCACCTCGCCCAGATCGAGTGTGAGATGGAGCGGCGGTCCGCCCTCGGCCGCGGTGCGGCCGGCCGCGTCGCCGCTCAGGTGAAGCTCGATCAGTCGCGACGCCTCCAGGCGCGGTCCCGCCACCGCGATACGGTAGCCGCCGGCCGGCTGCCGTTCGGCGCGGATCGCCAGCCGGGTGCCGCCCTGGACGAATTCGCCGATCGTGAGTTCGGCCAGATCGCCGCCTTCGCCGAGGGTCGCCGCGCCGCGGGCCAGAAGATCGGGCGCGTCGATCCGGAACGCCGGGATGCGCTGCGGCACGTCGTTTCGGAGCGTCAGGTCGATTTGCGCCCGGGCCGGTGCGCCGGCCGGTTTGGCCCAGGCCAGATCCTCGATCGCCAAAGCGGTCGGGGTCAGATCGAGGGTGGCGGCCAGGGTCTGCCGGGTGCGGTCGAGATCGGTATAGGTGGCCTCGATCCCCACCGGGCCGGTCACGCCCGGAATTGGCGGCAGCCCCAGCGTCGCCGCCGCGGTCTCGTCGATTCTGCCCGACAGGACCAGCCGGGTCAGGAAGTCGCGCCCCCGGTTAAACCGTTCGGTCCAGGCGAAGCCGACCGGCAGGCCGCCCGCCAGCGCGGTGCCCTCGACCGTCATGCCCTGGCCGTCGAGCCGGAGAGCGGCGTCGATGCCGCCGACCCCGATCCCGCGGGCGACCCGGCCGAGCCCGGCAGTCCTCAGATTGGCCGCGACCGCGATGGCGACCTCCTCGATCGGCAGGTGGTTTTTCAGTCTGAACAGGAAGCGGAGCCGGCTCGACTGCACGCCCGACACCGCCGCCGGGTCGAGCCCGAGATCGGCGATGAAGTGCAGCCTGGGGCTGTCCAGAACGTCGAGCACGGTGCGCAGCGGCCCGCTGACCACCACGCCGATATCGATCGGCTCGGGCGCGGACTCGTCCAGCCCGGTGATCGCGATCCGCGCCTCCGGCACCGTGAGGTCGCGCAGCCGGCCGCCGGTCACGTCGACGATCAGGCTGTGCCGGTCGAACGCGGCGGTGCCGGCCACCCCGGTGACCGGCGGCAAACCGTCCAGATAGGTCACCTGCAGGCCGTCGAACGCCATCGAGCCGTCGAACGCCGCCACCGCCAGCGCGGCCGGATCGCCGGCCGGGGCATCGGCGCGCAGCCGGGCCGTGGCGCTGCGCACCATGCCGCGCGCCAGATTGCGGGTGACCCAGCGACGGGCGCCGCGGCCCGCCGAGTTGGGCCAGTAGCTGTCCAGCAGATCGACCGGCAGGCCGGACACCGTGGCCTCCGCCTCGATCCTGACCCGTCCCGCCGCCTCGGTCGCGGTGCCGCGGGCGGTGATCCGGGGGCCGCCCAGCTCGATCTGCGCCTGCTCCACATGCAGGCGCCGCGCCGGCAGGTCGATGCTGCCGGCCAGTTCGAGCCCGCCGATGGTCACCGGCCGGGGAAACAGCGCGTCCATATCGAGCCGCCCGTGAGCCTGAAGTCGATCCGCTCCGGCATCAGATCCGGCCCCAGCCGCAGGGCGCTCCACAGGCCAACCGGTCCGGGCAGCACGCGGAGCGGCGCCAGCCTGGCGTCGAGTTCGGCCAGGGCGGCGGGGGGCAGATCGGCGATGCGCAGATCGGCATCGATCCGGCCGCCCGCAGCGCGAACCGCGGTCGCCTCCAGGCTGGTCGGCCGGCCGGCCATCACGACCATCAGGCGGAGCGCACCGCGAATCCCATCGCCCGACCGCCACAGGGCGACATCGGCGGCCGGCGCGCGCCACAGCACGCCCAGATTGCGGTCGTCATAGGTGATCTGCGCCCGCAGCACGCTGATCCGGCGCAGGCCGGCCATCGGATGGCCGGACCCCGGAGCCGATGCCAACCCGGCCAGCATCCAGGCGACCAGATCGTGCCCCGGCCCCGGCGCATCGCCGGTTGCGGCCGGCGTGCCAGCCCTGTCCTCCTGGTTCTCGGTCGAGGCGGTGCTGGCGCCGATGCCGAGGGCGAAATGGAAATCGCCGCCGGCGTCGCGGCTGACCCGCAGCCGCGGCTCGATCAGTTCCAGCCGGGTCGGCTCCACGGCGCCGCGCAGCAGCGCCGGCGCGCTCAGGCCCATGGCCAGTTCCGGGAGCGCGGCGATCAGCGTGCCGTCGGGATCGCGGACCGTCACCGCGGTGGCCTCC
>CAZTNV010000117.1:0-11013 GCA_964615535.1 uncultured Mycobacteriaceae bacterium | reverse complement strand
GATCAGCCGCTTGTAGCTGTTCGTGCCTGGATTGGTGAAGGCGTTGATCGCACGGGCGTGCTTGATGATGCCGCCGATGTAGTAAAGCGCCGTCTCCGACAAGTCGGCATAGAGACTGCCGGCGAAAGCCGGGCTGTCGCCCTTCCAGATCGACTGATGGACATGCATGCCCGAGCCGTTGTCGCCCTTGATCGGCTTGGGCATGAAGGTCGCGGTCTTGCCATAGCTGGCGGCGACCATGTGAACGCAATACTTGTAGATCTGCAAAAGGTCAGCGGACTTGACCAGCGTGCCGAACTTCATGCCCAGTTCGTGCTGCGACGGTGCGACCTCGTGATGATGCTTTTCGACCGGCACGCCCATTTCGGCCATGGTGCTGAGCATTTCCGCACGCATGTCGGAGGCACTGTCGACCGGCGGCACCGGGAAATAACCGCCCTTCACTCCGGGCCGGTGGCCCAAATTGCCGTCTTCGTACTTCTTGCCGGAATTGTACGGGCCTTCCTCGCTGTCAAGGAAATAGAAGCCCTCCTGCATGCCGACATTGTATCGCACGTCGTCGAACACGAAGAACTCGGCCTCCGGGCCGAAATAGGCTTTATCGCCGACGCCGAGCGAGGCCATGTACTGTTCGGCCGATTTTGCGATGGAGCGGGGATCGCGATTGTACCGCTGGCCGGTCAGGGGCTCCTGCACGTCGCAGAACAGGATCAGCGACGGTTGCGCCGCAAACGGATCGAGCACCGCGCTCTCCGCATCGGGCATCAGCACCATGTCCGATTCGTTGATCACCTTCCACCCGGCGATCGACGATCCGTCGAACATGAAGCCGTCGGTGAACACGTCCTCGTCGATCGTCGAAATGTGCTGGGCGGTATGCTGCCACTTGCCGCGGGGGTCGGTGAACCGGAGGTCGACATACTTGACGTCGTGCTCCTTGATCAGATCCATCACCTTCGATACTGCGTCGGACATGCCAATATTTCCTATTTCCTTGGTGGTTGCCTGATGTCTTGCTTTTTATGAGAGCCGATGTTTAGGGGATTGGGGGAAGACCGGCATGAACCCGCCGCATGGCGATCGGCCGCCGAGTCAAATGGCGTCGCTGCCCTTCTCTCCGGTGCGGATGCGGACCACTTCTTCGATCGGTGAGACGAAAATCTTGCCGTCTCCGATACGCCCGGTCTGAGCCGCCTGTTGAATCGCCTCGATGGCGCGCTCCACCAGGGTGTCTTCCATCACCACTTCGATCTTCACCTTGGGCAGGAAATCCACGACGTACTCGGCCCCGCGATACAGCTCGGTGTGGCCTTTCTGGCGTCCGAACCCCTTGGCCTCGGTGACGGTAATGCCCTTGATGCCGACCTCATGCAAGGCCTCCTTCACCTCGTCCAGCTTGAACGGCTTGATGATCGCTTCGACTTTTTTCATGGGTCCGGACGCGTGCGTGGTTGAACGGAATCGGGTTCCGAAATCGTTGCGGCGTCGCCGCGACAGCGGGACCGGTAAGCATGCCTCGTGCCACGAGCGGGCAGCCCGGATTTCCGTCGAGTCGGCTCTGCGAGGATTACGCCCATCCGGTAAGGAGTGGCTGTGAAATAGGCAGGCGCTTAAATTCCGGGCGGCGGCTTTGCCCGATTTGAGTCATCCCCGTCCTGCTGTCGCCCCTCACCCGATGCGATCCATCTAATGGCGTGCTGCGCGGTGCTTGACCGGCCAGGCTGAATCGCTCATATGACCGGTCTGATCCGGCAATGGAGTCGCCGGTTCCTGCTGGCGGCCGTAGCTCAGTTGGTAGAGCCCTCGGTTGTGGTCCGAGTTGTCGTGGGTTCGAGTCCCATCGGTCGCCCCAGCACCTCATCCCCCCGCTGATCCGTCCGATCCGCTTGCCGCATGCGTCTTGGTATCGCCGCGCAGGTTGCGCGCGTGGTCTTCAATCACCCGGACGGCTGCATCAAACGCCTCGCGGATGGCCGCATGGGCGTTTTTCCTGCCGGCAGCGTGGCGGCCAATGCCGCCGATCGCGAACTGACGCCGCGGCAAATCGAGCGTGATCGCGACGTGATAGCTCCGGCCCCGGCGATGATGCCGGTGAGGCGCCTCGAACATCACACGACACCCGGTGATGCGGTCGTAAAACCGCTCCAGCCGTGCCGCCTGCCTGCGGATCAGGTATTCGAAAGCGGACGAGCCATCGGTATTGCGGAAGCTGATTCTAAGCGGAACCTGCATCTCCGGCCTCCCTTGGGACGAACACCGGAAGCGGATCGGGAGCGGCCCCGCCGTTGCCGGCGTCTCGCGGCATTTCCCTGACTCTAATATGGTGTGGGTGCCCGAAATGCGCCACGTGTCTGCCTGCCTCACCGATGGTGGTGCTCTCGGCCGAGCGCCCGGAACCAATGCCGGCCCTGGCGTGTTTCGAAATCAGTGAGCCCGTCCGTTCTACGAAAACCTTTCCCGTTGGGCTCTGCCGGAGTTCCTGCCGCCAATCGGAGCCTTGAGGGCGCCATCATGTTCGGTCGACGATTCACGCTTTTTCGCTTGCTGGGCTTCGAGGTCGGAGTCGATCTGTCCTGGCTGCTGCTGGCCATTCTGGTCACCTGGACGTTGGCGGTCGGCTTTTTTCCCTTCCAGTTCCCGGGGCTGGAAACCGGCACCTACTGGTGGATGGGTGTGGTCGGCGCACTGGGCCTGTTCTTCTCGATCGTCTGGCATGAATTCTCGCATTCTCTGGTGGCGCGCCATTACGGCCTGCCGATCTCCGGCATTACCCTGTTCCTGTTCGGCGGGGTTGCGCAGATGACCGAGGAGCCGCGAGCCCCCAGGGTCGAATTCCTGGTGGCGGTGGTCGGGCCGATCTCCAGCTTTCTGCTGGCGGCGATCTTCTTTGGTCTTGGATTTGCGGCAGATGGCGCCGGATTGCCGACGGCAGTCGGGGGCGTGCTGAGTTATCTGGTGTGGATCAATCTTCTGCTGGCGATCTTCAATCTCATCCCGGCATTTCCGCTCGATGGCGGCCGGATGCTGCGCGCCGCGCTGTGGGGCTGGCGCGGCGACCTGCGCTGGGCCACCCGGATCGCATCTGGGTTCGGTTCCGGCTTCGGCATTCTGCTGATCGTGCTCGGTATCGTGTCGATCGTCAGCGGCAATTTCATCGGCGGCCTGTGGTGGTTTCTGATCGGCCTGTTCATCCGCGGCGCGGCCGGAGCATCCTATCAGCAGACGCTGATGCGTGAGGCACTCCGGGGCGTCCCGGTCAGCCGGGTGATGAACGATCGGCCGGTCACCGTGCCGCCCGACCTGCCGGTCGGCGACCTGGTGGAGGAGTATTTCTATCGCCACTACTTCAAGATGTTCCCGGTGGTCGAGGGCGACGGGCGCGTGGTCGGCTGCGTCACGCTGCGCCGAATCAGCGATCTGCCGCGCGAGCGCTGGCACGACACGCCGGTCGGCGCAGTCATGCAGCCCTGCGATCGCGACAACACCGTCGGGCCGAACATGGAGGCGATCGACGCGCTGTCGCGCATGCAGCGGAGCGGCATCAGCCGCCTGCTGGTGGCCGATCACGGGCGCCTGGCCGGGATCGTAACGCTCAAGGACATGCTGCGCTTTCTCGCTTTCAAGCTCGAACTGGAAGAGGGCCAGAAAGTCGATTTCGGGTCGCTGATGCAAGGGGCCGGCGACCGGGATCGCGATGCCTCGCCAGTGCCCGACCGGCCGCTGCCCGAGCGTCCGGGCCGGAGCCGATCCCGCTGGGCCAGGCCGGCCGATGGCCGCCACTCCTGACCGTTTGGCGGCGGTCCGGCCCTCCAGAGCAATGCTTGCCGCCTGTCGTCGCCGCCCGATCGGCCGGGCGGCAGGCGGGGCGCGGCAAATTGCAGGGTGGGCAGGCCTGCCCGATCTATGGCGATCCCGCCCGATTCCGCCTATAACCATCGTGTCTCGCCGGATCGCTGACGGACCGGCGATCGACGCCGGCCCGCAGGCAAGTTCGCCCGCACCCCCTTGCCGATCCCAAATCAGCCCGATCCCAGATCAGCCACAGTCTCAAAACACCCAGAGTCTCAGGGAGACATCACCATGGCCCTCGAACTTCCTTCGCTGCCCTATGCCAAGAATGCGCTGGAGCCGCACATCTCCGAGCGCACCCTGGAATTCCATTACGGCAAGCACCATGCGGCCTATGTCACGAACGGCAACAACCTGATCAAGGACACGCCGCTCGAAAAGCTCCCGCTCGAAGAGCTGATCCGCGAAGTCGCCGGTGACTCCTCAAAAATGCCGGTGTTCAACAACGCCGCGCAGGTGTGGAATCACACCTTCTTCTGGAACTGCATGCGCCAGGGCGGCGGCGGTGCACCGACCGGCGAGCTGGCCCGGAAGATCGATGCCGCCTTCGGCAGCTACGACAAGTTCCGCGACGAGTTCAAGGCCACCGCGGTCAGCCAGTTCGGCAGCGGCTGGGGCTGGCTGGTCCAGGATGGCGACACCCTTAAGATCATCAAGACCGCCAATGCCGATCTGCCGCTGGCTCATGTGCAGAAGGCGCTGCTGACCGTCGATGTCTGGGAGCACGCCTATTATCTCGACTATCAGAACCGGCGGCCGGACTTCGTCCAGACTTTTATCGATCACCTGATCAACTGGGACTTCGTCGCCGAAAACCTCGAGAAGTAGGCCCGAGCCGAGTTTCCGGGCAATGCGGCGCGCTGCGTTGCCCGGCGGCTAGAGCGTGGCGGGCGCGCCATCCGCGGCGGTGCAGCGGTAGAGCGGGATCGCGCGAGACCCGCCGGCCAGGGTGCCGTGGAGGCTCAGGGCTCCGGCGGGCTCGCCTTCGCAGTGGCTGGCGATGGGCAGCCAGACGCCCTCGCTGAGCAGCACGCCGCCGGGCTGGGCCAGTCGTTGAATTTGGCGTGCCGTCTCGGCCGGGTGTCCGAGCAGGTCGAAACGCGGCAGCCGTCGGCCGAACAACCCCGCCAGCACCGGGCCCGCATCGATCCCCACGGTCAATGGCCAGACGGGCAGGGCAGCGTCCACCCGTCGGATCATGTCGAGCCCGCAGCGTACTGCCGCCAGCGCTGCATTACCCGCATCGCCGTCGAGCCCGGCCGCTGCGACGAAGCGATGGCCGACCGTGCCGATGTCGATCAGCCCGTGCCGGCCGGCGATGTCTTCCATCATGCCGAACACCGTCTGGACGGCGGCCACCGTGTCCTCGACCGGCAGCGCCTTGGCCTTGGCGGGAAAGCGGGACAGTCCTGCCACCAGCAGCGCCGCGTGCTCGATCCGGCGCGGTGCCGGCACGCCCGAGCGATTCGGGTATCTTTCAGGCAATAGCGGGGGCGGCACCGGGCCGGCGGCCGCGGCGACGCTGGCACGCAATCGCTGCCGCTCCAGCACCGTGGCGACGCGAAGCTGCACGAGCGGCGGATCGAATGGCGGGAGCAGCAGATCGTCGGCCCCGGCTTCAATAAAGAACTCCGCTGCTTCGCGGCTGCACAGCGCAATCACCGGAATTTCGCGCAGTGTGTCGTCGGTCTTCAGGCTTTCCAGCACGGCGGGTGCATCGCCCGCGGCAGAGGTCGCATCCAGCAGGACCACGTCGATCCGCTGCCGCAACAGCATGTCCAGACCCGCGGCCGGGCTCGCAAGCAGGAGCGTGCCGGGCCAGCGCGGGACCAGCGCCGAGGCGAGGATCGGGCGGCGGCGATCGTTGCAGTCGATCACCAGGACCGCCTCCTCGCCGCACGGCTCGACCGAACGCGCGCGCTCGTGAAACGCTGCCGGGCGCGGCGCGGTCCAGGGCAGCGGATGTCCGCCGTCTTCAATGCTGGCGGCCGGCCCGGCGGGAATGGCCCGACCCGAAGACGCCGCTGCGGGGGCGGTGGGATCCGGTTCGGGCAGCGAGTCAGGGATGGACCCGCCGTCTGCAAGGGCCTCGGCCGAATCATCGATGGCGGGGCGCGCCTGTCCCTTGGCGACCGCGAATGCCGCCCGCGGGCCGCTCGGTAACCAGACCGGCTTTGAGGCCGGCGATGCAGTCTTTCCGGCCGGCGTGACGCCTCTCGCAGAATCCGGCTCGGGATCGGGAGATGTGGCGTCGGGCGCACCGTCGGGATGGAGCCGGGCCTCGATCCTGGCAAGCAGGCGGCGGAAATTGACCGGCTTGGTTTCGAACTCGTCGCATCCCACGGCGATCGCCCGGTCGTGATCCGCCGGATCGACCCGGGCGGACACCACAATGATCGGTATGGAGCGAGTTCGGTCGTTGGCCCGCAGGCGGCCGATGGTCTCCCAGCCATCAAGACCGGGCAGCACCAGATCGATCAGGATCAGATCGGGCAACTCCGTCAGGGCCAGCGCCAGCGCTTCGTTGCCGTCCGCCGCGGATACAACCTGATAGCCGTGGCGAAGCAGCCGCCGGCCCAGGACCTCACGGTTGAGGTCGTCATCCTCGACGATCAGGAGTCTGGGCATCCGCGGCTTCCGCCTTTCGCGATCGCCGGCAGCATGCAAGACCGCCGCGGCAGCCTTCAGTAGCGGCCGCCGACCTTGAGAAAATAGTTCTGTAACTGCTCGACGTTCATCTTCAAGGTATCGAGCATGGATTTGAGAATGTCGCCGGTCGTGACCACGCCAAGCACATGGCCGTCCTCGACCACCGGCACATGGCGCAGATTGCGGGCATTCATCAGTTCCAGCACATGCTCGGGCTCGTCGTGCGGGTGGCACATGGCGACCCAGGGGGTCATCACGTCCTTGACCTTGACGGCAAGAGTCCGATCGCCGAACCGTTCCAGCGCCCGCACCACGTCGGTGATCGAGACCACGCCGACGATCTTGCTGTCGGCATCGCTCACGACCACCAGCGGTTTCTTCTCGCGATTGAACAAGTTCACGGTGACCGCGATGGTATCTTCCGGCCGAACAGTGTGCAGCTCACCGCCCTTGGTATTCAGGATCTGAGCAATAGTCATGAGGATGGCCCACGAGTCCCCGATTGAACGAGGCCTGTTTCCTACCATGCCCGATCCGCCGCCATCCAGAGCATATTTGTCGGCGGAGCCGGCATTGGAATGCGATGTCAGTCCTGTGACAGAATCACGGCCGGGGACTGCGCAGGCGGTTGCCGTGATCGGACGGCGGCGGGGCGGCTACTCCGCCGCCATCTTCATGTGATCGCGAACCAGGCACTCGGCGATCTGAACCGCGTTCAGGGCTGCGCCCTTGCGCAGATTGTCGGCGACCACCCAGAGCGACAGGCCGTTCTCGACCGTCGGGTCCTCGCGGATACGGCTGACAAACACCGGATCGTCGCCGGCGCATTCCACCGGGGTGACATAACCTTCGTCGGCGCGCTGATCGATCACCGTAATCCCCGGCGCGCGCTTCAGCGCTGCACGGGCCTCCTCGGCCGAAATCGGGTTCTGGAATTCGATATTGATCGCCTCGGCATGACCAATGAACACCGGCACCCGCGCACAGGTCGCGGTGACCTTGATGGCCGGATCGAGGATCTTCTTGGTCTCGACCACCATCTTCCATTCTTCCTTGGTCGCCCCGTCATCCATGAACTTGTCGATATGGGGGATGACATTGAACGCGATCTGCTTGGTGAACTTCTCCTTGACGATCGGGTCGTTGACGTAAATGCCACGGGTCTGGGTGAACAACTCGTCCATGGCATCCCGCCCGGCGCCCGAAACCGACTGGTAGGTCGACACCACCACCCGCCGGATGCGCGCCAGATCGTGCAGCGGCTTCAGCGCCATGACCATCTGAATGGTCGAGCAGTTTGGATTGGCAATGATATTGCGGCGGGAGTAGCCGGCGATGGCCTGGGGGTTGACCTCGGGCACGACCAGCGGCACGTCCGGGTCCATCCTGAAATGCGAGGTGTTGTCGATCACCACGCAGCCGGCATGCCCGGCCTTCGGGGAGAATTCCGCCGAAACCTTGGCGCCCGGCGAGGACAGCGCGATGTCCCAACCCCGGAAATCGAAGGTCGCGAGGTCGCGGACCTTGAGCACCCTGTCCTCGCCAAACGACACCTCCATGCCGGTCGACCGGGTCGAGGCCAGCGCCACGACATCCTCGACCGGGAACTCCCGCTCGGACAGGATGGTCAGCATTTCGCGTCCGACATTGCCGGTGGCACCGATCACTGCGACCTTGTAGCCCATTGCACCCTCATTCGAGCCGGCGGGCGGCCCTGCCGGCCGGATACTATCGGAACGGTTTACCTAAACCGCCTGCGCGGCGATTTCAAGACTGGGCATGCCAAGCCCATTTATCAAGCGATGGGAAGCCTGGGCAGCGGAGGCGGGAACCATGAATCGGCGAATCGAACGCTATGCCGAGTTCTGGCCGTTCTACCTGAACCAACACCGCCGGCCGGGTACGCGCGCGCTGCACCTGATCGGCACCGGATTGAGCCTGATACTGATCGGGGCGGCGCTGGTCGGCGGCGGGTGGTGGTGGCTGCTCGCCGCAGTCGTTGCGGGCTACGGCTTCGCATGGCTCGGCCATTTTCTGATCGAACGCAACCGACCGGCGACGTTCAGCTACCCGCTATGGTCGCTGGCCAGCGATTTCCGCATGTTCTTCCTGTGGCTGTCCGGCCGGCTCGGCCGCGAGCTGAGCAAGGCCGGCGTCGATTCTGCGGGCCGGTGACGCGGTCACCAGTGCGGCGCGCGCTCGGCCCGGCCCAGGAGCTCGTCGAGGCGGCGCAGCGTCGGCGGCGAGGCATCGGCCGGCGGCGCGTGGATGGGAAAGAACCGCGACTCGGCGATTTCAAAGGACTCGACTGACCCGGGGCGCCAGCGGCGTGTGGTGAAGAGTGCGACGTGGTCGCAATAGCCGATCGTAAAGTTCGCGAAGACGCCGACCGAGTCATCAAGCGCATCGATCTCAACGCCGGTTTCCTCTCGGGTCTCGCGAATTGCCGCCTGGTGCAGCGTCTCCCATTTCTTCACGCCGCCGCCCGGCAGATGCCAACCGGGGCGATAGGAATGGCGAACCAGCAGCACGCCGTCCGCCCTGTCCAGCACCATGGTGCGGACCCCGAGCCGCAAGGGCCGCAACGTGCCCAGCCAAAGCTGCCGGGCGAACCAGATCAGCCGGGGCACAGGCGTATGGCGGAGCTTGGCGATTGCCGGATGCATGGCGCATCATTCGGCCACCCGCGGCCCGGCTGTCAACCGGCCGGAGGCGGGCCCAATGCATCGTGCCATCCCATCGTGACCCGAACGAGAAACCAGGGGCCGCCGTGACGGAACCGAAACCCGAGCCTGTGCCGCACCGGCTGTTGATTCGCGATCTGGTGCTGGAGGCCGAGATCGGCGTCCACGACCATGAACACGGGCGAGCGCAGCGTGTGCGGCTCAACCTCGATCTCTGGGTCGACCCGCCGCCCGAACCGATGAGCGACGATATTCAACAGGTGGTGTCCTATTCCCGCTTCGTGGCGATGGCGCGCGCCCTGGTCGGGGAGGGCCATGTCAACCTGGTCGAAACCCTGGCCGAGCGGCTGGCGGCGCGTTGCCTCGCCCATCGCCGAGTGCAGCGGGTGCGGGTGCGGGTCGAGAAGCTGGACGTCTATCCGGATGTCGGCGCAGTCGGGGTGGAAGTCGAGCGCAGCCGGCCGCGGAGCGGCAGGCCTTGATCCGCGCACAGCCTGCAACTCAGTATTGCAGGTCAGCAATGCACGCCGGATCATGCGCACCGGCTCGATACGGCCCGGTGCGATAGTTGCGCGATAGCGTCGGAGCGGCGACGTGTTGCCGCACCCTGCGGAAGTGCGTGCCAAAGCCCAGGCCGACGCGCTTATCTCGCAATTGTTCTTTGCTGCATTGCGGTTGTCCTGTTCCAGCCCGCGGTGGTTTCTGCTATGGTTGGAAATCGGGACTCGATCGCACTTTGAATACTAAGGATCGTCCGCCTCGCCGGGCGGATGATTCGGACAGTTGGACCGCCACCGCTGGACCACCCCTGGGAGGGATTTCACGTCATGGCCGAAGCCGCCACCGTCACGGTTACCGAACTCGACGACTTGGCCGATCGCGAGATCGTCATACCCAATCTGCTCGCTACCTGTGAACAAGCCCTCAAGGCCGCCGATGCCCTGGGCGTTGCCGTGAAGACTGCGGTCGCCGGTCAGGTGACCCGCAACGGCAAGATCGACTCGGCGCTGCTCGACGAGAACCAGTTCATTGCCCATGGCTATGCCTGGTTCGCAACCTATGTCGAAGCGCTGCAAGAGATGGTCGGCTGGGTCAAGCGGTTGCAGGAGTTCGGCCACTACGGCGAGCTGGAAGCCCTGATCCTGCAGGCCGCGTTCGGTGAGTATCTGGCGCAGATGGTCGGCGGCATTCCGCTCAGCCAGTGCGAAATCGTCCGTCCGGGTGATTTCGGTGTGCTCGACCGGGATTTGCATGCCTTTTACACCCCGGCGGTGGTCACCCTGATGCAGCAGGGCTTTTCGGCGCCGGTCAAGCACCGTATCGCCGAGCTGATCTCCCACGGCAATTTCGGCGCCTCCGGCCTTGAAGACCATGATCTGGAACTGGTCCGCGACCAGTTTCGCCGCTTCGTCGAGGAGCAGGTCGTCCCCCATGCCCATGAATGGCATCTGAAGGACGAGCTGATTCCGATGGAGATCATCAATCAGATGGCCGAGCTGGGTGTGTTCGGCCTGACCATCCCCGAGGAGTATGGTGGCCTCGGCATGGGCAAGACCGCGATGTGCGTGGTCACCGAGGAGCTCAGCCGCGGCTATATCGGCGTCGGCTCGCTCGGCACCCGGTCGGAAATCGCTGCCGAGCTGATCCGCCTGGGCGGCACGGAGGAGCAGAAGCAGCACTGGCTGCCCAAGCTGGCCTCGGCCGAGATTCTGCCGACCGCAGTATTCACCGAACCCAATACCGGCTCCGATCTGGCGTCGCTCCGCACCCGAGCGGTGCGCGACAACGGTGCCTACAAGATCACCGGCAACAAGACCTGGATCACCCACGC
>CAZTNV010000116.1:5578-11084 GCA_964615535.1 uncultured Mycobacteriaceae bacterium | reverse complement strand
CCGGCCGGTTTGGGGAGGCCGGAACAGCAGCGGTCCGCGAGCCGCTGCACGGCTATCGCAACCCCTTCCCGCCGCTGCTGCCGGCCCTGCTGGGTGCGATCCACGAAATCCGCGGACTCGACCTGGTTGCCATGAAGGCGCCGCTGGCGCTGTGCATCGCCGGCACCGTGTTCATCGTCTTCCTGCTGTTCCGGCATGCGGTCGGCGGGCTGGCACTGGCCGGCATCGTCCTGGCGCTCGGCCTGTCGCCCTATCTGTTTCAGTTCAAGGAACTGATTCTGTCCGATCTGCCGTTTCTGCTGCTGTTCTATCTATGGATATATCTGATCGGCCTTCTGGACTCCCCCGGTCTGCGGCCGGCGCGGGCGATCTGGCTGGCCGTGGGGTGCGGCGTGCTGCTGGATCTGGCCTACGGACTTCGCGCGGCGGCGATCGTGCTGATCCCGGCGCTGCTGATCTACGATGGGCTGCGCCATCGGCGAGTGCGGCGGGTGACCATGGTCACGGTGGCGATCGCCGCGGCCGGCATCATGCTTCAGAAGCTGGCCGTGCCGTTCAGCGAGGCGCGCTACCTCACGACGCTTGGCGAATACAGCCTGGCGGTGCCGATCGAGAACCTGAACCAGTACCGCTGGCGCCTGGAAGGGCTGTGGGAAAACGGGTTCAGCACCACCGTGCAGCAGATCGCTCACTATGTCACCCTGCTGCTGGCCGTGATCGGCTATGGCGCGCGGGTCCGGCGCCGGATCACCATTCTGGACGTGGTGGTGCCGCTCTACGCCGTCATGATCGTCGCGGTGCAGGTCCAGTCGGCCTGGATGCGCTATCTGATCCCGCTGCTGCCCGCCCTGTTCTTCTACGCATTCCATGCGCTGGACCGGATCGCCGATCTCGGTGTGCGCCGGGCAGCGGTCGCCGGTCTGGCGGCGCTGATCGCGGTGACCTATGCCGGCGCCTACCGCGTCACCGATTTCGGGCCGCTCGCCGACGGCGTGGCGGCGTCCACGACGGTCGAGCTGTTCGACCATCTGACCGCGGCGACGCCCCCGGACGCCGTGGTGGCGTTCCGGTTTCCGCGCATCGTCACGCTCTACACGGGCCGGCCGGCCGTCGCGCTGCCGGACCCGACGATCCATCCGGAGCTGGATTCCGATGCCGCCATCTGGGCCAATCTGCGGTTCGCCGAGGTGCAGTACCTCGTGCTCAAGCACAGCCCGGTGACCGCGAGCGGACTGTATTCCAGCGTCAACTACACCGAATCGGCCGTTCTCGACGGTTTCGTGGCCCGCCATCCCGACCGGCTGCGGGAGGCGTTCCGCAACCGCGATTTCGCGGTGATCCGCATCCTCGGCATGCCCGGCCCAGATGGGCGGGAAGGCGGCATGGACATGATCGCCTGCCGCGACCGGCTGTGCGCGCGCGACGGCACCGGAGCGACGCGGCTGCTGCGCTGAGCCGCTGCCGCCTCAGGGGTCCGCGGCCAGGGCCGGGGTCGACCGCCAGCTCGCCAGAAAGAACAGACCGTCGCCGCCGATCGTCACCAGCCGGCTCAGCACCGCCAGCAGCACCGCATCGGCCTGGCCCAGGGACTCGCCCAGCAGCAGCAGCAGCACCGCCTCGCGCACGCCGATGCCGCCCGACGCCCCCGGCGTGACGAAGCCGACGAACCACGCCGCCAGATAGGCGGTGGCGATCGCCGGCAGGCTGTCGAACCGCCGGAAACCGTCCGGTTCCGCGCCAAAACCTCCGCTGAGGCCCTGGTACAGCAGCCACATGATCAGGCCGGATAACACGAAGAAGCCGGCATAGAGCCCGAAGCTGCGCGCCAGCCGTCCTCCGGCCAGCATGCCGCCGACGCTGTCCGGCGGGATCAGCCGCCGGAGCAGCGGCAGCCGGGGCAGCACGACCGGCAGCAACCACGGCGCCGCAGCCAGCCCGAGCCCGACCGCCGCCAGGACCGGCCACGGCACGATCTCGAACACCCGGCCGCTCAGCAGCACGCCGTAGAGCATCAGGCCGACCGCCGCGGCCAGGCATTGCAGCAGGATTTCCAGCACCGAGGCCAGCGCGATGGCACCTTGCGGCCAGCCGTAGCGCCGCCCGAGCAGTTGCCGGCCGGCATAATGAAAGACGTTGCCGGGGAGATACTTGGCCATGTTGGCCCGGCCGTAGACATGGATCGCCTGACGCAGCGTCACCGGCCGGTCGACCGCGCCCGCGATCAGGCCCCGCCACGCTCCGGTCAGGCAGACCAGCGCCCCGGCATGCCCGGCGCAGCACAGCGCCAGGACCGCCAGGGCGGCCGGGGCGAATGCCCGATCGTCGAGCGCCGGCATTGCCTGGGCCAGCGACCAGCCGACATAGCCGAGCGCGGCCGCCACTGCGAACCAGCCCAGCACGCGGACGGATTTCAGGACGAAGACCGGCATGGGCAATCCGGCCGGCTATGCCGGGTCGCGCATCGCCCGGCGGAGCGGGCCGGCCGCGGCAACCGGCACCACCCTGACCTCGCCGGCCCCGGCCGCCACCGGGGCCGGGGCACGTTCGGCAGGCGGCTTTTCGGGCAGGATCGGTGCCGCCGCGCCCACCGGTTCGGCCGGGCCGACCGCCAGCTCGATCCGCCGCACCTTTTCCAGGGTCGTCTCGACCAGTTGCCGGTTGAAGTTGATCAGATCGGCGATCATGCCGAACAGCAGCGTGACGCCGCCCAGCACGATCAGCGCCCCGCCAAGCACCAGCGACTGGATCTTGCCCTCGCCCTCACCGGCGAAATAATAGATCAGGAAACGCAGCACCGGCAGGCCGCCCAGGACCAGCAGCACCAGCCCGATGGCCAGGAACACCCGCAGCGGCTGGTACATCACGTAGGTCCGCAGCATCGTGGTCACCGACCGCTCGATGAACCGCGGCAGGCTCTTGAACAGTCGCGACGGCCGGGTGTCGGCATTGGTTTGGATCGGCACCGATGCCACGGCGAAGTGCTTCTTGCCGGCCTGGATGACGGTTTCGATGGTATAGCTGAACGGCGACACGATGTTGATGTGCAGCGCCATGTCGCGCGACATGGCGCGGAAGCCGCTGACCGCGTCGGGAACCTCGAGTCCGGCCAGCCGGCGCACCACCGTGCTGCCGAGCGCCTGGAGCCGCTTCTTGAACGGCGAGAAATGGGCGATCTCGCGGGTCTGGCGGTCGCCGATCACGAAATCCGCGGAGCCGTCGAGGATCGGCCGGATCAGCCGCGGAATGTCCTTGCCGGGGTACTGGTTGTCGCCGTCGGTGTTGACGATGATGTCGGCCCCGAGCCGCAGACAGGCATCGATCCCGGAGCGGAACGATCGGGCCAGACCGCGATTGGCGCGGTGCCGGATGACGTGATCGACGCCGCAGGCCCGGGCGGTTTCGATCGTGCGGTCGGTCGAGCCGTCATCGACGATCAGCACCTCGACCCGGTCGATCCCTTCGATCCGCCGGGGAATGTCGGCGACCGTCTGCGCCAAGGTCTGCTCCTCGTTGAAGCAGGGGATCTGAACGATCAGCTTGGTCATGTCGCTCTCGGCCACAGTCCAATGACAATACGATGTCCTGCGCTACTCTTGTGCTTGAGAATAAGGCGGGCTGCGGCGGTATCTCTCAGTCTTAAGGCTTGCTTTGCCGGCAACACTGAACCAGGGACTCGGTCGGCCGCTGCATTGGCCTGAGTCTTTCGGCCGATTGGCCGGCGGGCGCGGCGGACCTGCTGACAGGTGCGGCTGCAAGGACCATTTAATAAGGCGGTCCGATGCGAAACCTTCCGCCGAGGGATGACTTGATAGGAGCATGGGGAATGCCGTCACACGACCCGGAAGTCTGGATGTGGGCCGAAGCCTGCCAGGTTATCGAGCGGGCGGAACGACTCCATCGGCAGTTCTTCCAGCTTCGGCGGGGCGATGTGCGGCACCCGATCTGGGAACCGCCGGTCGATGTCTGCGAGACTGCGGAAGAGTTCCGGATTTCGGTCGCCTTGCCGGGCGTTTCGCCGGATCAGGTCGAGGTGGCGCTCGATCGCGATACGCTGATCGTCACGGCCATGCGGTCGCTCCCCGAGCCCTCGCAGACCGCCGTCATCCATCGGCTGGAAATCCCCCATGGACGCTTCGAGCGGCGCATCCGCCTGCCGCCGGTGCGACTGGAATTCGGGCAGCACCAACTGATCGATGGCTGCCTGGTGCTCAGCCTGCGCAAGCTCGGATGAACCAGTGAGGTCGCCATGACCACGGCCGAACCCAGGCCCGAACCGAAGAACGACGCCGCCCCGGAAGGTTCCGTCGACACCCGGATCGCCGGTCCAGCCGGCCGGAGCGAGCCCTCGAAGGGCGTGCCGACGCTTCCGGAGGATGCGCTGATCATCCTGCCGGTCCGAAATCTGGTGCTGTTTCCCGGCATCGTACTGCCGATCTCCATCGGCCGGCCGGGCTCGATCGCCGCCGCCCAGGAGGCGGCGCGCAGCGAGCGGCCGATCGGTGTGGTGCTGCAACGCGAGGAGGGGGTCGACGAGCCGGGCCCCATCGATCTCCATCGGGTCGGCACGGCGGCGGGGATTCTCCGCTACGTGACCGCCCCCGACGGGTCGCATCACATCGTCTGCCAGGGCCAGCAGCGTTTCCGCATCCTCGATTATGTCGGCGGTCATCCGTTCATGGCCGCGCGGGTCGAGCGGCTGGCCGAGGAGGAGTTGAGCGGCACCGAGATCGAGGCGCGCCTGCAGCACCTGAAATCCCAGGCGATCGAGGCCCTGGAGTTGCTGCCCCAGACCCCGGGCGAGCTGGTCAACGCCGTCCGCGGCATCGAATCCGCGGCGCTGCTGGCCGATGTCGTGGCCAGCTACATGGATCTGAAGCCGGCGGAAAAACAGGACATCCTGGAAACCATCGATCTCCAGGCCCGGCTCGACAAGGTGATGGGTCTGCTGAGCCATCGCGTCGAAGTCCTGCGGCTGCAGCGCCAGATCAGCCAGCAGACCCAGGAAGCGATGGGCGAGCGCCAGCGCGAATTCCTCCTGCGCGAACAGCTCCGCACCATCCAGAAAGAGCTGGGCGAGGCCGACGACAAATCGGCGGAGATCCAGGAACTGAGCGAGGCGATCCAGAAGGCGAGAATGCCGGAGGAGGTCGAGCAGCAGGCCCGGCGCGAACTGAAGCGGCTGGAACGCATGCCGGAAGGTGCCGGCGAATACTCGATGGTCCGGACCTATCTCGACTGGCTGACCGAGCTGCCCTGGTCGGAGACCACGCCCTCGACCATCGACATCGGCCAGGCCCGCACGATCCTCGACGAGGATCATTACGGGCTGGACAAGGTCAAGCGCCGGATTCTCGAATTCCTGGCGGTGCGCAAGCTGCGGCCGGCGGGCAAGAGCCCGATCCTGTGCTTCGTCGGTCCGCCCGGCGTCGGCAAGACCTCGCTCGGCCAGTCGATCGCGCGGGCCACCGGCCGCAAATTCGCTCGGCTCAGCCTGGGCGGCGTGCAC
>CAZTNV010000116.1:0-5568 GCA_964615535.1 uncultured Mycobacteriaceae bacterium | reverse complement strand
CGAGGCCGAGATCCGCGGCCACCGCCGCACCTATATCGGGTCGATGCCCGGCAACATCATCCAGGCGGTGCGCAAGGCCGGTGCGCGCAACTGCGTGCTGATGCTCGACGAAATGGACAAGATCGGCATGGGCGGCTTCCACGGCGATCCGTCCTCCGCCCTGCTGGAGGTGCTCGATCCCGAGCAGAACTCGAACTTCCGGGACAATTACCTGGGCGTGCCGTTCGATCTCAGCGAGGTGATGTTCATCGGCACCGCCAACATGCTCGACACAATTCCGGGCCCGCTACGCGATCGCATGGAGGTCATCGAGATCCCCGGTTACACCGAGGACGAGAAGATGCAGATCGCCCGCCGCTATCTGGTCCGGCGGCAGCTCGACGCCAACGGGCTGAGCCCGGAGCAGGCCGAGATCACCGATGAGGCCTTGCGCGCGATCATCCGCGACTACACCCGCGAAGCCGGGGTCCGCAATCTGGAGCGCGAGACCGGCGCGACGTTCCGGCGGGCCGCCATGCGCATCGCCGAGGGCACCGCGGATCGGGTTCGGATCGATGCCGGCGATCTGCGCGACATTCTGGGACCGCGCCGGTTCGAGAGCGAGCTGGCGATGCGCACCAGCGTGCCCGGCGTGGCCACCGGGCTGGCCTGGACGCCGGCCGGGGGCGATATCCTGTTCATCGAAGCCACCCGGATGCCGGGCAGCGGCAAGCTGATCCTCACCGGTCAGTTGGGCGACGTGATGAAGGAAAGCGCCCAGGCGGCGCTCAGCCTGGTCAAGACCAAGGCCCGCGACCTCGGCGTCGACGAGAACGGCTTCGACAAGACCGACATCCACATCCACGTCCCGGCCGGGGCGATCCCCAAGGACGGGCCGAGCGCGGGCGTGGCGATGTTCATGGCGCTGGCCTCGCTGCTGACCGGCCGCACGGTGCGCAGCGACGCCGCGATGACCGGCGAGATCAGCCTGCGCGGTCTGGTGCTGCCGGTCGGCGGCATCAAGGAAAAGGTGGTCGCCGCGGTGCGCGCGGGGATCAAGACGGTGGTGCTGCCCGCCCGCAACCAGAAGGAGTACGAGGAGATTCCGGCCGACGCCCGCAGCAAAGTTGAGTTCGTCTGGGTCGAGCAGGTCGACGACGCCCTGGCCGCCGTCCTGGCCGAAGCGGCGGCGCCGAAACCGGAGCCGGCGACGACGGCGTGATCGGAAAGGCCACGCTCTACTGTTAAATGCGCCTCGGTTCGCCTATAGAGCGTCCTTCTGCACGAGGCGCTTGATTTTCTGACCGTGACTGCGATAGTGAAATAAGTCGTTCTATTTCAGTTCATGGCAGGAAGATGGTCCGGTTATGCGGCTGGAAACGGAGACCGGGCAACGGCCGGGGATCATCCGCTCGCTTCGGTTGATCGCGTCCTTCACACTGCTGGGCGCCGTCGTGGCTGGCAGTGCGACCGCATTCTTCGACCCTGCCATGGATTATCGGGGTATCGGGGTGGCGGTTGGCGGCGGCTTCGCGGCCCTTGCCAAGCTCACCCACCTGCTGTGACCTGAACGGGTCTGCTGTTTGGAGCACGCCGGGCCGGATCGTATCTGGAACCGGCGACGACGGCACGATGTCGCCGCCGTCGTTGTCCCGCTATTCCCCGGCCCCCTATTCCCCGATTACCTGTTCCCCGGCCACCTTCTCCCCGGCCACCGGGGCCAGCACGGCGGCGCAGTTGCCGGGGATGACCCAGCCCTCCGCGGTCTCCAGCTCGACCTCACCGGCGACGCCATAGGCGAAGGCTTCGCTCGACCAGACGGTCTTCCAGCGCCGGCCGCGGGGCGGGGCCAGCAGCGGTTCGGGGGCCGGCTTGAAGTCCAGATCGTTGCCGAAATTGACGATCAGCAGCCGGTCGTCCCGGCGTTCGGCGAAATAGCGCAGCACGAAGGCACCCTCGTCCAGCACCGCGCCGTCGAACGCGGTGCGCGTTTCGGCCCGGAAAGCGGCATCGCCGCGGCGCAGCGCCAGCAGGTCGCGGTGCAGCGCCACAGCCTCCGCATGGGTTTCGCGCTCGGCCCAGTCCAGCCTGCATTGCGCGAAGCTTTCGGGATCGGCCGGATCGGGCAGATGCTCCTGAGCCTCCGCGCTCTGCATGGCCGCGAACTGGGCGAGGAACGCCTTGCGGCCGCGCCGGATGCTCTCGGTCAGCTCGGGCTTCTGGTCGGTGAAGTACAGGAACGGCGCGGAGGCGCTGAACTCCTGCCCCTGGAACAGCATCGGCGTGCCCGGCATCAGCAGCAGCAGCGCGGTCATCGCCCGCCACCGGCCGGGGTGGGAGATGGCGTGCCCGCGCATGCCGCGCGCGGTGTTGGCGATCTGGTCGTGATTCTGAACGAAATTGACGAAGCAGGAGGCCGGCAACCCGAACGCCGGATTGCCGCGGCGTTTGCCCTGCCAGGTGTAATACTGCCCCTGGTAGAGACAGCCGTACTTCGCCGCGGCGACGAATTCCTGCGGCCGGCCGCGATGATCGGTGTAATAGGCCTCGTGCCGCCCGGTCAGCATCACCATGGCGCTGTGATGGAAATCGTCGTTCCACAGCGCATCCATGCCCATCCCGCCCCGCGCGACCGGACGGACCAGGTCGGAATTCTGCGGTTCGTTCTCGGCGATGACCAGGGTCCGGCGGCCGCCGGCGGCCTGGCGCACCGCCGCGGTGATCTCCTTCAGGACATGACTGGGCGAGGCGTCGTGGATGCTCTGGGTGGCGTCCAGGCGCAGCCCGTCGAAATGATACTCGCCGATCCAGTAGGCGGCGTTGCCGATGAAGAACTCGCGCACCGGGCCGGACTCCGGGCCGTCGAAATTGATCGACTCGCCCCACTCGTTCTTGTAACGGCTGGTAAAATAGTCCGGCGAGACCTGCTTCAGGTAATTGCCGTCCGGGCCGAGATGGTTGTAGACCACGTCGTGGATCACGCCGAGCCCGACGGAATGGGCGCGGTCGATGAAGCGGCGCAGATCGTCGGGGCGGCCGTAGAGCCGGGTCGGGGCGAACAGATCGACGCCGTCATAGCCCCAGCCGAACCGGCCGGGAAACTCGGCCACCGGCATCAGCTCGATTGCCGTGATGCCGATCTCCTTCAGCGCCGGCAGCCGCGCCATTGCGGCGGCATAGGTGCCTTCGGGCGTGAAGGTGCCGATATGCATCTCGTAGAGCACCTGGCCTTCGCTCCCGATGCCGGGCCAGTCCCGGTCGGTCCAGGCGAAGGCGTCGGGATCGATCACCTCGGACGGCCCGTGCGGGCCGCCGGGCTGGAACCGCGACGCCGGATCGGGCAGTGCCTGATCGTCGTCGAGCCGGAAGCGATAGCGCGTGCCGGGGCCGGCCCGGGCGACCCGGCCCGACCAGTAGCCGCCGGGTTCGGCGTCCAGAGCAACCGTCGGGCCGTGGTCGATCGCCACCCCGACCCGGTGCCGGCCGGGCGCCCAGACCCGGAAGCGCACCCCGCCTTCGGGCAGCACCTCCGCCCCGATCGGGAGACGCCGGACGTGCCGTACCGGTGAGGCGGAATCGATGTCGAGCATGGCGTCCTTCAGCGTGCTTATGGTGTCTGGCAGGCCGGTCCGCGGAGTGCCGGCTGAAGGAACAACCGGCAGTCCGGGGTTTGGTTCACGCTTCAGGCCGTCCTTGTGCGATGAAATTTCATCCATGCCGAAGATGCGGCGGCACGGGCTCCGAGATCGGCCAGCGCGGCCTGGACCGCATCGGGGCGGACATGCTGGACCATGTGTCCGATGCCGGGCAGCACCCGCAACTCCGACCGCGGCAATTCTCGATGCAACTTTAACGACTGTTCGGCGATGGACACCGCGGGATCGGCATCGCCGGTGACGATCATCGTCGGCACGTCGAGCCCGCGCAGATCGGGCAGGCGCCCTGCCATGCAGGCGTTGAAGCCGCGCAGGTCGCGGGCCATCGACTGGATGGACGCCGGCCGGATCGCGTGGCCGAACGGAAAGCTGTCGAAGCAGTCCGGCACCGGATCGGGCGCGAAGGCCCGGCGCAGCCAGGGCGCCGCCAGAAACCGCCGGAACAGCCAGGGCATCACCAGCCGCTGCATCGGCCAGCGCAGCATCGGGGCGGTCGCCAGCCGCAACAGCGGCATCGCCAAGGGGCGGGTCGGATGGATCAGCGGGGCGAGCAGCAGCAGGCCGGCGGCATCATGATCGAGCGCGTAGTTGAGCGCGACCGAGGCGCCGTAGGAATGACCGGCCACCACCGGCCGCCTGAGGCCCAGCCGGGCCACCGCCGCCGCCAGCAGATGGGCCTGATCCTGCGGCGTGCCGCCCTCCGGCGGCGGGCTGCTGAAGCCGTAACCGGGGCGGTCGAACGCCAGCACCCGCCAGCCCTGTGCGGCGGCGGGGCGGAATGCCAGCGCGATTTCCTGCGCCAGCCCGCCCAGCCCGTGCAGCAGGATCAGCGGCCGGCCGCGGCCGCTCTCCAGATAGTGCAGACGGCAGCCCTCGGCCTCGACGAAGCGGCCCTCCTGCGGCGGCCCCCAGTACCGCTCGAACCGCGGTTCGCAGATCGGCGGGGCGTCCGGCTCGGAAAGCGATCGATCGACCATCGCCGCCGCACCGCGGGCGAAGCTCGGCCGGTTCAAGGCGTCATCACCACCTTGATGCAATTGTCCTGCTTGTCGCGGAAGGTGCGATAGGCGCCCGGCGCGTCGTCCAGCCGGAGCCGGTGGGTGATCACGAAGGCCGGATCGATCTCGCCGTTCTCGATCCTGCGGAGCAGCGGTTCGAGATAGCGGTGGACATGGGTCTGGCCCATGCGGAAGGTCAGCCCCTTGCCGAACGCGGCGCCGAACGGCAGCTTGTCGATCAACCCGCCATAGACGCCGGGGATCGACACCGTGCCGCCCTTGCGACAGGCCATGATCGCTTCGCGCAGCACGTGCGACCGGTCGGTTTCCAGCATCACCGTGGTCTTGATCCGGTCGTACACCGCGTCCAGCGTGCCCGAGCCGTGCGCCTCCAGCCCGACCGCGTCGATGCAGCGATCGGGACCGCGCCCCCTGGTCATCTCGCGCAGCCGGTCGAGCACGTCGTCGGTGCCGGCGTCGATCGTCTCGGCGCAGCCGTTCTCCCGGGCCATCGCCCGGCGCTCGGCCACGCGGTCGATCGCGATCACCCGGCCGGCGCCGAACATCCAGGCGCTCTTGATGCAGAACTGCCCGACCGGGCCGCAGCCCCACACCGCCACCGTGTCGCCCGGCTCGATCCCGGCATTTTCCGCGGCCATGTAGCCGGTCGGGAAGATGTCGGTCAGGAACAGCACGCGCTCATCGGGCAAGCCGTCGGGGATCTTGACGTGACCCTTGTCGGCAAAGGGCACGCGGACGTATTCCGCCTGGCCGCCGGCATAGCCGCCGAACAGGTGCGAATAGCCGAACAGCCCGCCGCCGGCATGGCCGTAGAGCTTGCGCAGCGCCTCGGCGTCCGGGTTGGAGTTGTCGCACAGCGAGGTCAGCGATTTCCGGCAGAAGAAGCACTCGCCGCAGGCGATGTTGAACGGCAC
>CAZTNV010000115.1:2845-11131 GCA_964615535.1 uncultured Mycobacteriaceae bacterium | reverse complement strand
AGTTCCCAAGGGCGGAGTTCCCAAGGGCGGAGTTCCCAAGGGCGGAGATCCCGGGGGCGGAGATCCCGGGGGCGGATCGCGCGGCGGCACCAGGACGTGTGGTGACAGCGGTGCGCCGGCTGGTGGCGGTGCCGGGGCGGTGGGGGGCCGCGCCGCAATCTCCCGCTCTGCCGCCGCGGCGGCTCGGCCCAGGCGCAAGCGCTCCGCATCGGTCAGGAACCCGGTCGGCTCGCCCCGGATCGAGCGTTGAAAGGCCTGGATCGCCGCGCGGGTGCCGGGACCGAACGCCCCATCGATCGCCCCGGCATAGTGTCCCAGGGTTTGCAGGGATCGCTGGATGTCGCGCCGTTCGGCCGAGGAGAGCCCCGCATCGGGCAGCGGCGGCGGTGCCGCCTCGGGCGGCGTCGTGGGGACCGCCGGTGGCGGCTCCGGCGGCACTGCGGCGATTTGCGGCGGCGTCGATGGTTCCAGAACTGGCGGCAGGCCGGGTCGCGCCGGCTCGGCCGATATTGCCGGGACCGGCGTCGGCGGCACCGATGCCGGAACTTCGGCCGGCGGGGAGGCCACGGGAGCCGAAGCGGGAGGTGCCGAAGCAGGGGGCGCCGGGACGGGCGGCCCGACCGCGACCGGGTTCGCCGCCGGAGTCCCGGCGACCGCTCCGGGCTCCGCGATTGCAGGCGCCGGCTGCGCATCGGGTGCGGCCGCGACCGGATCGGCGGTCGCGGGCTGCGGCGCGGCGGCGACCGTGTCGGGAGCCGGCTGGGTCGCGACCGGCCCCGCCGGCATCCACGGCCAGAACACCGCGGCACCGGCGGCAAACGCCACAATGGTCGCAGCAACCACCGCGGCGATCGTCAGAAGTGTCCGGCGCCGTGCGGCGACCGCACCACCTTCGGCAACCGGCGCCGGCGCCCCGGCGGATGGCTCCCGCCGCGGCCGCGACGGTCCGGCGGTCAGCGCCACCGTCTTGCCGCCCGGGACCGCATCGAACACGGCCCGGCTGCGATCGGCGAAATCCGGGGCCAGCACCTCCAGCATGGATTGTGGACGGTCCGCCGGGTTGGGCTGCAGCATCCAGCCCAGCTCGGGCAGCAGCTCGTCCGGGACGAAGCCGAGATCCGGCACCGTCTCGCGTGCCTTGATCACCGACAGCAGCGACTTGCCCATGTTGAGATTGGCCCCGGTGGCTGCCGCCGCGAGCACCAGCCCCAGGCTGTAGATGTCCGACCGGGCATCGACACGGGCGCCGAACATGCCGAACTGTTCCGGGGAGGCGAACGAATAGCGCCCCGCGAAATCCTTCCCCACGATCGTGGCGACCGAGGAATCCTCGAACTTGGCGATGCCGAAATCGATGATCTTGGCCTTGTCGAGCTTGCCGCCCTCCAGAATGACGTTGTCCGGCGACATGTCGCGATGGATCACGCCGTTGGCATGCGCCTCGGCCAGTCCCAGGGCCAGCCGGTCGCGCAGCCGGCGAACCTCGGACGGCCCCAGCGCGCCCTTGCGCCGGATGAACTGCGCCAGCGACGGCCCATCGACGAACTCCATGGCCAGATAGACCCGGCCGGTTTCGTCGCGAAACACGCCGTCATAGCCGACCACGGCGGCATGCCGCACATGGCGCAGCACCGCCGCCTCGCGGCGGAACAGATCGACCACCTTGGCGTTGCTGGCCAGATCGGGCAGGATGATCTTGATCGCGTGCAGCGTGTCGAGTTCGGCATGACGCGCGCGGTAGACCTCGCCCATTCCGCCGCGCGCGATCAGCGCCTCGATCCGATAGGTATGGCTCAGCAGCGTGCCGGGCGGCACCGTTCCGATCCGACGGGCCGGATCGCCCTTGGGGCCGGCAGAGAACCGCGTGCCCTCGTCCTCCGCTCCGGCGGCGGGCAGAACGGTCTCGACATCGGACTGGCGCTTCTCTTCCATTCTGCTCGGTCAACCCAATCCGGTGACGGCCCAGTCCGTTGATGACCCAGTCCGTTGACGACGGCGGCAAACCGAGGCAAGGCGCGGTCGCGGCACTCCCGGATCGCGGTGCGGCGCGACTCCGTTGCCCGCATTATTCCATAAGCCAGGGCCGTTGAGAACCGGTCCCATGCCGGCCGGCCGGCGATGATCAGTTCAGGATCGACTCGAGAGTCCCGAACAGCTCGCGGACCACGTTGACCACCCGCGCGGAGGCATTGTACATGAATTGCAATCGAATCAGATCCGACAACTCCTGATCGATATTGACGCCGGTTTCGTTGCTGAAGCGGTCCTGCACCGTCTTGGCAAAGTATTGCTCGGTTTCCAGCGCACTGTTGGATTGCGCCGTGGTGGTGCTGACATAGCCGACGATCTGCGCGGAATAGCCGGACAGCGTCGCCTGCATGCTTTGCAGCCCGGCGACGCTCCTGAACGTGAACGTCTGGGTGAACGCATCGGACAATTGCTTGGCCACCGTGGCGTCGCCCGAGGACAGGGCGTAATAGGGCGAGGGCGCGCCCGGTGCCAGCGCCGGATCGACGATTTCCGGCCGGCCGCGCGCGATCAGCCGCGGATTGCCGGCAATGTCCTCGCGCAGATCGATATTCGCGGCGCTGCCGACCTCGGCCCGCGTCAGATCGAGCCCGGTGCCGCCCGTGATCAGGATATCGGCCGGCGGTACGCCGGGCACCGCGGCCACCGAACGCCCGATGCGCAGCCCAAAGCCCTCGCCCGTCCGGAATACCGACGCCTTGACGCCCCAGGCATCCAACTGCACATCGGCATTGATCTCGTCGGCCAGCCCCTCGATGGTGCGGCTGCCGGCGCTGGCAAAGGTGTATTCGGCGGCCGCCGTGGGAATCGCGACGGTGAAGCCGGTCCCGATCGGGAACACGTCGGCGGTGCTGAAGGTGCCGACCGAGCGATAGGCCGGCGACCGCCCGTCGGTCACGAACAGATCGTTCAACCCGAAGAACGACGAGAACCCCTGGACGGTCTCGGTCCCGCCCGCCGCGGCGCCGTTGATGTCATAGGTCACCGTCGCCTCCTGCGGCGTATCGGTGCCGGCCGCCAACTCCACCATCGCCAGCCGCAGCGGCCGGTTGGGCGCCGCGGGATCGTTTGGCACGCTGATCGTCAGCCCGCCATTGGCTGCGGCGGAGACCGTGAAGGTGAGACCCGCAGCCAGGGCATTGAGCTGGGTTTGCAGCGTGTCGGTCAGGCTGCCAACGCCGGAGATCGGCACCGGGCCGCCGGCCGGCAGCGTGAAGTTGCCGAGATTGCTGCCGTCCTCGCGCAGCACCACGAAGCGGACATCGCCGGTGACGGTCACGGTCGACACGGCCGGATCGGCGAACTGCCGGCTGCCCGTGATCGTGCCGGTGCGTTCCGCGGAGGTTCCGAGATTGTGCTGGCGGTTGAGCTGATCCTTGATGACCGAGGCGAGATTGTCGAACTGCTCCTGCACCGTCGGCAGCGCGACATCGCGCAGATGGATCAGGCTGCCCAGCTTGCCGCCCTTGATGAAGGTGGTCAGATCGACATTCGGCTGGATCTCGAACGCGATCGCCTCGAAATTGGATTCGCCGAAATAGGTTGGGCTGAGCGGCGGCTGCTTGACGCTGAATTCGCGCAACGGCGAGACCGGGGCATTGCCGGAATAGGGCTTCAGCAGATGCGCCCGATCATCGACCAGCGGCAGGCCGTTGACCGTCGAGACCGCGATTCGGCCGTTGGTCTGGGTGAAGGTGGTCACCGGGATCTGCTCGGACAGCGTCCGGATCGCCTCGTCGCGGCTGTCCTCCAGATCCTGGATGGCGCCGGAGCGCGAGCGTTCGAGCAGAATCCGGTCGTTCAGATCGTGTATGCGGTTGAGCTGCCGGTTGATTTCCGAGATCGTGCCGGCGATGTCCAGGTCGACCGCCGCCCGCAGATCCTGGACGCCGTCCGACCCCTCCCGAAGGGTGCGCGCCATATCCGACAACCGGTCGCGGGCTTCCGTCACGGTTTCATAGGCGGCCGGATCGACCGACAGGCTTTCGAACGCCTCCGACAGGGCGCTGATCTGCCGGGAAATGCGCCCGCCCTCGCTGGGCGTGCCGAGCAGGCCGCTCAACTGGCTCAGATACCGGTCGGTCGCCTCCAGCCCGCTGATCGCGCTCCGGCTGGCGCGATACTCGCGCAGCAGCGACTCGGTGACCTGGCGTTCGATCCCGGTGGCCAGAACGCCGCCATAAGTCGTCGACTCGTATTGCAGCGTTTTCCGGACATAGCCGGGCGTGTTGGCGTTGCCGACATTGCGCGAGGTCAGCTCGATCCCCGACTGGCTGATGCGCAGGCCGCTCAGGGCATTGTTCAAGGCGACCGACAGCGACATGGGAGCCATCCCGTCCAAAGGTTTGCTCTAGGCGACCAGCAAGCGCCGTAGCGCGGCCGAACCCGGCCCGGCAAATCCTGCCGGATGCCGGCGGCCGCGCGCGGCAACGGTTACCGCTTCAGATTGATCACTTCCTGAAGCATTTCGTCGGCGGTGGTGATCACCCGCGAATTGGCCGAATAGGTACGCTGCGCCACGATCATCTTGGTGAACTCGTCGGCGATATCGACGTTCGATCGCTCCAGGCTCGACGAGACGATCTGGCCGGCCCCGGCCTCGTTCATCGGGTGGAGCTGCGGATTGCCGGATTCGGGCGTCACTTCGAAGGCTTCGCCGTCGCGGCGGCGCAGTTGATCCTCGTTGGCGAAGGTCGCCAGGATCACCTGGTAGATCGGATCGCTCAGACCGTTGTCGTATTCGGCGACGACGAAGCCGCGGTCGTCGACCGCAACGCCGGTCAGCACGCCGCGGGCATAGCCATCCTGTTCGAGCCGCTGCAGCGTGAAATCGGAGGCGTCGTACATGGTCAACTGCGAAACGCCCTGCCGATTGAACCGGAAATCGATCGTGATGCCGGCGTTCAGCTCATGGGTCCGGTTGAGATTGGGGTCGAACACCGTCATCACCGCATCGGTGGCCGTGATGCCGGTGGCGGGCGTGGTCATCGTCCCGGTCGCGTCGAATTCCAGATTGCCAATGCCGGGCACCTGGTTCCATTCCGGCGTAGCCGGTTCACCGTTGTAATAATACAGCCGCCAGATCGAGGGCGCGACGTCGGTTTCGCGCGCCCAGCGAAGCTGAAGATCGACCTGGGCACCGGCATTGTCATACCCGGTGAGCGACCCGGCGAGCACGGAGTTGGCGATGAAGGTCGGCACAGCGGCGGTCGGGATCGTGGCCAGCAGCGGATCGGCCGGGGTGTCGCCGCCGCCGCGCAGACCGAGCTGGTCCGGCACGGCGACGCGCTGGCCGGGCAGGTTGCCGTTGAAGATGATCTCCGATGTCGGATTCGCCGGCTTCGACAACACGTTGACCTGCACCGGCACCGGCGAGCCGACCGGCGTCGGCGGCGTCACGGAGGAATCGATCACCCGGCCGCGCAGATGATAGCCGGCGCCATTCACCATGTAATAGTTCCGGTCGAGCCCGAAATCGCCGCGCCGGGTATAAAGCTGCAGATCGTTGATCGTCACGTCCGCCGGCGTCACCCCCGCCGTCGCCTGCGACACCACGAAATAACCGCTGCCCGAGATTGCCATGTTGGTGGCGATCGCGCTGGAAATCACGTCGCCCTGAATGCGGTTCATGTACTTCGGACTGGCGACGACCGAGCCCGAAGAGTGGAAGCGCTTGGAGGAATTGGTCACCAGACTGTCGAAATTGGTATCGACCCGCTTGAATCCGTTGGTATTGGCATTGGCAATGTTGTCCGACATATGCGACAGCGCGCGCGACTGGGCGTTCAGCCCGCCCACCGCAGTGGTCATCGCTCCGAATACGCTCATCCTCGATCTCCCGTTGATGCGGCATCCGGTGGCGGACGACGCCTGTCGGCATGGGTCAAGCAAACCCCATGCCGATGGCCCGGCCTGGGAAACCGGGCCTTGCCGCCCGGCCGCACCCACAATCGCGACGGGTCAATAAGGACCGGCCACGGCAAATCTTGCCGGGCTGGATCGGCGGGCCGTGAAGATCCTCGGCATTTGATCAAGTTTGCAGACAGATGGACAGGACCCGGGCTGGCGCCCGAGTCCTGCTCGTTAACGGAACCTTAATCATTTTGATTCTAGAGTCATAGACGACGTGCGCGACAAGCTCGCCCGGTCATTGCCAGGTCTCGAACGCTTACCTTAAGGAGGACTCCATGACGGGCATCGGCACGGGCGCGGTCGGTTCCGTTGCCCCCGCGCAAATGATGTCGATCGAAAACCGGCTGGCGCTCCACCCGGCGATCGAAAAGACGGCGGCGGAGGCGGTGGCCAAGGCGGCGGTCGAGCAGGTCGAGCTGGCGAAATACTTTTCGCCGCGGGTCAGTTTCGATCAGCAGGCGGGCATTTTCATCGTGGAATTCCGCAACAACCAGACCGGCGAAGTGGAATTGCAGATTCCGCCCGACCGGGTGGTTCGCGAGTACCAGCGGATTCAGCAGAGCCGCGACAGCGACGCTGCCTTGCAGGGATCGGCGGATCGGACCGCAACGGCCGATCCGGGCGGCACGGATGGCGTCGCGGCGCCGCGGCCGGACACCGGCGACGGCGACGACCCGGCCTCGGCGCCCCGGTCATCCGGTTCCACGCCGAACGCGAGCCCGAATGCCGAGAGCAAGCTGCTGGTGTGATCCGCCGCGGCTCCGGGCCCGCCCATCCGGCGCCGCAACCCGCTGCCCCGAATCCGCTACCAGCCTTATCCCCTACCAGCTTTCGACCTTCGCCACGACTCGGCGCCACAGTTCGGCGCCGAGCAGAAGCGAGGCCTTGGCCAGAATGCCGTCGATCACCGGCATCGGCTCGCCTTCGCCGATCCACAGCCGGTTCAAGGGTTCGGTGGATGTCGCATCCGCCACGGTTTTCAGCACCAGTGCGGCCAGCGCCGAGTCGTCGGCATAGCCTTCCGGGCCGATCAGCTTTTCGGCAGCCAGATCCACCGGGTCCGCAACATAGAGTATCGCACCCAGGAGCTTCCTGCGTTCGCCTGTTCCGGCCGCCGGATCGATACACAGCCGGCAGAGCAGATCGAACAGTTCTGGAAGCGGCCCGACCAGCGGTGCATAGCGCGATTCGGCTCCCGCATCCGCGATCCAGGCCGAAATTTCGCGATGCAGCATTCTGAAATGCTCGAGTCCCGGATCGGCCATGTCGATTTCTCCGGCGGCACACTCATGCGAATTGGATGTTCCGGGCACCCGGTCCCGGCCTTCACCACTATTGCACGATCGGCGTCGCCGGTCATGCCGCGCGACCGGGCGACTCGGAACGAACCGCTGCCACAATGCTTCGCCGTGCCAACGCCGGGAGCCGATCGGGCGGGCCGCGCCGACTCGGATCGGATCACGCAGCACCCTCGATAATATTAAGATTTTGTTACAGGACACGTGAAGGTCCCGGTGCGGCTGCCCGGTCGCCAGTTGTTGCAGCGATCTCCGCGAAGTTGTTCCTTCCTGGCAAGAAACCGGCGGGCATAATCTTCGGTTCGGTTCAACTTCCGCAGCATCACGCCAGAAAAAGACAATGATCAACGGCTGTTTCCGATCGATCACGTCCTGACAAGCTGGACAATATGGTTAATGAAGCTGGACTCCGGCGCGGGTAAACTAAAAAAAGCGGGATCGTGCCGACCGGCACCGCATACCGCCAAACCTGGTCCACTTGCCGAACCAACCGTTTCCGGCAGGTCGCTCCAAACAACGTTTCGAGGAAACGCACTATGACAAGCAGACTGTTGAGCTTTGTCCTGGCTCTTGTGGTGGGTGCCTTTGCGTCCGGCGTCTCGGCGCAGGACCGCGGCTCGCGAGAAGAAGCACAGGAAATGGCAACCCGCGCCGCCGAACTGCTGCGGTCCCAGGGCCCGGAAGCCGCATTTGCCGCCTTCAACGCACCCGGCGGTCAGTTCCATGATCGGGATCTGTACGTGTTCGTGTTCGACAGCAACGGCGTGGCGGTCGCCCATGGCGGCAATCCCGCCCTGGTCGGTACCAACATGATGGATCGCCAGGACCCGGCGGGCGTGGCTTATGTTCGGGAATTCCTCAACGTCGAGGATGAAGGCTGGGTCGATTACCAGTTCATGGACCCGCAGACCAATTCGGTCCAACCCAAGACCTCGTACATCGTCCGGGTCGACGACTACGCGGTCGGCGTCGGCGCCTATCGTTCCTAGCGATCTCGACGGGGAACGCACCTCACGGGCGCACCCGGTTTCAGGCGCGGGGCGGAACG
>CAZTNV010000115.1:1699-2835 GCA_964615535.1 uncultured Mycobacteriaceae bacterium | reverse complement strand
GGCTTGCGGGGGCGCGAGCGCCTTTCCCGAAAGAAGGCGCGCAACAGGTCCCCGGCACGCTCGGCCTCCAGCCCGCCGATGACGGCCGGGCGGTGATGGCAGGTCGGCTGCGCGAACCAGCGGGGGCCATGGTCGATCGCACCGCCTTTGGGGTCCGGCGCGCCGTAGACCAGCCGGCGGAGCCGCGCAAAGCCGATCGCCGCGGCGCACATCGCGCAGGGTTCCAGCGTGACATAAAGATCGCAATCGGGCAGCCGCGGCCGGCCGCGGGCCGCCGCCGCCGCGCGAATCACCACCATCTCGGCATGGGCGGTCGGATCGGCCAGTTCCTCGGTGCGGTTGCCCGCTCGGGCCAGCACGATGCCGGTGCCGCTCTCGACCAGCACCGCGCCAACCGGCACCTCCCCCCGCGCCGCGGCGGCCCTGGCCTCCTCCAGCGCCATCGCCATGAACTCCGCATCGATAGCCATCATCCCCCCCGGCGAACGCTCCGCGGGCGGTCAAGCCGCAGAGCCGTACCGATACTCCTTGGCATGAACCTGTCTGGCTACCAGCGTGTTGACCACAAGCCGATGGGCCGAAACCCGGCCGCGACCGCGACCCGCTATGGCGAACCGTCCGTCACCTGCTAGAACGCTGCCATGATCACGGATTCCCCCCCAGACTCCGCTGCCGCCTCCGCCACCGACGCCGCCGCGCCGCGCGAGCGCATCGCCAAGGTGCTCGCGCGTGCCGGACTGTGCTCGCGGCGCGAGGCCGAGCGCTGGATCGCCGAGCGACGGGTCGCCGTGAACGGCACGGTGCTCGACAGTCCGGCTGTAACGGTGGGCCCGGACGATGCCATCACCGTCAACGGCAAGCCGGTCCCGGCCGCCGAACCGACCCGCCTGTGGCGTCATCACAAGCCGCCCGGCGTCGTCACCACCCGTCGCGATCCGGAGGGCCGGCCGACCGTATTCGACGCCTTGCCGCCCGAGCTGCCCAGGGTGGTCACGGTCGGCCGGCTGGATCTGACCAGCGAGGGCCTGCTTCTGCTGACTAATGACGGCGAGCTGGCGCGATTCCTCGAACTGCCTTCGACCGGCTGGCCGCGGCGTTACCGGGCGCGGGTGCACGGCGAGGTCGATGAGGCGCGG
>CAZTNV010000115.1:0-1689 GCA_964615535.1 uncultured Mycobacteriaceae bacterium | reverse complement strand
CACGGTATCCGGCATCAAATACGGCCCGATCGAGGCCGCGCTCGATCGCACCCAGGGCAGCAGCAACGCCTGGCTGACCCTGAGCCTGCGCGAAGGCCGCAATCGCGAGGCCCGCAAGGTTCTGGAACATCTCGGCCTGATCGTGACCCGGCTGATCCGGGTCTCCTACGGTCCGTTCCATCTCGGCAATCTTGCGCCCGGTGCGGTCGAGACCGTGAAACCCTCGGTATTGCGCGATCAGGTCCCCGGTTTCTTCAGGGCCCGCGCCGCGGCCAAGGCCAGCCTGCCCGACCGGCCCGCCGCCTCCCGGCGCGGCGCGGCGGGACCCGGCGCAGCCCCATCCGGCCATGCGCATCGTCGGCGGCCGGCATAGGGGCCGGCCGCTTGCCGCCCCGTCGGGGCCTACTCTGCGGCCGACCAGCGACCGCATCCGCGAGGCCATGTTCGATATTCTCCTGCATCGCGACTGGGGACCGGGGGGCGGCGACCCGGTGGCCGGCGCGGTGGTTCTGGACGTCTTCTGCGGAACCGGCGCGCTCGGTCTCGAGGCGCTGTCGCGCGGCGCCTCCAGCGTCTGGATGATGGATGCCGCGCCCCAATCCCTGGCGCTGGCGCGGCGCAACGTCGCCGGACTGGGCGAGGAGGGTAGCGTCACGGTGATGCGCGCGGATGGCGGCGCGCCGCCGCGCGCGCGCACCGCTGCGATGCTGGCCTTCCTCGACCCGCCCTATGGCCAGGACCTTGCCGCACCCGCGCTGGCCGCCCTGGCCGCAACCGGTTGGCTGGCGGCCGGTTGCGTGGCGGTGGTGGAGCTGGCCCGGCGCGACCGGTTCGCCGTTCCGCCCGGTTTCGAGCTGCTCGACGATCGGCAGTACGGCGAGACGCGGGTGGTCTTCCTGCGATTTGCCCCGGCTCCGGACTGAACGCCGATGCCGCCCGCCCCCGCCTGTCCGCCGATTGGGGCCGGGCGATCGGGCGGGTCAAACGATCAGCAGGTCGGGGCCGAGATCGCCAACCGGGGTGCCGATGAGCGTAACGACCGGGACGAAGCCGTTGCCGTCGCCATCCGCATCGATCTCGATCCGGGCATCCGCGCCGGCCTGGACCAGCCGCAGGACCTGCTGGGAAACGGGATTGCCGCCGCCATAGCCGATGCTGTCGAACAACGGGCCAAAATCCAGTCGATCGCCCTCCGCTCGGCTGAAATCGAAAATCGTGTCGCCGGCATCGCCCAGGGCGGTGAACACGAAGCGGTCGGCGCCGGCCCCGCCGGCCACCTGATCCGCCCCCGGCCCGCCGATCACCACATCATCGCCGCCGCCGCCCTCGATCCGATCGTTTCCGGACCCGCCGTTCAGCACATTGGCACCGGCATTGCCGATCAGGTGGTTGTCCAGGCCGTTGCCGGTGGCATCGAGCGCCGCCACGCCCAGCAGCATGACCTTGGCCACTCCGGCATCCAGCGTCAGGCTGGTCGAGGCGGCGAGCGTGTCGCCATCGACCAGATCGAGTTTGACGTTTTTCGTGCCGACCGCCACCGTCTGGGTCAGCGGTTCGGCCAGACCGCCACCGGAAAAGGTCACCTCATAGGTGCCGCCGCCGAGCGCCAGGGCGTATCCGCCGCTGTCCGCGGTCGTATCGGTCGCAGCAGGGCTCGGCGAGCCGACCGGCCCGGCGTCGATCCGAATG
>CAZTNV010000114.1:0-11160 GCA_964615535.1 uncultured Mycobacteriaceae bacterium | reverse complement strand
GCAAGCATGACGCCGAGGCCGCGGGGTATCACGACGCGCTGATGCTCGACTGGCGCGGGCGCATCGCCGAGGCCACCGGGGCCAACATCTTCCTGGTGATGGACGGCAAGCTGCATACCCCCATCCCGGACTGCTTTCTGGACGGCATCACCCGGCGCACCGTGATCGAGCTGGCCCGGGCACGCGGGCTGGAAGTGATCGAGCGCGCGCTGTGGCCCGAGGATCTGGAGCGGGCGCAGGAGGTGTTCCTCACCGGCACCGCTGCCGAGGTGACGCCGGTCGGCCGCATCGACCAGCACAGTTTCATCCCCGGCCGGGTGACCACCACGCTGATGGACGATTTCGCCGAGCTGGTGCGCCGCTCGGCCCAACCGAGCGCGGTGGCGGCGGCCCAGTAGCCGCCGGCCCAGTAGCCGCCGGCCAAGGATCGGCGGCATTTCCTCCCTTACCTCCGACAACTCCTTGGTCCAGATCCCCCTCCCCGACGGGTCCCATGGGAGCCTTGAGGGAACCCGGCGCGGTGCCGGCTGTTGAGATCCTGATGCCCCGGGCGGTTTCCCGGCCTTGGGGCAGCACGGCCGACAAGGGAGGATGCCTTGAAGATCAAGGAATTTATGACCCGCGATGTCGAGATCGTGGCGCCCGACGTGCCGGTGCGCGATGCCGCGCGGCTGATGCGTGAACTGGACACCGGTTTCCTGCCGGTGGCCGAGAACGAGCGGCTGATCGGCACCCTGACCGATCGGGACATTGCGCTTCGCTCGACCGCGGAGGGTCAAGACCCGAAGGTCGCCCTGGTGCGCGAGTCGATGACTGCCGATCTGGTCTACTGTCACGAGGAAGACGACAGCAGCGAGGTCGCCCGGCTGATGGGCGAGCGGCAGGTGCGCCGCCTGCCGGTTCTGAACCAGGACAAGCGGCTGGTCGGGGTGGTGTCGCTGGGCGACATCGCCAAGGCCGGGGAGCAGGAGGGCGTCGCCGGCAAGGCGCTGGAGGATATCGTTCAGGTCGGCGGTCAGCATCGGCAATAGGGCAGGATCTTGCCGGGGACACTTGCCGCGGCGCCGGATCACCGGGAGCCGAGGGCCGGGCTGGTCTTGGCAATCCACAGGCTGGTTTCGGCGGCACCGGGCAGCAAAGGCAGCCGGGCCGCAATCCCGGCAGCGAGCGTCTCGGCCATTTGGAGGGTAACGAACCGGCTGGCGAAGACCGGGGCGAAACCGCCGCCGCTCAGCAGCGCGCCGACCGCCGATTGCTCGTTGTAGCCGCGCCAGCGCCAGTCCGGCGGATAGTCCTCCGGCAGCCAGATGTCGTGGAAATGCACCAGCACGCCGGCCGGGAGGAAGGGCAGGACCCGGTTGAGGATGATGTCGACATCGGTGCCGGGATGGAGGATGTGGCTGGAATCGACCACCAGCATGTCGCCCGCGGCCAGATCCTGAAACGGCGCCAGCCCGGCCTCCTGCAGCGTCGTCCCGATCCGGCGGACCGGAAGGGCGGCGAGGGCGGCGCGCGGGGCCGGGTCGATGGCGATCAGCTCCGTCGATAGTCCGCCATCGGCGATGGCGCGCGCAAAGAACCGGGTCGAATGGCCGGAGCCGATCTCGACGATCCGGGCCGGCCGGCGGTCCCTGGTCAGGACATAGGCGACCGCGCCATCCAGCCGGGGAAACCAGTCCTGGCGCCAGCGCGGTGCCGGCGGCGGGTCGTCGCCGATCCGCGTCAGCTCTGCGGCATAGCCGTCGAGGAGCGCCAGGATTTCGGCAAAGCCCGGCCGGGCGGCGGCAAACAGCGCCTCAAAGGCGGGATAGGGTGGCTGGACCGCCGCGATCTTGCCGGCATGCCGATAGGGACTGAAGAAGCCCCGTGGTGCCAGACCGAGCACCGTGGCCAGCCCCATGCCCAGCCGGCGCAGGCGCGGGCGCAAGGCGTCGTGCGCCGGGGCCACCGTTGGTGCCGCATTGCCCCGCTGCATGGTCACCCGCTGCATGGTCACCCGCGGCATGGTCACAGGCGCAACACCAGGCCTTCCTTTGCCACCACCGTCCCCGGCCGGACCGCCTCGGCCTCGGCCGCAATCCGGTCCATCATGTCGTCGGTATGGCAGGGATCGTGATGGAACAGCGCCACCCGCTCGACCTGCGCAGCATCGGCCAAACGCAACGCCTCCTGCCAGGTCGAATGACCCCAATTGACGAACCGGGGATACTCCTCGTCGGTGTAGGTCGAATCGTAGACCATCAGGTCGGCGTCGCGCACGAAACCGGCGATGGTCGGGTCGCGACCCTCGGGCGGGTGTTCGGTGTCGGTGATCACGCAGATGCTCTTGCCGGCATAGTCGATGCGATAGCCGCAGGCCTGGTTGGGGTGGTTGAGCCGGCAGGTGTTCAGCCGGACCCCCGGTCGCAGCATCATCGGCTCGCCGCAGCGGAAATCGTGATAGTGCGACTCGGTGAACACGTCGATCGGCACCGGGAACAGCGGCGCCAGCATCTGGCCGCACAGAACATCGTGCAGCGACTGGCCGGGCGGCAGATGGCCGGCCCAGAAATGCAGCTCGACGGAGCGGTCATAGGCCGGCTTGAAGAACGGTATGCCGGCGATGTGATCCCAGTGGGTATGGGTGAAAAAGATGTCGACCCTCTCCGGCCGCTCGCGCGCGAGTTCCAGCCCAAGCTGACGCAGCCCGGTGCCGCCGTCGATGATCAGCCGGTGCCCGCCGCAGCGGATTTCGATGCAGCTCGTGTTGCCGCCATAGCGAACGGTTTCCGGACCGGGGCACGCGACGCTGCCGCGCACGCCCCAGAACCGGATGGTGAAATCCTGCGAGTCGGTCATCGGGCGCAGTCTGTCGGCGGGCAGGACCACGCGCCGACCGGGCCGCCGCCGGGCGCCGTTCGGAAGACCCGGCCATAGCAGATGACAAGAAACGGCACAACCATCGCGGCGGAGGCCTTCAAGGAACCAGTCGATAGCCGCCCGGTTCGGTCACCAGGATTTCGGCGTTCGACGGATCGCGTTCGATCTTCTGACGCAAACGATAGACATGGGTTTCCAGCGTATGGGTGGTGACGCCGGCATTGTAGCCCCAGACCTCGCCCAGCAGCACGTCGCGGCCGACCACCTTCGGTCCGATGCGGTAGAGGTATTTGAGGATGGCGGTTTCCTTTTCGGTAAGCCGGACCTTCGTGTTCCGGGCCTCGTCGAGCAGCAGCTTGGCGCTGGGCCGGAAGCTGTACGGGCCGATGGTGAAGACGGCGTTCTCGTTCTGCTCGAACTGGCGGAGCTGCGCGCGCAGCCGGGCCAGCAGCATGGCGAGCCGGAACGGCTTGGTGATGTAGTCGTTGGCCCCGCTGTCCAGGCCCAGGATCTGGTCGGCGTCGGAATCGACGCCGGTCAGCATGATGATCGGGCTGCGCACGCCGTTCCGCCGCATCAGCCGGCACAGCTCGCGCCCGTCCATGTCGGGCAGCCCGACATCGAGGAGAATGCAGTCGTAATGGCCGGTCTTGACCAGATCGAGCGCCTTGATCGCGTTCGGCGCCTCGTCGGTCGCGAATTCCTCGTGCAGGTGCAACTGCTCGGCCAGCGATCCGCGCAGGGCATCGTCGTCATCGACCAGAAGGATCTTCTTGGTGGACGTCATTACGCCCTCGGCGCCGCGCCCGGCGGTCATCGGCGCACCTCCACGCCGCGCCAGAAGGCGACATGATTGCGGATGCTGGCCGCCGCCGGCTTCGGCTCCGGATAGTACCACGCCGCGTCCTTGTTCTCGCTCCCATCGACCACGATATCGTAATACTGCGCCGTGCCTTTCCAGGGACAGACCGTGGTCGTCCCGCTCGGCCGAAAATACTCGGAATGAATGGCTTCGGGCGGAAAATAGACATTGCCTTCGACGGTCTCGAAGGTCTCGGAAGCGGCAATGACGCGGCCGTTCCAGCGGGCCTCGGGCATGATCGGACTCCGGCAAGCAATCGCGATCCAGGGAAAATGGTGTCTCGGCCAGCCTCGGTAAACCGCACCGTGCCGCCGCCGCGATGCTGACGACCTCTAAGGAATTGAATAGCATGGCTTCGGCGCCGAGGGGCGTGACGGCCATCACACCCCCGGCCCCAGCATACTCCCGACCCCGTCATATCCCGGAGCCAAGATGGAACGGATGCCGGAACACCAGCATGACGACGGCGCCCCGGCGGCAACTGAAATCGTCGGGCGTTTCGCCGACCGAGACCGGTTCACGGCCGCGGTCGAACGGCTGATCGGGGAGGGCGGGTTCGAGCGAAGCGATCTCTCGGTGCTCGACAGCCACCAGTCGCTGGGCGCGGCGGGTGCCGGGCCGGACGAGTCGTGGCGCGCCCGGATGGCGGCTATGGTCGGCGAGGCGGTCTATCTTGGACCGATCACCGTGGCCGGGCTGATCATGCTGGCCGCCGGTCCGGTCGGGGCGGCACTGGCCGGGACGATCGGAGCCGGGCTGACCGGGCTCGCGCTGAAGGAGATGACGGACGAGATCGCCGCCGGACCGCATCGCGAGGCGTTCGCCCGCGCCCTGGCCGAAGGAGCGGTGCTGCTGTGGGTCCGCGCCGATACGCCCGACCGCCAGGACCTCGCCATGCGGCTGATGGCCACCGAGGGCGGCGTCGACATCCATCCGGTGCGCCGCGTGCCGCGCCGCGAGGCGTCGTGAGCGACATGCCGAGGCGGCCGGACTTTGCCCGTCCCGGCGCCGTGCCCATCTAGACGGGGAGAGTTTCGATTCGCTACGACTGCAAGGCGGCCATCGGCGGAGTCCCGCCGCACCGATCGATGCCAGGAGTGACATGAGTCCGATCGATCCTTCCTTTGCCGCCAGCCCCGGTTCGCCGGCCAACCCTCCGGCCAGGGCTCCGGACGAGGCGGCCGTGCCCGTCGACCGGCAGGCCTCGCTGCGCGCCACGGATCGCGCCGCGTCCGATCTGCGGCGCGGCGATTTCGTGCTGGTGCGGCCCGATGCCGGCCCGGCGCTGCTGGTCCAGGCCGGCGAGCTGGTGACCGCGGACGGCATCGAGCGGATGCGCCGCCTGACCGGCCAGCCGCCGGCGGTGATCCTGACCCTGCAACGCGCCGCGGCGCTCGGCCTCTGCGATCTGCCGGGGGACAAGTTGTCGGGCGGGGTGATGCGGCTCGATCCCGCATCCCGTCTGACCCCCGAGTTGGTGCGCGATCTGGCCGATCCGACCCGCTTCGTCGATCCCGCGACCCTGGCCGGCATTCCCTGCACGATCATCCCGGCGGGCAGCCGCGACGGCGCGGTGGCGGCGGCCGGGCTGTGCAAGCTGGCGCGGCTGCTGCCGGCGGCCCTGGCGGCGCCGGTCGAGCGGCCGCTGGCCACCGCGCGGCTGGTCGCCCGCACCGACATCCTGTCGGTCAGCGCCTTCGACATCGACCATTACCAGCGCCACGCCGCGCGCAGCCTGCGCCGGGTCACCGATGCCCGGGTGCCGCTCGACGGCGCGGAAGACACCACCGTGATCGCGTTCCGCCCGACCGATGGCGGCCAGGAGCATCTGGCGATCCTGATCGGTCGGCCGCCGGCCGACCAGCCGGTGCTGGTCCGGTTGCATTCGGAATGCTTTACCGGCGATCTGCTGGGCTCGCTGCGCTGCGATTGCGGCACCCAGTTGCGCGGCGCGATCGCCGAGATCGCCCGCCTGGGCAACGGCGTCCTGCTCTATCTTGCGCAGGAGGGGCGCGGCATCGGGCTGATCAACAAGCTGCGCGCCTATCGGTTGCAGGACGGCGAATTCGATACGGTCGATGCCAACGAGATGCTGGGCTACGATGCCGACGAGCGGATCTATCTGCCGGCGGCGGAGATGCTGCGCCAGATGGGTTTCCTTAAGGTCCGGCTGATGACCAACAATCCGGAAAAGGTCGAGCAGTTGGGCCGCTGCGGCATCGATGTGGTGGAGCGGGTGCCCCACGTGTTCCCGGCCAACGGCCACAACGAGTTCTACCTGCGCACCAAGCGCCAGCGCAGCGGCCACCTGCTTTGAGGCGCACCCCGCCGGCCGCCTCCCGGTCCGGCCCCGGCAGGCTTTGCCGGGGCGGCAGGATTTTCCCTTTGCCCGCACGGGAAGGCGCAGCGGGAGAGCCGAACCGGCGGCCGGACGCCGGCATGGCCCTTGCTTTGAACGATCGCGAGGGAGGCTTTTGTCATGATTGCCGAGTCGCAGACGGTCGCTTCATCCCCCGTGCCCCGCACCGCAGCGCCGCAACCGGTACCGGTCGCGCAGCCCTGGGTGTCAGAGACGCCCTGGACCGATGACTCGACGGTCCGCGGCGGCGATTTTTTCGACCTGCTCGACATCGTCAATCCGTTGCAGCACATCCCGATCGTGTCGGCGATCTATCGCGATCTGACCGGCGACCAGATCGGCGGCGCGGCGCGGGTGCTGGGCGGCTTTCTGTATGGCGGACCGATCGGCATGATCGGCGGCGTCGCCAATGCCGTGATCGCCGAATCCAGCGGCCAGGATATCAGCCAGCATCTGGTCGCCGGGCTGTTCGGTGACGAGTCCGATCCGGGCGAACCGGGGGCAGACGAGCCGGAGGCGGGCGCGATGGCGGAGGCCGGCCCGGACGCGGCGGCATCGCTGGCCGGACCGGCCGCGGTCGCGGCGCCGGCCAACGGCACCCTGCCGGCCGCGGCGGATGCGGTGCCGCCGGAACCGGCTGCCGCGGCACCGAACCTGGCGCTCGGCCCGCCGCCGGGCATGCCGGTGCTCCAGGACGAGGGCACCCGGGATCGGGCGCCCGAAACCCGCTCGGCGGCGCAGGACCTTGCCCGGCTGGCACCGACGGCGGCCGGACCGTCCGTGGCGGCAGGTCCGCCGCTGGCCGGGCCGGCGGCATCGGCCGTGCCGATCCGGATCGACGATCGGCTCGATGCCGCCCTGACCGCCCTTGCAGCATCGGGCCGGCCGGGCGCGGCCGGACATTCGGCGAGCGTTTCACCCCCTGCGCTGCCATCGGGGCCGATTCCATCGGAACCGGCTTCGGCCATCCCCCACGGGCTGTGGGATGGCCGGATGGCCGCGGCGCGTCGCGCCGAGGCGGCTTTGCCGGGGCCGGGGCCCGAGGCCATGATGCGCGGAGCGCAGAGCTATCACGACGGTGCCCGCGCCGCCGCCCTGCTGCCGCAGGGCCGGAGGGTCGACCGCCATTCCTGATCCCCGATCTCCGCATCCGGCCGCCATGACGATGATTCGCGTTTCGCCGGGAGGCTGGCTGGGCTGGGGCGGCGAGCGGGTACGCTGCGCGCTGGGGCGCGGCGGCGTGCGGCCCGACAAGCGCGAGGGCGACGGTGCCACGCCGGTCGGCCGGTTCCCCTTGCGCCGGGTGCTGTACCGTCCCGACCGGCTGGCCCGGCCGGCCACCGCCCTGCCCTGCGCGCCGATCGCGCCCGAGGACGGCTGGTGCGACGATCCCGCCGACCCGGCCTACAATCGCCCGGTCCGCCTGCCCCACCCCGCCCGGCACGAGCGGCTGTGGCGCGAGGACGGGCTGTACGATGTGGTCGCCGTGCTGGGCCACAACGACGATCCGGTGGTGCCGGGGGCCGGCAGCGCGATCTTCCTGCACGTCGCCCGCCCCGATCTCGGCCCGACCGAGGGCTGCATCGCGCTCGCCCTGCCCGACCTGCTGCGGCTGCTGGCGGAGATCGGCAGCGACGCGACAGTGTCGGTGGAGTCGGTCGGCCATCATCCGCCGGGCTGAGGATCGGCGCCCGGAGCGGCGGCGCGCGGCGGCCGCTCGCCGAAGATCGCGGTGCCGATTCGCACCTGGGTGGCGCCCTGGCGGATCGCGATTTCGTAATCGCCGCTCATGCCCATGCTGATCACCGGCAGGCCGTGACGCCGCGCCAGCTCGGCCAGCAGCGCGAAATGCGGCGCCGGCGGCTCGTCCTCCGGCGGAATGCACATCAGGCCGCGAATCGGCAGATCGTGTTCGGCCGTGCAAACCCGCATCAGCTCGTCCAGCCCGGCCGGCGCCACGCCGGCCTTTTGCGGCTCCTCCCCGGTGTTGACCTGAATCAGACAGTCGGGCCGGCGCCCGGCGGTGCGCATCGCCCGGCCGAGCGCCTCGGCCAGACGCGGCCGGTCGACCGTTTCGATCACGTCGAACAGCTCGACCGCGTCCCGGACCTTGTTGGTCTGCAACGGCCCGATCAGGTGCAGGCGGAGATCCGGGTGGCGTTCGCGCAGCCCGGCCCAGCGGCCCTTCGCCTCCTGCACGCGATTCTCGCCGAATCGGCGGTGTCCGGCAGCCAGCGCCGCGGCGATGCGTTCGGGCGGCTGCAGCTTGCTGACCGCGATCACCGCGATTTCGGCCGGATCGCGCCCGGCGGCGCGCGCCGCCTCGGCCACGGCGCGATGCACCGCGGCAAGATTGGCCGCGACCTGACCGGGCGAATCGGCACCGGGGTCGAGATCGGTCATGAACGCTCCCCTTCCTGATGGCGTCCGCTACAAGTAGTCGACCCGCCGTCGGGTCGCATCACGGAACCGGATCGCTCGACCCGCCGCCGAATTCGGCCGGCACGGGCGTGTGGCTTTCCCGGCCGGCACCGCGCGGCTTGCGCGCCACAGACCGGCCGCTCGGATAAGCGGATTAGACCGCTGCGGTAATCCAGGCCATCCGAGTGTTGCGCAGGCGCCACGCTTTCCGGGCTTTGTGACTTCGCTGCAACTTGACCGTTGTGGGGCGTGAAGGCCCCGGCTATAACGCCACCTGTGATCGATCCGTGGCGGCGGCCGGAGAGCGGGGCGCAGTCACCACCATCAGGGCCAAAGGGCCGCAGTCTGGAGGTTTGCACCATGAAGAAGATATTGTTGGGCGGCGCGGCAGCGGCCGCGTTCGGCCTTCTGGCCACACCGGCTTTCGCACAGCTCGAACTCACCATCACCGGCTCGATCGAGCCCGAATTCGGGTTCGTGGATGAGGACCGGAGCGACCTGACCCAATTCACGGGAGCTGGCGCCTCGACCGTGACGGCTGCGAGCCTGGCGGTCAACCCGTCGCTGGTCGGCTCGACTCGCCCGACCGCGCTCGGCAGTTTCAGCGTCTCCGCCGCGGATTCCGCTGCCGAGCTGGCTGCCGGTGGCGGTGCCACCTCGACTCTCAATCAACGCTCCTATGGCTCGACCACCCGGTTCATCCTGCGCTTCGCCGCCGATGGCACCGCGGACAACGGCCTGCGGTACGGTATCCGGGTTCGTCTGGACGACAACGAGCGCTTCGGCAACAATGCCGGCGGTCTTTTCGGCGATGCCGCCTTGCGGACTCGCGGCGGTCTCTACGTTCGCGAAGCATGGGGCTATGCCCGCGGCTCGTGGGGCGAGGTGCGTGCCGGCGAATCGCCGATCGTTTACAACGTGCTGAACTTCGACGTGCCGAGCTCCGGCATCAGCGTCGACGGCAACTGGGACCGCTATATCTCCAGCACCCCCGGCGGCTTCAGCGCGGCGTCGAGCTTCAACAACTCGATCCTCACCCGCGACAATTCCGGTCATCCCTCGGGCATCAGCTACCTGCTGAACAACTATCAGGGCCTCGGCTTCGGCAGCCTCAGCGTCGGTCTGACCTATGCCCCGACCACCCAGGGCTTCGAGCGCACGGCTGACCTGGACGAGGACAATGCCGGCTTCAGCGACGTCGTGTCGTTCGGTCTGCAGTACCGCGGCGAGTTCAGCGGCGTCCGGCTCGGCATTTCCGGCGGCGTGAACTTCGCCAATGCCGAGGATGCCGGGATCGGCGTCGAGCGCGAAGACGTCACCGAATGGCGAATCGGTGGTCTGGTGGGCTATGGCGGGTTCACCCTCAGCGGCTTCTATCAGGATCACGGCGAGGGCGGCTTCCGCCAGTCGGCGATCGCGACCGGCGCGACCGACGGCCTGACCTCCTGGGGCGTCGGCGGCGGCTACACCGCTGGTCCGTGGAACTTCAGCATCGGCTACTACCAGGTCGATGGCGATCCGATTGGTGCGGTTGACCGTCCGGTCGGCTCGGCGGCCGCGATCGCCGCGGGCATCCCGGCCGGGTTCGGCACCCGCGACACCGCGACCAGCTATGTCGTCGGCGGCGGCATGACCTACAGCCTGGCGCCGGGCCTGACCCCGTATGCCAGCGTCGTGTACTTCGACAACGAGAGCGTGTTCATCTCGGATTCCGGGATCACCGGCGTGACCGACTTCTCCAACGAGGGCGTGGTCGGCGTCCTGGGCGTCACCTTCTCGTTCTGATCCGGTCCTTCGCTCCTTGTCAGCGGGGATGGCCTTGCGCCATCCCCGTTTTTTCGCTTTTATGCCCGCCATGAATGGATCAGTTCGCATGAAAGGCGTCGCGTTGGCGTGCCTTGTGGGCCTGGGTCCGGCGCTGGCCGGATGCGGCTCCACGTCCTCATCCATCGGTAGCGCCCTGGGCGGCCCGGCGCGCGAGCCGTTGCTGTCGGCCGAGGAGCAGGCGGCGCAGCAGCGCGGCAGCCTGTTCGGAGAGGGCGGCCTGGTGCTGTTCGGCGGCAACCGGGCCGATCAGCCGGGGGAAGCCGGCATCGGCGTGAACAGCTTTCTGTGGCGCGCCTCGCTCGATACCGTGTCGTTCATGCCGATCGCCTCGGCCGACCCGTTCGGCGGCGTGATCCTGACCGACTGGCATTCGCTGGCCGCCTCGCCGGACGAGCGATTCAAGGTCAATATCCATATTCTGGACCGCCAGCTCCGCTCCGACGGGGTCCGGGCGGCCGTGTTCCGCCAGGTCCGCGACGGCAGCGGGAGCTGGACCGATGCCCCGGTGGCACCGGGCACCGCGGCGGCGCTGGAGGAAACGATCCTCACCCGCGCCCGCGAACTCCGCGTCGGCCAGGCGCCGCAATGAAGTTGGAACCACGAAGACACCAAGGCACAAAGGCCCTATAAGGTCCCGGCGGTGCTTTCCGCCTCCTCCGTGTCCTCGTGCCCTGGTGGTTTTTTGGTGTACCACTCATGTCCCGCTATCCGTTCCGAGAGACCGAAGCCAAGTGGCAGGCCGTTTGGGCCGAGCGCGGCTGCTTTACCGCGTCGGAAGACCCGGCGCGGCCGAAATACTATGTGCTGGAGATGTTCCCCTATCCGTCGGGGC
>CAZTNV010000113.1:0-11187 GCA_964615535.1 uncultured Mycobacteriaceae bacterium | reverse complement strand
CGCCGAGGTGATCGGCCATTTCGGCGCCCGGCCCGAGACCGATCTGGCCGCCCTGCTGGCGCGGAAGCTCGGAAGCTAGCCGCGGTTCATCCCTCTGAGCGAATCGCGCAGCCTCAACGGTTCCGGCCAATGGCGGGATCGGTGGGGCGGCGTGCGCCAACCGGCCGCAAAGGTGGTCGGATGGGCGGCAACCATGTCAACCGCGGGTGCCATTTCTACTGGCGGCGTTGCCGTTTCCATAACGGAAACGTGAAATTTCCGGTGAGTCGACGTCGTCAACGAGTTGTTAAGCCCGCTTTGGCCAAGTTGCCGCGTGTTCTGGCGCTCGCAGTTCTGCCGCAAGGTCTTGCCCGGCCGCGATCAGGTCCCGACAGACAACCCGGAACCGGCGGCATGACGGGCAAACCGCTGCATCTGCTTGCGTCACAAGGGCGGGACTCCGGATTCGGTCTTGGCTGTGCGGGTAGGACGTCATGGATGGCTTCCGCAAGCGGTTTCGCGGCATTCGGACTGCACTGCTGATCTCGGTCGTCGCCGCGATCGCGGTGGTTATGCTGATCGCGCTGGCCGCCGGGCTGTCGCGTGAGGCGCTGATCCAGCAGGAAGCCCTGGCGATCCGCGCCCAGCGAACCGCCGAGCTCCAGGCGGCGGCGCTGGCCCTGCCGCTGTGGAATCTCGATGCCCCTCAGATCCGGGATTCGGTTCTGGCCCTGGCCGCGGACCCCGATTTCGCCGGGGCCTGGCTGATCGACGACCAGGGCAACCGCGTCACCGAGCGGGTCGATGGCGACATCGACCACGGGACGCGGGTCACCGTTCCGGTTCGCCATGCCGATCAGCCGGCACCGATCGGCGAGCTGACGCTGGTGCTCGGCCACCAGACCGCCGACCGGCGCTGGCAGGAGGCCCTGATCTACGGCATCGGCCAGTTCTTCATCGTCATCGTGGTGATCGCAGCCACGCTGGTGTTCGCCATCGGGCGGATCACCGGCCCGCTGACCCGGCTGACCCGGGTGATCGCGCGCCTGGCGGAAAACGATCTGACCATCGACATTCCCTGTTCCGGGCGGCGCGACGAAATCGGCGCCATCGCCCGCGCGGTTCAAATCTTCAAGCACAACGCGGTCGAGATGGACCGGCTGCGCGCCGAGCAGGACGCCGGGCGCAATCTCGCCGAGCAGCAAAGGCGCGTCGCCATTCTCGACCTTGCCGGCGATTTCGGCAGCGGCGTCCATACCGTCGTCGAAAGCGTGGCCGCGGCGGCGGTCGAGATGCAGCGCTCGGCCCAGTCGATGGCGGCGACCGCGGAGCAGACCGATCACCAATCGGCGACCGTCGGCGCCGCCGTCGCCGGCGCGTCGGCGAACGTGCACAACGTCGCCGGCTCGGCGCAGCAACTTGCCGCAGCCATCGACGAGATCAACCGGCAAATCGAAGACTCGGTGCGGATCGCCCTGAGCGGCGTCGAACAGGCCGATCGGACCGGTGCCGCCATGGAACGGCTGAGCCGGTCGGCCGAAGCGATCGGGGGCGTCACCAGGCTGATTGAGGATATTGCCGGTCAGGTCAACCTGCTGGCGCTGAACGCGACCATCGAGGCGGCGCGGGCCGGCGCGGCGGGCAAGGGCTTCGCCGTGGTGGCCGGCGAGGTCAAATCGCTGGCGACCCAGGCGGCCCAGGCGACCAGGGAGATCACCGGCCAGATCGCCGGCATTCAGACCCAGACCGGCGAGGCCGCGGAGGCGATCGGCGGCATTACCCAAACGATCCGGCAGATCAGCGAGATCGCCTCGGGCATCGCCGCCGCCGTTCAGGAACAGGGGACCGCCACGCGCGAGATCGCCCGCAGCGTCCAGGACGCCTCCGACGGCACCGGCGCGGCATCCCGGCACATCGCGGGGATCACGCGCGCGGCGTCGGAAACCAGGGCCGCGGCGAGCGACATGCTGACCGCCACCGGCCGGCTGGCGGACCAGTCCGACACGCTGCGCCAGGTGGTCGAACGCTTCATCGCCAAGCTGCGGGCCGCCTGACGTTCCTCCGGTGCGCCATCGCCTTCAACCAAGGGAGACCGAGACATGACCCGGACTGCACGCCACGGCCTTTTCGCCGCCGCCTTTGCCCTGGCCGCCATCGCCGGCCCGGCCGAGGCTCAGACCCTGCGGCTGACCACCGAGGAGTATCCGCCGTTCAACTACACCGATACCCAGACCCGCACCTTCACCGGGCTGGCGACCGATCTGGTCAAGGCGGTGATGGACCGCGCCGGGGTCGCGTACCGCATCGATCCGCTACCCTGGCAGCGCGCCTATCAGGCCGCCCTGAACCAGACCGATACCTGCGTGTTCTCGACCACCGTGACCGAGGAGCGCCAGCCGCTGTTCCGATGGGTCGGCCCGCTGGTCAACAATGACTGGGTGCTGTTCGCGGCGCCCGGCTCGACCATCGCCGTCGCCTCGCTGGACGATGCCCGGCAGTACCGGATCGGCGGTTATCAGGGCGATGCGGTCCAGGTGTTCCTGACCCAGCAGGGCTTCACGGTCGATGCCGTCGCCGAGGACCGGCTCAATGTGCGCAAGCTGACCGGCGGCCGGATCGATCTGTGGGCCACGGGCAGCCAGCTCGGCCCCTATCTCGCGCAGCAGGAGGGCGTCGAGGGCTTGCGCGCGATCCATACCTTCCGGAGCACCGAGATGGGGCTGGCCTGCAATCCCGGCGTCGATGAGGCCCTGATCGGCCGGCTCAACGCGGCCCTCCAGGCCCTGCGCGCGGACGGCACCTACGAGACCATTGCCCAGGCCTATCGCTGACCGCGCCCGCCGGCCGGTCCACAGCGCGCTCCGCCGTGGGCCGGCCGGCGGTTTCGGGTCATTCCGCCGAGGCCAGGTATCGGGCGTCGCGCACCCCGGGCAGGTCCCGCGTCGGGCCGCCGAAGCGGCCCTTCAGTGCGTCGACCCCGGATTGGGAATGGGCGAGCGCCACCAGATCCTGCCGCTGCCGGCGCCGGTCCTCGGTGTCGATGCCCATGCGCTCGTCGCGCTGCCGGATCAGCCAGTCGCGCGCCTCGCCCAGCCGGTTGAACGACCACATCAGCCTGGCCTCGCCCCGCGGCAGCGGATCGCCCGGCTGTTCGCCGTTGCCGGTATCCCAGGCATGCCAGGTCTTGCCGTAGCTGTTCATCTTGTGCCGCATCAGCATGTGCTCGGCGATGTCCGGCAGACCCGGCGCCACGAGCTGGCCGGACAGGATCTCGCCATTGTGCGGATGCCAGTATTGGCGCTCCTCTTCCGGCAGGCGTTCGAACAGCCGTTCGGAAATGATGTATTCGATGCCGATCAGGTTGGCGTCATCGGTGTTGCCGTCGAACAGCACGCATTCGGTGAAATCCTCGGTCACCTGACGGCAGAAATGATGCGCTTCCATCTGGTGGTGCGGGTCGTCCTTCATCGGATGGAAACCGACTAGGTAAATGTCGAACCCGTCGAGCGGCCAGGATCCCTGCAGCAGCCGCGACCCGGCGGCGAGCATGCGGGTGGTCATCTCCCTGGGCCCGCCGGGCGCCGGCATCCAGCCATTCTTCGGCGCGACCCGCCGCGCCATCAGGACCGCCCCGGCCGCGGCGAGTCCGGCCAGCGCCAGCGGGAGGGCAAACGAACCGGGGCGGACCATGGCGGGACTCCTCATCCTTTCGGGCGTGCCGGTCGCGCCATCCCGATGGGCGCGGGCCCGATCGGCACGGGGCAGCGGCGACATGATGACTCTCAACATCCCGCCGCACGGAAAGTTCCGGGAAACCGGCCCTGTCCGCTACCAAAAAGTGAGAAGTTCGGATCAGCGATTCACCCACCACGCCTCGACCACCGTGCCGTAGATCGGCGTGACGTCCTCCACCCGGCCAAGATCGCCCCACCACGCGAACAGGTCGCGGTTGAGGTAATAAAGCGGCACGGTGTAGCGGCCCCACAGCAGCACCCGGTCGAGCGCACGGGCCGCGGCGGTCAGGCTTTCCGGATCGCGGGCGTCGGCCAGCTCCGCGATCAGCGCGTCCACCACCGGATCGCGCACCCCGGCATAGTTGCGGGTGCCCTCGATATCGGCCGAGCGGCTGCCCCAGTAGAAATCCTGCTCGGCGCCGGGCGAGAAGGTGACGTTCCAGGCGTTGATGATCATGTCGAAATCGTAGGTGTCGGTGCGCGCTGTGTATTGCGCGGTATCGACCGTGCGCACCGACACCGCGATGCCCAGCCGGCGCAGCGGATCGGCATAGGCCAGCGCGATCCGTTCGTCGGCCGCGTCGCGCAGCAGAATTTCAAAGGCGAAAGGCGCGCCGGTCGCGCGATCGACCAGCCGGCCATTGCGGATCTCCCAGCCCGCCTCGCCCAGCAGTTCGAACGCGGCGCGCAGGGTATGGCGGGCATCGCCGCCGCCTTCCGCCTCCGCCAGGGCCGGCGGCCGGGAGAACAGCGCGTCGGGCACCCCGCCGCGGAACCGCTCCAGCAAGGCCAGCTCCGCACCCGCGGGCAGACCGGTGGCGGCCAGATCCGAACCGGTGAACATGCTGGTGATGCGGCGGTACTGGCCGTAAAGCAGGGTCCGGTTGATCCAGTCGAAATCGAACACCAGGGTCAGCGCCTCGCGCACCCGCGCATCGGCGAAGACCGGCCGGCGGGTGTTGAACACGAAGCCGCGCATGCCCGAAGGCCGGTTGTGCGGCAGCGCCAGCCGGCTGACCCTGCCATCGATCGCGCCGGGGAAGTCATAGGCGGTGGCCCAGCGCTCCCCGATCGGCTCGCGCCGGAAATTGGCGTGGCCGACCTTGAACGCCTCGAACGCCACGGTGGCGTCGCGGTAATAGTCGAAGCGCAGCCGGTCGAAATTGTTGATGCCGCGGAACGCCGGCAGATCGGCGGCCCACCAGTCGCGCACCCGCTCGAAGGCGATGCGGCGGCCGGGATCGACCTCGGCAATCCGGTAGGGTCCGCTGCCCAGGGGTATGTCCAGCGCGGTGCGGTCGAACGGCCGTTCGGCGTAATAGGCCCGGCTGAGGATCGGCATCAGCCCGATGATCAGCGGCGTCTCGCGGTCGGCCTCGGCGGTGAAGTGGAACCGCACGCCGTCCTCGCCCAGCCGCTCGACCGCGGCGATCCGCTCGTAATTGCGACGGAAGCCGGGCAGGCCGTCGCGGCGCAGCGTCTCCATGGTGAAGACGACGTCGTCGACGGTGATCGGCGTGCCGTCGTGGAACCGCGCCGCCGGGTTCAGCCGGAACGCCACCCAGCGCCGGTCGGGCGGGGTCGCGACTGCGGCGGCGACGTAGGGATACAGGGTGAACGGTTCGTCCCAGGAGCGCGCCATCAGGCTGGCGAAATGATAGCCGCGCACCCCCGCCGCCGCGGTGCCCATCACGATGAACGGATTCAGCGTGTCGAACGAGCCCAGCACCGTCTGAACCAGCTCGCCGCCCCTGGGCGCCGCCGGATCGGCATAGACGAAATGCCGGAAATCCGCCGGATAACGCGGCTCGCCATGCATCGCGATGCCATGGGTGAAGGCGATCTCCTCGGCCGCGACCTGGGCCGTGGCAGGGCCGGCCATTGCGAGCAGCAGGAGCAGCGCGCAGGCGATCGTCGGTCGGGCCGGCAGAGTCGGGTGAGGCATGGCGTGATCCGGTTGAGTCGCGGCCGGCAGTGTCGTCCGCTCGCCGCCCGCGGGCAAGGGCGGCGGCCGTCCCCGGTACGCGATTGCCCCCCGATCCGAACGCCGTGCCTTTGCAGGGCGGTGCGGGCCGCCCATAGTTCATGGACGAGAGTCGCCTGCCGGCGCACGCGATTGCCGGCCGTTTCTCCGACCCCAAAGGCCGGATTGCGATGGAACCGGACCGTTACGACCTTCCCGAAGATGCATTCGGACCGCTGGCCGATCCGGACGACGCCTTCCCGAGCGCCGCCTTCGATGGCGCGGTGTCGCTGCTGCGCCGTCATGTGCTTGATCGTCGCGGCGCCATCGTTCTGGCCGGCGCGCCGGGCATCGGGAAGACGACCGTGCTGGGCGCGCTGGCGCGGCGGCTGCGGTGCGACGGTTGCCTGACATTCTCGACACCGCTGCCCGGACAGTCCTTCGACGGGCTGATCGACCAGATGTCCCGCGAGGCGGGTGTCGCGGCGGCCGGCCCGTCCGGGATGGAGCTGATCGGGCGGCTCCGCGCCGCGCTGGAGGCCCGGTCCATGGCCGGGAGCACGGCACTGCTGCCGATCGATGACGGCGCAAATCTCAGCCCCGAACTGGTGCGCCATCTGCCCCTGCTGGCCGATCTGCGCGGCGATGGCGGGGGCGACCGGGGGCGCGATCCGCCCTGGCTGGTGCAGACCATCCTTGCCGGTCCCGCCGATCTCGTCGCGCGGTGGATCGGCGCCGGGCTGCAGTCCTGGCGCGAGACGCCGATGGTGCTCCGACTCGGCGCGTTGGAACCGGACGAGATCGGCCCCTATCTCGCCCATCGGCTGGCGCGGGCGGGCCTGCGGCTCGAATCCGCGTTCACGCCCCAGGCGATCCGGACGCTGGCCGAGGCGACCCGGGGCATTCCGCGGTCCATCGACCTGATCTGCCGCACCGCGCTTCGCCTTGCACGAGCCGAATCGCTGGGCGTGGTGCCGAGCGGCCTGATCGAGCAGGCCGTGCAGGAGTGTGCGCCGCAACTCGCGCCTCGGCCGGATCACCCGGTTTCCGGCCCGACGCACCCTGGCCGGCCGGGCGATACCGGTGCCGACACGCCGCGGACGATCGAAGTGGTCGCGCGCGCGGTGCCGAGGGTTGCCGCGGCCGCCCGGCCGGCCAGGGCGCCGGCGACCATGCCGATCCCGCATCCGCCCCCCGCCGCGCGGAAGGGTGGCCTGATCCGGCGGACTCGGCCGTCGCGAGCGGCAATACCGCCGGCCGCGCCGGGTATCCCGCCTGAAGCCGGGATTGAACCAGCCGTCCATCCCCGCCTGGTCCAGCTCGTCCCGGCCGGCTTCGAGCCGGAGCACCGGGCACCGTTGGAGGTGCGCCCGGCCCGGGCAGGGGCCGCCGGCCCGGCATTCGTCCGCCGCGCCGGATCGCCGGAACCCCCGCCGCCGCGCCGCCGCGCGATCCGCTCGGTCGGCCTCCCGGTTGCCGGTCTGGCCGGGCTCGTCGCCGCGGCCCTGATTCTGCAGAATATCGTCCTGCCCCAAGCAGCCGAGTGGGCCGCACAGCTCGGCAGCGCCCGCCCGGAAACTGCGGCAGCGAATGCCGGAGAGACCCCGGTCCCAAATCCGATCCGCCCGCCGGAGGGCGCTGCGTCATCGGCCGAAACCGCTCCCGTCTCCGACCCGCCCGGGGCCGACCCGGCAGCAGTCCAGGATGCGGCGCCACCGCCCCCCGCCTCGTCGGAAACCGAGCGGCTGGCGGCGCGCGGCGACGAGCTGATCGCGGCCGGCGATCTGGTGTCGGGGCGGCTGTTCCACCAGTTGGCCGCGGCCCGCGGCCATGCCCGGTCCGCCCTGGCGATCGGCAAGACCTACGACCCGCTCTATCTCGCTGAAGCCGGGCTTCAGACCGCGGTCGCGGACCCGGTCAGGGCGCTCGACTGGTACCGCCGCGCCGCCGAAGCCGGCGACGCCCAGGCGCCGGCCCGCCTGATCGCGCTCACTGCCTGGCTCGATCGCCACCGTTGAGCGTCATCGTCCATTCCCGAACCCTGAAAACGGCGTCAAGCCGGCGCCATAATGATTAATTCTTGGGTCGACCTGCTGGCACCAAGACCGGCTTCAGTCTAGCAGATTTTCGGAACGGTTGATGGCAGAGTCGGTCTGCTGATCATCGAAGAGATGAACAGTTGCGTGATTGACGCAAGTCACAAGAATTCTATGTGACAATCGGCATTGCTGAGTCACGGCGAGAAGCAAAGACAAAACTCGATTCTGAGCACTTGGTCAAGAGGACCGATCAGGTTTTGTGCAGGGTAGCGTTATTGTTCATTCCGATGGATGGCCTGTGCGATTCGGCACGGGTCCTTTCTGTTGCCACTCACGCCGCGGTGCAGGACCGGTCGAGGGTTGCCACCGGGCACTCGCCGCCCGCCGCAAGGGGACGCGCTTGATGACCAGGCTTGGGGAGGCTGGCACACGGCCGCCGAGCAGCGAGTCCACGATCGTCGGAACAATCCAAAGCGCAACACGTGGCAATCCGCTGCTCTCCATCATCGTCCCCGTATTCAACGAAGAGGACAGCGTCGGCCCGCTCTGCGAGGCGATCATTGCCGCGGTCGAACCGCTCGGGCTGGAGTTCGAGATCCTGTTCGTCGACGACGGCAGCCGCGATGGCACCCTGGCCCGCGCAGCCGCCTTGGCCGAGGCCGATTCGCGGGTCCGGGTCATCAAGCTGCGCCGCAATTACGGCCAGACCCCCGCCATGGCCGCCGGCATCGATACCGCACGGGGTGAAATCCTGATCACCATGGACGGGGATTTGCAGAACGACCCGGCCGATATTCCCCGCTTCATCGAAAAGATCAACGAAGGGTATCAACTGGTCGTCGGCTGGCGGCGCCGGCGCCAGGACAAGTATTTTTCCCGCGTACTGCCATCCATGATCGCCAATCGTCTGATTTCCAAAGTTACCGGAATCGCGGTCAAGGACAATGGCTGCTCGCTGAAGGCCTACCGCGCCGATCTGATCAAGAAGACCCCCTTCTACAATGAAATGCACCGGTTCATCCCGGCGATGATGTCGCTGGGCGGCGCGCGCATGGCGGAACTGGAAGTGCGCCATCATCCGCGCAAGTTCGGCACGTCGAAATACGGGATTTCCCGAATCTACAAGGTCCTGCTGGATCTGTTGCTGATCAAGACGATCCTGACGTTTTTCGAGCGGCCATTTCTCTGGGTGTCGAGCCTGACGATGCTGTCGGCCGGCCTCAGTCTGTTTTTCCTGCTGATGACGGTTCTGGACGGCCCCGAGACGAGGGGAATCGGATTTCTCGGCATGTCGATGCTGTTCGGCATGCTGACCATCTTTCTGCTGTTCCTGGGATATCTGGCCAACCTGATCTTCAAGACCGGCAAGACCAGGACCGCCCATTACGTCCGCGTCGCTGCCCAAACGACGGTCACTGCGCCTCGGGACGACATCAAGGACCAGCCATGACTTCGACGCCTGAGATCTCCGTTATCATTCCGGTGACCAAGCGCTTCGACGATGTCGGCCGCGTTTATGCCGCCTACAAGCGGGGGCTGGAGGCGACCGGCAGGTCGTTCGAGGTCATCTACAGCCTGGATGGCGAGTTTCCCAAGGTCGAGGCGGAGCTTGCGGCGTTGCGGGCGCGCGGCGAGCCGATCAAGATCATTTCCTTTGCCAAATGGTATGGCGAGTCGGCGGCCCTCTCGGCCGGTTTCGACCATTCGTCGGGCGCGATCCTGCTGACGCTGCCGCCCTATCTTCAGGTTTCGGGGGACGAGATCCCGCGTCTGATCTCGGCGCTGGGCAGTGCCGACATGGTGGTGGCGCGGCGACAGCCGCGGCGGGATTCGGCGTTGAACCAGCTCCAGTCGCGGGCCTTCCACTGGCTGATGCGGCTGTTTCTCGACACGCCGTTCAACGATCTCGGCTGCGGCGTGCGGGCCTTTCACCGGCGCGTGATCGACGAGGTCAAGATCTACGCCGACCAGCACCGGTTCATGCCGCTGATCGCCGTCCGGCAGGGCTTCAAGGTGATCGAGATCCCCGTGACCCAGGCCCGCGAGGACGCCTATCCGCGGGTCTATTCCCCCGGAATCTATGTCCGGCGCCTGCTGGACATTCTGTCGATGGTCATGCTGATCAAGTTCCTGACCAAGCCGTTGCGCTTTTTCGGCATGGTCGGGATCATCGTGCTGCTGGTCGGGACGGTCCTGGTGACCACCGTGGTGATCGAACGGCTGGTGTTCGGGGTTGCCCTGGGCGACCGGCCGCTGCTGCTGATCGGCAGTCTCCTGATGGTGCTGGGCATCCAGATCGTGTCGGTCGGCCTGATCGGCGAAATGATCATTTTCGTCAACTCGAAGGAACTCCAGGAGTACCGCATCGACCGGATCATCGGCGGCACGGATCGGGACGTTGCCGAGCGCCCCCTCGTGAAGCTGGGGTCGGCCGCCATGGCCTCTGAGCCCCAGATGCGGGCGGTCGGTTCCGGACCGGCTTCGGCCGTCTCTTGACATAGGCCGGCGTCCGGCGCGCAGGGCCGCGCCGGGCGCCGCGCCCTATCGCACCCGATCGGCGATCGCGGCTGTGCCCCCCGGCTGGGCCTGCTGTCCCGGCCTGAGACCGGGCGGCAGGCGGTCGCACGCGGCGCCCGGCGGCGGGCCGTGATTGTCCCAGCGATAGGCGAAGAACGGCTCCCATTGCGGCACTTCGACCGGCTGGGCGCGCGCGGCCAGAACCTCGGCGGCGCCGGGGATCTGCCGGATCTGGGTTCGCCATCCCCGTTCCTCGCTGACGAACAGGCCGTTCGGCGTACAGTCCAGAACCAGGGCCAGCGAGTCCGCCGTGGTGATCACCGGCCGACCGGTTCGGCGGTCGATCGTGAACTCCGATCGGTCGCTGTTCGGGCTTTCGGACAGCCGGCTGGGCAGGATCACCACGTCATAGCGGCCGAGGTGGTAGAGCGCCATCAGATCGTCGGTGGCGATCACCACGGCGGCGCTGGTCAGAAGCGGCTCCAACCGCGCCCGTGCCGCCGCGAACTGCCCGCCGCGCGTCAGCTCCACGCCGCGGTCCAGCATCTTGACCGCGCCGGGAACCGCCGGATTGAGGAGCAGCACCACCGTCGCGCCGCCCGCCAGCACGGCCCCGGTGATCAGCCGGCGCGGCGGCGCACCCGGCGCCAGCGACGCGGCGCTGCCGACGGTCCGGTCGAGCGCGGCCGCCAGGTATCGGAACGCCGGAACCAGTTGCGCCAGGGCGATGCCCCACAGGATGCAGAACCAGGGCATGGCGAAGGCGATGTAGCGCTCCTCCTTCATGCCGCCGAACGACAGCAGGACCAGCACCGTCCCGAAAATGCACAGGGCCAGACCGCCGGCCCGCGGCCGCCCGATCACGGCCAGGATCGCCGCCAGCGGCAGCAGGGTGGTCAAGGTCGGATACTGATCGAGCAGGGCATCGACGTAGAACCGGAAATAGTCCCGATTG
>CAZTNV010000112.1:0-11373 GCA_964615535.1 uncultured Mycobacteriaceae bacterium | reverse complement strand
GCAGCGCCTCGCGCACCGTGACCTCCCCGGCAAAGGCCGAGTCGAAATTGGTCGGGCTGTACCCGCCGAAGCGCAGCCGGATGTCGGGCAGGATGGTTTCGGGATGGATCAGCGCCTCCTCGAAGCCCAAACCGTAGATGAACGGCTTGAGCGTCGAGCCGGGCGAGCGCACCGCCCGCGACAGGTCGATCGGCCCGAACCGCTGCAGCGCCCGATAGTCCGCCGAGCCGAGATGGGCGATCACGGCGCGGCTGCGGGTCTCCACCACCACGATCGCCAGATTGGCGGTCGGCGCCAGCCCGGTCAGCGCGCGCCGCGCCAGCCCCTCCAGGCTGCGCTGGAGCGTGCCGTCGATCAGCGTGGCGATCTCGCCGCCGCCCGATCCGGCCCCCACGCCGCCCGACACGGCGCGGGCGGCCAGGGCTTCGGCCAGATGCGGCGCGTGGAACGGCAGCGCGCGGCGCAGCGCGGGCAGCGGCTCGCGCAGGCCCTCCGCCGCCAGCCCGGCCGGCAGCACCCCCTGCCCGGCCAGCCGGGTCAGCACCCGGTCGCGGGCGGCGCGGGCGGCCTCGGGCGCGCGGTCGGGCCGGTGTCGGTTGGGCGATTGCGGCAGGGCCACCAGCAGCGCCGCCTCCCCCGCCGACAAACGGTCCGGCTCGCGCCCGAACCACGCCAGCGACGCCATCCGCACCCCTTCCAGATTGCCGCCATAGGGCGCCAGGGTCAGGTACATCGCCAGGATGTCATCCTTGGAGAAATGCCATTCGAGCTGCACCGCCCGCGCCATCTCGATCAGCTTCGACAGCAGCGTGCGCGGCCGCGGCTCCAGCAGCCGCGCGGTCTGCATGGTCAGGGTCGAGGCGCCCGACACCGGCCGCCCCTGCGCCGCCCATTGCCCCAGCGCGCGGACCAGCGCCAGCGGATCGACGCCGGGATGGCTCCGGAACCGCCGGTCCTCATAGGCGATCAGCATGTCGCGATAGAGCGGCGACACCGCCTCCGGCTCGACCGGCAGCCGCCAGATCCCGTCCGCCGCCGTAAACCCCCGCAGAATCCGCCCCTCGCGGTCCCGCACCAGCACCGACCGCGCCTCCAGATACCGCCCGAGCGCCGGCGGATAGAGCCAATCCAGCCCGGCCGCCAGGGCGGCGAGAACGGCGACGAACGCCAGCGCGGCCAGGGCGGCGCGGGGCCGGCGGCGCTTTGGTAAAGCGGCGCTCGTGGGTTGCGGCGCCACGGATTTCGTTTGATCCACGCCTGCCCCGGTTCGCTTGATCTCTCCGCGACCGCCAGTCTACGCCGGGCGCGACGCGGTCGCCCGTGAATCCGCATGCGCGGACATGCGTGCCCCGGCCGCTTCGGACTGCGGTAAAGCGCCGGCTACGGCCCGAGAATCGTGATGCCGGGGATGTCGCGGACGGGAGAGGTATCGGCTACACGGGTGCCAGTGAGATTGAGCCACTGTAGGGCCGTGAGTTGGCGCAGCGGCTCCAGGTCAGTCACGCCGGTATTGGAGACATTAAGATCCTGGAGGGCGGTGATGCTCCGGCCCAAGGATCTCTTTGAGGGGCGACGGGCTGTACGCCTCCATGAGGACGTCCATCTTCGGCTTCACCGGAGGTTTCGGCGCACCGTTGTCGTCGCACTCATCTCGGCACCAGTCTTGGACTGCATGTTCCGCGACGCGACAGTGGCCAGTTCGTCAGTGCGTTCGCGCCCCCGATCGCCCTTGCTTCTCGATGAGACCCTTAATCATACCACGCCATCGCTGCACCCAATCAGGCAATCCGGCAGCCGATCTGTGTGCTCTGTCCCCCATTGTTGGCACTGCAATGACCTTCACGAGCAGATTTCTCACACAATGAAGATACATGACTGGCAGTAGAAAGGGAGTATATATCGATCGCTCACTGCTTCTGCGCGGATCGACGGAAACGCCCCCTCTCTTGGATACCGTGCAAAGGCGATCAAGTCGCTAACCCGATCGGATAGTGCGCCGCTGACAGGCATGATGTCCGACCCGATAAGGTCCACCCTGATGCGCTCGACCGGCCGGGTACGCCTGCCCGCGATCTACGCCATGAGAGAGCATCGTGGCATTTATCACTCGATCAGAGTTGTTCTTCAGGTCGTTGGCGGATGATGCCTCAATACCATTTGTGTGTATATCACAAACATTCCTGTGGCGTTATCACAGAAGTTCGGGCAGAGTGTGGTCCATGCATTGCTGAAAGGCGTGGGAGGGACTGTAGTGTCACCGAAAGAGGAAGGGGAGCGTCGCCGGGTCGGTTTGACGCTGGACGAGATTGGTGCGCTCGCCCGAAACCTGAGGCGTATCACGGCCGACGGAAAACCAAGCGCCAGGGCGCTATCCGTGGCGATCGGCGCAAATCCGCGCGCGATCTCGGATATGATCGACGGACGTGTGGGTAGCCCGTCTTACGCCGTGATGCGCAGCATCGCTAAAGTGCTAGGCACTTCGCCGGAAGCCCTCCTCGGTAACGCCCCGCCAGACAACCTTCCAGAGTCCGGTTCCCCGGTCACTGTTAAAGGGTCGGTCGAGGTTGGGGTTTGGCGGGAATCCCTGGAGTGGGAGTCCGGTCAGCGTTACACGGTGCCGATACGCGGTGACGATCGCCGCTACCCCGGCATCCCCATATTCGGCCTCGAGATACGGGGTGGCGGAATGGGGAGAAAGCTCCCCGCCAGCGGGGTTGCGTTGTGCGTCGGAGTTTCCGACCTCGACCGGGCTCCACGACCCGGCGAAACGTTTGTTGTCCGGAGCAGCCGAGCCGGACTGTCGGAGTACACGATTCGGAAGTGCGTCGAGGGCCGCAATAGGCCGATCGCGTTCCTGGTGGATTCGGATTCGGTCCCCACGGACGTCGAGATGGATGACGGGCTTGAGGCTGTCGCCCTGGTGACCATGGCCCTGATTATCTTCTGATGCTGCGGGTGCGTGCTGCGAACCGGTCGAGCACCACCAGCAGGCGCCGCCCCTGGGCGCAGAGACGGGCGCCGACCCGCTCCGCCAGCGTGCGGGTTGCAGTTCCGGCCCGCGGCCGCTTTTCCCAGATTGCGGCGGAACTCGTCGCGGTCGGACTGTTCGTAAGGCCGGAACCGGAAATAGCCGGGATCGGCCAGCTAGCCGGCGTCGGTTAAGTACCACTCTAGATGGCATTTCGCTCCCGACTCCTCACGCACAAGCCGCATCCCGCGCAAGCGGAAACCATCTTTCGTGCCGGTCCGGTCCGCTTGGATTGATGTGCCTGCCGCCCTCACCCCCCCGCCTCGATCGCCTCCTGGGCGGTCAGCCAGGTCTCCTCCGCCGCGGCCAGTTTTTCGCCCAGGGCGTGCAGTTCGATCTGCAGCGCGGTCACCTGGTCGGGCGGGCCGGTGTAGAGGGCGGGGTCGGCCAGGCGGCGTTCCAGGGCGGCCTTGTCGCGCAGCAGGCGGGCGATCTGCGCTTCCGCGTCCTGGGCCTGTTTGCGCAGCGGCGCCAGCGCGGCGCGGGTTTCCGCGGCGGCACGGCGCTGGTCCTTGCGCGAGGCGGGTTCGGCGCGCGAGGCCGCATCGGGACCGTCGGTGCGCGCCCGTTCGGCGGATTTCTCCGCCCGTGCGGCGCGGCGCTCCGCCCGGCGCTGCTCGGCGATCAGGCCGCGGTATTCGTCCAGATCGCCGTCGAACGCCCGGCAGCCGCCATCGGCCACCAGCCACAGCCGGTCGGCGGCCAGCTCGATCAGGTGCGGGTCGTGGGTGATCAGCACCACCGCGCCCTCATAGGCATTCAGCGCCTCGACCAGCGCCTGCCGGCTGTCCACGTCCAGGTGGTTGGTCGGCTCGTCCAGCAGCAGCAGGTGCGGCGCCTCCCGCGTCATCAGCGCGAACAGCAGCCGCGCCTTCTCGCCCCCCGACATGTCGGCGATCCGGGTCTCGGCCCGCGCCTGGGGAAAGCCGAACCGGCCGAGATGGGCGCGCACCTTCTCCTCGGTGACGGTCTTCATCCAGGCCTTGGCCTGGGCCAGCGCGGTCAGGCCGGGATCGAGCTCGTCGGTCTGGTGCTGCGCGAAGTATCCGATCTTCAGCTTCGGCGACCGGGTGATCCGGCCGCCCAGCGGCGCGATCCGGCCGGCCAGCAGCTTGACCAGGGTGGATTTGCCGTTGCCGTTGGCGCCCAGCAGCGCGATGCGGTCGTCCATGTCGATCCGCAGGCTCAAGCCGCGCAGCACCACCCGCTCGCCATAGCCGGCCTGCACCCCGTCCAGCGCGATCAGCGGCGGCGCCAGCGGCTCGGGCTGGGGAAAGTCGAACGACACCGTGTGCTGCGCCGCCACCGCAACGATCGGGTCGAGCTTTTCCAGCGCCTTGATCCGGCTCTGCGCCTGGCGCGCCTTAGACGCCTTGTAGCGGAACCGGTCGATGAACGCCTGCATGTGCTTGCGCTGGGCCATCTGCCGGGCCTGGACCGCGGCCTGGTTCTCCAGCTTCAGCCGCCGCGTGGTCTCGAACCGGTCATAGTTGCCGGCATAGGCGACCAGCCGGCCCTGATCCAGATGGATCGTGGTGTCGACGACGTGGTTGAGCAGGTCGCGGTCGTGGCTGACCAGCAGGATCGTATGCGGGTAGGATTTCAGCCACTCCTCCAGCCAGATCGTGGCTTCCAGATCGAGATGGTTGGTCGGCTCGTCGAGCAGCAGCAGTTCGGGCCGGGTGAACAGGGTGGCGGCCAGCGCCACCCGCATCCGCATGCCGCCCGACAGCTCGGCACAGGGCCGCGCCTGCGCCGCGGCATCGAAGCCCAGGCCGGCCAGGATCGCCGCGGCGCGGGCCGGCGCGGCATGGGCGTCGATATCCGCCAGCCTCGTGTGGATCTCGGCGATCCGGTGGGGATCGGTGGCGGTCGCGGACTCGGCCAGCAGCGCGGCGCGCTCGGCATCGGCGGCCAGCACGGTGTCGAGCAGGCTCAGCGTGCCGCCCGGCGCCTCCTGCGCCACCACGCCGATCCGCCAGCGCTGGGGCACGGTAATGCCGCCGCCATCGGTGTGCAGCTCGCCGGCGATAAGGCGCAGCAGCGTGGTCTTGCCCGAGCCGTTCGGCCCGACCAGCCCGGCCCGATGCCCCTCCGCCACCGCCACCGTCGCCCGGTCGAACAGCAGCCGCCCCGCAATGCGATAAGTCAGCTCGTTGATCTGCAGCATGGCCGGATAGATAGCACGGGCGGGGGCGGAGCGGCAGGGTGGGCGGATGCAGCACCCCGGAACCGGCGTGCCAGCCAATCGGCCCGCGACCAGAGGGCTGCGGCGAGCGCTTCAGGCCTCCGTCACGGACGGAGCGCCTTGCAGACCTGCTTCCTGTGATCGAGCAACCGGATGTCGTCGATGAAGCGGTTGATGAACCGAAAGGCCAATTCCTGCGCCTGCTCCGGACCTTCCCCGATCAGCCGCGTGGGAGGTTCAAAAAAATAGGGCGCCGTTACGACGCAATAATACTCATTGGGTCCCAACGGAGAGCGCTTCGGCGGCGTGATCTCGACATGAAACGGCTCCAACGTGCCACCCTGGTCAACGTAGCCGTCAAAGAGGTAAAGTTGCGTCCTGACGTACATCGAACCTACTCTGTTTCGAGCGGCCGACGGATCCGCCGGTCCGCCAAGCAGTTCGCATACCGCTCCATTGCCGAACTAAAACATTTGGCACGAATGGTGGGCGATGGAAGCTGGCGGCATACCTCATTGTCACGCTCGAATTGCTCATCACAAGCTCGTCTCCGTTCCTGGTTTCGGTGTGATTCCAGAATATAATGCGCAACAGCCGCACCGACTAGAATGAACACCGCAACCACGTCGCCGACGGGCAACGGCCCGTCCGACGCGGCGGCAATGCCGGCAGTAACGCCGACTGCTCCCAATGCTGCCCCCAAGGTTGGCACCGCCGATGCGGTTGCGGTTTCGGAAGCGTCATTCGGTTGGGCCGGCCCGCCGGAACCCGTTCGGTCTGTAACGGAGGGGCACGGTCCAAAACTCTTGGTAAAGCGATGTGCCAGTTGCATCGCCTGATGAGCGGTTTCACCGTACAGCGTCACCGGTTCAACAAGCAGTTCGGGCGCCTCGACGACCACCGAATGCCGGCCGTCGATCAAACGCCGGGGCGGATGGATGCGGAATTGAACGCGAATCGTGTTGGACATGGCATGCCACTACTCCAAATGATTGCAATAGCTGCATGACACATGGTGTCTGGATCGTCAACTCATTTCGGTAGCACTTCGCTCAGCCTATAATTCGAAAACAAGGCGCACCACACAGAACAATCATCGTTTTCAGACGCCAACCGAGGGCACCGCGTCCATAAAATCACTCTTCTGCCAGCAGATCCTGCATGAACCGCTCCGGATCGTGGAAAAACCGGCGCATCATTCGGAAATGCTCGATCTCGGTGTAGCGGGCCTCCTCGATCCGGTCGTCGCGGAGGTGCAGGATCTGGGCGCCGGGCAGCGCCATCAACAGGGGGGAATGGGTGGCGATGATCACCTGAGTATCCTTGCGCTGCTGCATGCCGTGCAGCAGGACCAGGAACGCCATTATCCGGGTCGGCGACAGCGCGACCTCCGGCTCGTCCAGCAGATACAGGCCAGGTTCGGTAAACCGGTTTGCGAACAGGGCGAAGAACGCCTCGCCATGCGACTGTTGGTGCAGCGACTTCTCGCCATACGTTTGATAGGCGATCGGGCCGGCCGAGGCGGCCATCTCATCAATGTGGTCGGCTAGGCCGAAGAAGGTTTCCGACCGGAAAAAGAACCCACGCGTCACCCTCGGGAGCCAGGACAGCCGGAGCGCCCGAGCCAGCGTCGCGCGTTCGCCCTGCCCCGCGCGGAACCGGTGGTCGCGGCTGCCGCCATGCAGGTTGAACCCGGCATTGTCGGCGATCGCTTCGAGGATGGTCGATTTGCCTGTGCCATTCTCGCCCACCAGCAGCGCCACCGCCCGGTCGAACCGCATCGCCAGGGCACGGTTCTTCACCAGAGGCAGCGAAAACGGGTACTCGTCGCCCGCGCCGATCCGCTCCTCGATCAGCCCGATCTCCTTCAGGAACGGCGGCGCGAGGCGGGTGGCGGATCGCTTGCTCATGGCGGGACCCCGATGATTCGCGTTATGGTCAGTAGAAGTGCATTTAGCCTTTCATGAATATTGATTTCTGCGGCCAAACATGATCGGTGACCAACGTGAAACTGCGGCCTGCGCGACCGAGGGGGCCGAACCGGGCAACGAAGTGCGGGTCCGTGGGGCTTCCCGGGTCTCCTCGTTCCGCCAACGACCCAATCTTGCAGCGACCAGGAACCTCGGCGATCTTGGCGGGACGGCAATCGGCGGGGATTGGCAGGGTGCCTTATGTGACGCTTGCGGAACGGAAGCGCCGCGCCGTGGCGGTGATGGCCGCGGGGCTCCAGGCCGCCGAGCCTGCGCTGGCGGCAACCGCACGGCGGCTCGGCGGGCGTTATCTGCTGTTCGGGTCGGTCGCCCGCGGCCGGTGGCACGCCGACAGCGATGTGGATCTGCTGCTGGATTTCCCGGCCGAGACGGAGGATGCCGCCTGGACGGAGGCCGAGGCCATCCTCCTGCGCGAGGGACTTCGTCCCGATATCCTCCCCCTCCGCCTCTGTTCCGTCCGGTTTCGGGACACCGTGCTGCCGACGGCGCGGGAGATCACCGGATGACGGATGCCCGCTGGATCGAGGTGGAAGACGATTTCGCCAAAGCCGCCTTCCATTTCCGCAACGCCGCCGCCCTTCATGCCGAGGGCGGCTATGAAGATGAAGGACTGGCCGGCTACCGGACGGTGATGGCGATGATGCATGCCATGCAATCCGGCTACACCTCGCTGGAGTCGGGTCTCATCCGCGTCCTGGACTTGCTGGGCGAGGAGCGGCCGACCGGCGAGGCGTGGCACAGCGACCTGCTCCGCCGTGCTGCGCGCCGGACACCGACCCGCCCGCCCATCCTGTCGCCGGAGATCTTTCGGGTGGCCGACAAGACTCGACGCTTCCGCCATGTGGCGATGAAGAGCTATGACCTGTTCGATCCCCGTGAAGCCGGCGATGCGGTCGCCGCCGCCGCGGCGCTGGCGGAGCGGCTTCTCCAGGACCTGGCAGCCTTCCGCGCGGCGATCGATCCGCCGGATGAGCCGAACCCTGCGGGTGCCTCGGCCGGGGATAGGTGATCCGGGGCCGCGCCGCCACCGGCGGGGCCGACCACGTCGTCCGGCCATGGCACCCGGCGGGCTGAAATCTGACCCGGCGGCTCCCCGCACCGGCTATCCGGACGTCGCGCCGGATAGGCGACGCGATGGTTGCCCCTCCTCGCCCGGACCGGTATAAGCCTCCCGGCATACGTCAAGAAGGCCCAGAGGACTCCCATGGCCCTAGAACGAACCCTGTCGATCATCAAGCCGGATGCCACGCGCCGCAATCTCACCGGCAAGATCAACGCCCGGATCGAGGATTCCGGACTGCGCATCATTGCGCAGCGCCGCATACGTCTCAGCCGCGAACAGGCCGAACAGTTCTATTCGGTGCATGCGGAGCGCGCGTTCTTCAACGATCTGGTCACCTTCATGACCTCGGGTCCGGTGGTGGTGCAGGTGCTGGAGGGCGAGAACGCCGTCACCAAATACCGCGAGGTGATGGGCGCGACCAACCCGGCCAACGCCGCTCCCGGCACCATCCGCAAGGATTTCGCGGAGTCGATCGAGGCCAATTCGGTCCACGGCTCCGACAGCCAGGACAATGCCAAAATCGAAATCGGCTTTTTCTTCAGCGGCATCGATATCGCCGGCTGAGGAGTGCCCGGCATCCGCCGGCACTCCTCATGCCCTGCCGCCAGGCCGCATCACGGCATCGGACCGGGGTTCCCCGGTCCGATCGCCCTGCCGGTCACATGCCGAACGGTTTCCGGGCGGCGCCGGATTGCGCTCCCTCTCCGGCCACCTTCAGCTCGATCTGCACGCCCATGACCCGCAGGTCCCGCTTCAGCGGGCACAGCGCCTCGTCCAGGCGGTTGCAATCCGGCCGATTGTCCAGGGTCACCGAAACCACGGTACGACGCATAAGGGAATGGCTCATCACGAGGCCTTCTGATGGGGTGTTTCCTCCGAAATATTAAGAAATTATTGCAGACCCGGCCGGCTGTCGAGTCCGGCAATCGGACGGACTCGCCTCCGGGATTGCGCACGAGAGCGCTCATGCAGCGGGCGCGACTCGGAACCGGGACGACCCGCGGCCCGACATTCGATCCGGCACCGGGGTGATCGGCATGCAGCTGTCGCTGTTCAATGGTCCGTTCTATTTCATGCGGCATGGCGAGAGCGCCGCAAATGCCGCCGGGCTGATCGCCGGAGCCATGGAATCGCCGCTGACCGAGCGGGGCCGGGCACAGGCCGAGGCCGCCGCGGCGCTGCTCTCCGGTCTCGGAATAGCGGCGATCTTCGCCAGCCCGCTCGGCCGCGCCGCCGACACGGCACAGGCGGCGGCGGCGGTTCTGGGCCTGCCGATCGCCTTCGTCGACGACCTTTGCGAACGGCACTGGGGCGTGCTCGAAAACCGCCCGCTCAGCCTGATCCGCGACCGCTCGATCACTGCCGAGGGCGGCGAGAGCCTGACCGATTTCGACGCCCGGACCTGGGCGGCGCTCAGCGCGATCCGCAGCCCGGCCCCCGCGCTGGTGGTCGCCCATGCCGGCACCATGCGGGTGCTGCGCCGGCGGCTCGGCATCGGCGACGTGCCCGATTTCGTCGGCAATGCCGCCCCGGTCCGGTTCGAGCCGGCCGACGGGATCGGCGCCGTCTGGCGCTTCTCCCTGGTCGGCGCCGCGCCGGTTGCGCCGCCGTGAACGCCGGGCGCGGCGTGATCTCAGCCCTCGCCCAGACACTCCCCGAGACTGTTCGCCAGGCCCGAAAGCAGAGCGAAATAGTGATCGGGTCCGTTCGGAAGATCGGCGCCCAGCGGATCGAGCACGCCGCGCCGCACCGCGAGGCCTTCGGTGACGGTCTCCACCAGCCGGGGTTCGAATTGCGGCTCGCTGAACACGCAGCGCGCGCCCAGTTCGCGGATCTTCTGGCGGATCTCCTGGAGGCGCTGCGCGCCGGGCGCGCGTTCCGGACTGACCGTGATCGTCCCGACCGCGTTCAGGCCGAACCGGTCCTCGAAATACTGATAGGCATCGTGGAACACGACATAGGGCACCGTCCGCACCGGGGCGAGCGCGGCGGTCAGCTCGGCTTCCAGGCCGTCGAGCCGGGCCTCGATCTGCGTGGCATTGGCGGCGTAGGCGCCGGCATTGGCCGGATCGCGCGCGCTCAGGGACGCCGCCGCCGCCCGCACGATCGCGCCGGCATTCTCGGGATCGAGCCAGAGATGGGCATCGTGTGCGCCGTGATCGTGATCCTCCGCGCCATGCCCTTCGGCCGCGGCGGCGGCATGGCCGTGATCGTGGTCATGCGCCTCGGCAGTCCCGGCATGATCATGAGCGTGGTCATGGCCGTGATCGTGAGCATCCCCGTGATGGTGGTCGGCGTGATCGTGGTCGGCATCGCTCTCGGCCCCGTGAGCGTGCGACTCCCATGCGCCGCCTTCGCGCACCGGCAGCAGCCGCATGCCCGGCGCATCGATCAGCGCCACGGCATGGGCCCCGCCGGGCAGGGCGGCCAGCGGCCGGACCAGAAAGGTCTCGAGCTCCTCGCCCACCCAGAACACCACATCCGCCTGTTGCAAAGCCTGCGCTTCGGACGGCCGCAGCGTATAGCTGTGCGGTGAGCCGGCACCCTGGATCAGCAGGGTCGGCGTGCCGACGCCCTCCATCACGCCGGCCACCAGCGAATGGATCGGCGCGATACTGACCACCACCCGCGGCGCTTCGGCCCGGGCGGGGGCAGTTCCGAGCAGGCCCAGGGCGCAGAGCAGGCCAAGAACAGCCGGACGCCAGGATTCGTTCGACAGCGACATCGCGTTACCTCGATTTCGGCAAGAAGGAATTGGATCGGGCGCGGGACGCCGTCCGGAGACCGGCCGGCGGCGCCCTGTGTACGACTTGAACGACATTATGATATAGTATAACATTAGGCGTGTGAAAAAAAGCCCGATCAATCGGATATCCGGCAACCGCGGCGGCGCACGGCCATGGCCATTCCAGAATCGGCGATCCGCAACGGTGCTCCCGCAGTCTGCTGCGGCGCGGCGGGAGCGGAGATCGCGACCGCGCAATGAGCCCGCTACCGATCGATCTGAACGACTTTCTGGTGCGCGCCCTGCTGGGCGGCATCGGCGTGGCGGCGGTCGCGGGGCCGCTGGGCTGCTTCGTGGTCTGGCGGCGGATGGCCTATT
>CAZTNV010000111.1:11180-11389 GCA_964615535.1 uncultured Mycobacteriaceae bacterium | reverse complement strand
CCCGCTGCGCCGCGACATGCAGATCGTGTTCCAGGACCCCTACGGCTCGCTCAGCCCGCGGCTGTCGGTGGCGGAGATCGTCGCGGAGGGGCTGAAGGTCCACGGCATCGGCGGGCGCGCGGCCGAACGCGACGAGCGCATCGTCGAGGTGCTGCGCGAGGTCGGGCTCGATCCCGACAGCCGCAACCGCTACCCGCACGAATTCTCCG
>CAZTNV010000111.1:3070-11170 GCA_964615535.1 uncultured Mycobacteriaceae bacterium | reverse complement strand
GCGATCGCCCGCGCCATGGTGCTGAAACCCCGCTTCGTGGTGCTGGACGAGCCGACCTCGGCGCTCGACATGTCGGTGCAGGCCCAGATCGTCGACCTGCTGCGCGAGCTGCAGGAGCGGCACCGGCTGGCCTACCTGTTCATCAGCCACGATCTGCGCGTGGTCCGCGCGCTGTCCGACGAGGTGGTGGTGATGAAGGACGGCCGGGTGGTCGAGCATGGCGGCCGCGACCAGATCTTCGAGGCGCCCCGCGACCCCTACACCCGCGCCCTGATCAAGGCGGCCTTCGATCTGGAGGCGGTCGAGCCGGGGGAGTCAAGAATGTGACCGCGGCCGCCGCATCTACCCGCCGCGGCGCCAAGCCACGGTGAAGCGGGTGCCGGGGGCGGTGGTGTCGGCGGTCAGGTCGCCGTCGAGCTGGCCGACCAGCCCGGTCACGATCTTCATGCCCAGGCCGGTGCTGCGCATCGGGTCGAAACCGGGCGGCAGGCCGACGCCGTCATCGGCCACGGTCAGCGAGCAGCGGCCGTCGGGGCCGGCCCGGAACGTCACGGTCACCGTGCCCGCGGGCGCGCCGGCAAAGGCGTATTTGATGGCGTTGGTCAGCAATTCGTTGACGATCAGGGCCAGCGGCACCGCCTGATCGGTCGGCAGATCGGCCTGATCGACCGCGACCTCGACCCGGATGTCGCGCGACTCCTGAAGGCTGGCCTCGACCAGATGCGCGCACAGGGATTTCAGATAGGGTCCGAACGCAATGCGGTCGGGGGACTGGGTCTGCCGATAGAGCTGCTCGTGGATCTTGGCGACGGTCAGCACCCGCCGTTGCGCCTCCAGGAACTGCAATCGTGCGGCGGGGTCGGTGAGGTGCAGGCTCTGCACGCCGAGCAGGCTGGACACCAGTTGCAGGCTGTTCTTGACGCGATGATTGACCTCGCGGATCAGCATGTCCTGCCGCCGCAGCAGCGCCTCCTTCTCCGCCAGCAGGGCGGCCAGCTCGGCCTCCGCGCGCTTGCGCTCGGTGATGTCGCGCCAGGCGGCGGTGAAGCCGTCGCCCAGCCTGGCGGCGCGGATGTCGAACACCCGCTCCAGCCGCTCCCCGCCATAGACATCCTGATAGAAGACCGACTCGCCGGCATAGGAGTCGCCGGTCTCGACCACCCGACAATAGAGGTCGAACAGACCGGATCTGCGATGGGCGGGCAGCAATTCGCACAAACCCCGGCCGAGTTGCTGTTCGCGGCTGATCCGGTTGGCGGCGCAGGCGGCGGCGTTGACATAGTCGATCCGGAAATCGGTGATGCGGCCCGCCGGATCGCGGATCGCCGTGTAGATGCCGAAGGCATCCAGCATGGTTTCGATCGAGGCGCGGAACCGCTCCTCGCTGTCGCGCAGGGCCCGTTCGGCCCGCTTCCGGTCGGTGACTTCCAGGACCGTCACGCCGACCGCTACGACCGCGCCGGTCTCGCCCTTCAGCGGATAGAAATCCTCGATCCACTGGCGTTCGACGCCCGGCGCCTTCGGCGTGGTGCCGCGCAGCTCGCTGCCCAGGATCGGCTCGCCGGTTTCGAACACCCGCCGGAACAGCGGCTCCGCCAGCGGCACGAGATCGGGCACGATTTCGTAGGCTGTTCGGCCCAGATGCTGCTCGACCGAAAGGCCGTTGATTTCCGCCAGCCGCTCGTTGATCCGCAGGAACCGCAGGTCGCGGTCGAACAGCCCGAGGCCGATCGGGGCGGTGCGGTACAGCGTGTCCAGCTCGTGCAACTGGGCGCGCGACCGGGCTTCGCTGTCGCGCAGCGCCTGTTCCAGGCGCTTGTGGTCGGTGATCTCCACGAAGGCGGCAATCGCGCCGCGGGTCGCGCCGTCCGGCCGCCGGAGCGGCACGGCATTGCCGAAGATCGTCCGCACGATCCCGTCCTCGGTCTCCAGATCGGCCTCGAAGTCGCGCATTTCGATGCCATGGCAGGCCCGCCACATGGGTAACTCATCGACCGGGAGGTCCCGGCCCTGGCGGGTCAGCCGGTACGGCCGCGGTTGGCCGCCCGGCACGGGCGTGAGCGAGAGGTTGGCGCCCGGCGGCATACCGAGGAATTCATACGAACTGCGGCTGCCGGTGATCACCCGGCTTTCGGGATCGTGGGCCACCAGCACCATGGCCGGCACCGCTTCCAGAACGGTCTGAAGCTCTGCGACCTTGTCTTCCAGGTCGCGTTCGGTGCGCCGCTGATCGGTCACGTCGCGAAGGATGGAAACGTGCAGGCCGGGATCGACATGCGCCATGGCACTGTAACTGACCACGAGCCGCCCGCCGTCCGGACGGACCAGCACGATGTCCCCGCTGTCGCTGCCGGCCTCGAGGAACCGTGCCCAGGCCTGTGGAACATGCGGCCGAACATCTTTCGCCGTGAAATCGTCAATCCGGCGGCCGATGATCCGGTCCTGGGGCGTGCCGAGCAGGACGGCGGCGGCCGGATTGCACGCGACATAGACCCGGTCGTCATTCGCAACCAGGATGGCATCCGACACCGCGGCGAAAATCTTGAAGCAAAGGCTCCGCAGATCGGCGGCGGAGTCTTGACCGGTGGGGCCGGCTCCCGAGAAGGCTCCATCGCCGCCGGCCGGCGGCAGGGCCGGGCCTTCTGCCCAGGTGAACCGGGGATCTTGCGGCATCGGCTTCAAGGGAGCTGGGTCATCGCGAACGCCAACGAGTCTCGTTCAGCCTTGGTCGACCTCAAGACGGGGCAGCGACCTGACTCGACCCGACGGTGACAGCCGGTGCCGGGCCGATCGGTGCTGGGGCTATGCAAACTCCACGCCGCGATATAAGCACAATTCGATCTGATTCGAAACCCGCTTTCGGCTGCCCCCGGGCTCTCGGAATGTTCAGATGCGCGGCAGATCGATCAGCGGAATCGAGAGTTCGGCGAACAGTCCCTCATCGTGAAAGCTGACGGCGGCCGTGCCGTCAAGGTCAAAGCCGATGGCCCGGCGGATCAGCGTGATGCCGAGCCCCGCCGCCGGTGCATCGGCGATCGGCGGACCTCCCTGTTCAACCCATCGCAGATGCAGCCGGGTGCCGCCACCGGCTGCCGGTGAGGCAAGCCGGTCCCAGTCGATCGTCACCCGTCCCGCCGCGGTGGACAGGGCGCCATGACGGGCGGCATTGGTCGCCAGCTCGTGCACGACCAGCGCCAGGGTGATCGACGCCTTGGGCGACAGCGCGATGTCCGGCCCGCGGATTTCGACGGCGCCGTCCGCCGATGCCGGCCGAACCGCCGCAATGCTCCGCTCGATCAGCAGGCGCAAATCCACGGCCTCCCAATTGCCCCGGATCAGCAGCTCGTGTCCGATCGCCAGAGCCTGGAGCCGGCCGCCGAAGGCGACCTCGAAATCGTCCAGGGAGTTGCCCCGGCGCAGGGTCTGGTGCGCGATCGCCTGAACGACGGCCAGGGTATTCTTGACCCGATGGCTGAGTTCGGCCAGCAGCGTATCGGCCGCCGCCTTCAGCCGGGCCTGCTCGACCGCGCGGTTGTCCGCCGCCTGTCGCTCGGCCTCCTTGCGCTCGGTGATGTCGCGCATGACCGATATGTGGATGCCCGGACCGACATGCGCCGTCGCGGCGTAATCGACGGTGCGGCAGGTTCCATCCGGCCGGACGATGGTGAATTCCCCCCGGTTCGAGCCCGCATCCAGGAATGCCATCCAGTGGCCGTCGAGCTCGGGCAGCAGGTCGGCCGGGATGAAGTCATCGACCCGTCGCCCGACGATCCGGTCGATCGGCGCCCCCAGCAGCCTCGCGGCGGCGCGGTTGCACTTGACGTAGACGCGCTCGCTATTGGCCAGCACGACCGCATCCTCCATCGCATCGAAGAATTTCCCCCAAAGAACCGGGAAATCCGCAATGAGCAATCGCGGACCGAAGCCGGCATTCGCGAATGGATCGGTTTCGCCACTGGCCTTCCACATGGATCGCTCATTGCTTCTGAAGGTTAAAAATCGGGAACCACGATGGATACTTTCGGGAATTTCACTGCCGAAAATAGGGATTTCAGCAGACGGTGTTTGGGCGCATAGATTACCGATCCGCGACGCCAAAGCAGCACCAATTTTTGCTCTGCCGCAATGCGTTCATTATGGGGCTTTGCCGGCGTCGCTATCCGCCTTTCGGCGTCCCTCTAATGGAGCGCCGCGGCGGTCCGGACGTCATGGCGGGTCGGCGGGCGCGCAGTGCCGGAGCAGCGCGCGGGCGCGCAGGTATTTGTTCATCCGGGCCATGTCGCGCGCCGTGATCTCGGTCAGCCGGCCGGGGTCGAGATTGTCCGCCAGATCGGCCAGCTTGACCTTGCGCGCGATCGGGTTTCGCCCGAGTCGGGCGACATAGGCCTCGTAGGGTTCGTCCGGCGCATGGGTCAGCAGCCCGATCGCCTCGAGCGAGGCCGGCGGCAGATCGAGCGCCGCCAGATCCTCGGGGCCGATGCCGTCGCAATCCTCTAGCGTATCGTGCAGAACGGCGGCGATACGCTCCTCATCGCTGTCCATGGCCAGCATGATCCGCAACGAATGCAGAATGTACGGCCGCCCGGCCTTGTCGGTCTGCCCGGCATGCTGTGCCACGGCGAAGGCGATGGCGCGTTCCAGGGCGGTGATCGCGGTCGTACCGGGCATGGCGGCGGCTCCATCTCAGGGGTGGCATACTGGCCTGCGTGTTTGATCTGGTTGACCGGGCAATGAATCGGTTACCATAGTTTCGAAATACTTGATGAAGGCTGACCCGTTCGGATGCCGTCAACCGCAGGTCCCAGCTTCGAGCCCGCCCCTGATCAGTCCGGAGATCCCATCTTGCATCAGTTCAAGGTGCTGCACAGCGAAGACCAGGGCCGCGCCGCCGCCGCCGCGTTGCAGATCAAGGGCCGCGCCTTCACCGCCATGGTTTTACGCCTCTCCGGACAGGGTGAAACGGTGTTTCTCCAGGCATTGGAGGAGAAACTCCGCCAGGCACCGAACTTCTTCCGCGATGCGCCGGTCGTGCTGGATCTCGAAGACGTTGCAGAGCTTGGCCGCCCGGTCGATTTCGCCCGAGTCGTCGAGGCGTTGCGGTCGCGCGGGATGACTGCGGTGGGCGTCCAGAACGGCAATGCCGCGCTGGAGGCGTCTGCCGCCACCGCCGGCCTGATGTCGCTCAAGGGCGGACGTGAGGTGGCGCCGCCCGATCGGCCGAGCCGCGTCGCCCCGGCCGCCGTGGCCCAGCATCAGCAATCGCTGCTGATCACCGAGCCGGTGCGGTCGGGCCAGCAGGTCTTCGCCGACAGCGGCGATCTGGTGGTGATCGCCTCGGTCGGCGCCGGCGCCGAGCTGATTGCCGAGGGCAGCATCCACGTCTATGGCGCCCTGCGCGGCCGCGCGCTGGCCGGGATCAACGGCAACGCCGAGGCGCGCATTTTCTGTTCGCGGCTGGAAGCCGAACTGGTGGCCATCGCCGGCCTCTACAAGGTCAGGGACGATTTCGATCCGACTTTGGTGCGGCAGCCGGTTCAGGCTTTCCTGCGGGCCGATGTTCTGTGTATTGAACCGTTGAGATAGCTTGTTCACTCAAAATTGACCGGCGGGGAGACGGGCATTGTCCAGAATCATCGTCATCACATCAGGCAAGGGTGGCGTCGGGAAGACCACCTCGGCCGCGGCGATCAGCGCCGGGCTCGCCTTGCGCGGGCACAAGACCGTCGTGATTGATTTCGACGTAGGATTACGCAACCTGGACATGATCATGGGATGCGAGCGCCGCGTGGTGTTCGATTTCATCAACGTGATCCACGGCGAGGCGACGTTGCGCCAGGCCCTGATCAAGGACAAGCGCACCGACAAGCTGGCGGTGCTGCCGACCTCGCAGACCCGCGACAAGGACGCCCTGACCACCGAGGGCGTCAGCAAAGTGTTCGACCAGTTGCGCGAGGATTTCGATTTCATCGTGTGCGACAGCCCGGCGGGCATCGAGCGCGGTGCCCATCTGGCGATGTATTTTGCCGACGAAGCGGTGGTGGTGACCAATCCGGAAGTGTCATCGGTGCGCGACAGCGACCGCATCCTCGGATTGCTGGCGAGCAAGACGCGGCGCGCGGAGAGGAGCGAGGAGCCGGTCAAGCAGCACCTGCTGCTCACCCGCTACGACCCCGCGCGGGTCGAGAAGGGCGAGATGCTGCGGGTCGACGACGTGATGGAGATCCTGGCGATCCCCCTGCTCGGCATCATCCCGGAAAGCGACAGCGTGCTGAAGGCGTCCAATCTCGGCATTCCGGTGATCATGGACGATAAATCGACCGCCGGCCGGGCTTATGGCGATGCCGTGTCGCGGCTGATGGGCGAGCAGATCGAGCACCGTTTCCTGGTGCCGGAGCGCAAGGGCCTGCTGGCCCGCCTGCTCGGGAGGACGGCATGAGCATTTTCGACCTGTTCCGCACCCCGCGCCGGCCGCCTTCGGCCGACGCGGCCAAGGAGCGCCTGCAGATCGTCCTGGCCTATGAACGGTCGGACCGCTCGACTCCGGATTTCCTGCCGCTGCTGCAAAAGGAAATCATGCAGGTCATCGAGAAATACATCAAAATCGACAGCAAAAAGATCGACATCAAGCTGGAACGCGGTCCCGACATCTCGACCCTGGAGGTCAACATCGAGTTGCCCGGCGCCAAAACCCTGACCGAAAAGGTGCGCACCGGCGAACCGGTGGGTGCGCTGGGTGCCGGGGCGGGCAGCGCCGGCTGATCGCGCGGCTTCGACCGCCTATTGCTGTCGGACCATCAGATCCCGAACGATCGGCGCGACGGCTGCGCCCCAGATGGCGTAGCCGACCGGGTTGAGATGCAGGTGGTCGGGCGAGACCACCGGCGGCAGACCGCCCGCCGCCGCGGCCAGCAGCGGACCGAGATCGACGAAGGTCACCCGGTCGTCATCGCCGCAGGCCGCGATCAACCGGTTGACGGCGCGGACCGCGGCCTGGGCCGGATCGGCCGCGCCGGTGCCGCGCGGCAGCAGGGCCATCAGCACGATCCGGGTCCGCGCCGAGTCCCGCACGATCGCGCGCACCACCTCCGCGATGCCCAGCGCGATCTCCTCCGGCGGGTTGGCGCGGATGTTGTTGGTGCCGATCAGCACCACCGCGACCGCCGGTGCCATGCCGGCCATCTGCCGGTGCGCCGCCAGCCGCCACAGCACGCCTTCGGTGCGGTCGCCCGACAGGCCGAGATTGGCGGCGTGCCGGCCGAAGAAATGCGCCCAAAGCTCCGGGTTCGACTCCCAGCCCTCGGTCAGCGAATCGCCGATGAAGACCAGATCGATCGTGCGCCGGCCGCGCGCCTCGATCCGGGCATCGATCGCGGCCAGCCGCGCGGTCCACCACGGCAATTCGACCAGCGGCCGCGGCCGGGCGGTCACCGGCGCGCGCGGCTGCGGCAGCAGCGCCGGGCAGATCTCGGGCGCCAAACCAGGGGGCGCCGAAGCAGTGGGCGCCGGGGTAGCGGAGTCCGGAGTGGATGGCTCCGCAGCCCCGCCCGGCCCGGCCGGCAGCAACCCCGCCAGCAGCACCCAGGCCAGCACGGCCAGCCGGGCGGCCTCCCTTCGCTGCGATCGCATCATCGGTTCGGACTTCAGGCTTGCCGGTTCCGGCATCGGAAAGCGGGCGATGGATCGACCGCACACTCTCGATTGTGTGTCCCCACCAATGCCAAAGGTCAAGCCTCATGCGCCGGTCCGGGGCCCGTCATTCGCGGTTTCCGGAATGTCAACCCGTACCGCCGGCCTCCGCCCGCTCCGGGAACAGCCCGGCCAGCCCTTCGCGCGTGGCCGGGCAGACGCCGCGCTCGGTGATCAGGCCGGTGATCAGGCGGGCGGGGGTGACGTCGAAGGCGTAGTTGGCGACCGGGCTGCCCTCGGGCGTCAGGGTCACGGTCACGATCTCGCCGGCCTCGGTGCGGCCGGCGATCCGGGCGACCTCTTCGGCGCCGCGCTGCTCGATCGGGATGTCGCGCAGCCCGTCCTCGATCGTCCAGTCGATGGTCGGCGACGGCAGCGCCACATAGAACGGCACGCCGGTGTCATGGGCGGCCA
>CAZTNV010000111.1:2299-3060 GCA_964615535.1 uncultured Mycobacteriaceae bacterium | reverse complement strand
CTTCAGATAGGTGCCGATCTTGTTGGCGACGTCGCCGGCCGCGGTGGTGCGGTCGGTGCCGACGATGCACAGATCGACCAGCCCGTGCTGCATCAGATGGCCGCCGACATTGTCCGCGATCACGGTGTGGGGCACGCCGTGATGGCCCAGCTCCCAGGCGGTCAGGGCGGCGCCCTGGTTGCGCGGGCGGGTCTCGTCGACCCAGACATGGATCGCGATGCCCTCGTCGAACGCCATGTAGACGGGGGCGGTGGCGGTGCCCCAATCGACCGTGGCCAGCCAGCCGGCATTGCAATGGGTCAGGACGTTGACCGGCGCGCCGGCCGGCCTGGCCGCCGCAATGGCGCGGATCAGCGCCAGCCCGTGCCGGCCGATCGCCCGGTTGATCGCCACGCCCGCCTCGGCGATTTCGGCGGCGCGGCGATAGGCGGCCTCCGCCCGCTCGGCATGCGGCCGGTTGCGCAGGGCCGCGCGCATCTCGTCCAGCGCCCAGCGCAGATCGCGCGCGGTCGGCCGGGTGGCGTTGAGCGCGGCATGGGCCCGGTCGATCGCCTCGTCGGACGGATCGGCCCGCACCGCCAGGCACATCCCATAGGCCGCCGCGGCGCCGATCAGCGGCGCGCCGCGCACCAGCATGGCGCGGATCGCCTGCGCCGCATCCTCCACCGTGCGCAGGGTGGCGGTCTCGAACCGGTGGGGCAGGCGGGTCTGGTCGATGATCCCGACCGTCCAGCCGTCCGGGTTCACCCAGATCGTGCGCC
>CAZTNV010000111.1:0-2289 GCA_964615535.1 uncultured Mycobacteriaceae bacterium | reverse complement strand
GCCGCACGCGGCCGCGGTCAGCAGACCGAGCGGCACCCAGATCGTGCGCCAGGGCACGCCATCGACCAGCATCGTCCGCGCTCCGTCCGGTTTCTTTGGGGCATTGTCGCCGCGCCGGGCCGGGCTGCCAACCCTGCCATCGATCCTCTGCCCGGATAATCTTCCGCCGGAGTCAGGGGGGAACCGCCGGAGCCGGCCGCCGTTTATGGTCGAATGACCATCACTACAGTGACCACCACGACAGGGGACGGCATCATGATCAGGATCGCATTGGCGGCGGCTCTGACCGCCGGGCTGGCCGGCGGCGCGGCGGCGCAGCAGACGCAACCGGCGCCCGCCGAGGGCGAAGCGGCGGCGATGTCGGATTGCGCCTTTCTGGAGCGCTCGTTCCAGCAGGTCTACGAAGGCATGCGCGAGCGCCGCGGCCAGCAGGGGCAGGAGCAGGGGCAGGGCGATCCGGCCATGGTCACGATGTTCGTGACCATCCAGAACAATATCATCATGCTGCACACGGCGCGGGGCTGCGACGTTTCGAACCTGATCATGATGGCGCGGCAGGAAGCCGATCAGTATAGCGATATCGCGTCATGGCCGCCGGGGCCGGCCGAAACGCCGTCCGGCCGCTGACCGCGGTCGCCGGGGCACAGATGCGCGGCACGGAAAGGGAAAGCAGGCGGGCATGTGGGACGACATCAAGCGGTTCCTGTCCGGCGCGACCGAGGACGACCGGTCGCGGACGGATTTTTCTGCGGATGAGCTGCGGATTGCGACGGCCGGTCTGCTGGTCCATGCCGCGACCCTGGACGGCCCGCTGAAACCGGCCGAGCATTCGCGAATTCTGTCGATTCTGGAGCATCGCTTCCGTTTGGAGCCCGCGGATGCGGTCGCGCTGCTGGAGGAGGCCGAGCATCGCGACCGCGCGTCGATCGATCTGTACGTGTTCACCCGGGTGCTGAACCGCGACCTCGGTTCCGACGGCCGGCTGAAGATGATCCGCATGCTGTGGGAGGTGGTCTATGCCGATGGCGAGCTCGGCAGCTTCGAGTCCAACCTGATGCGGCGGATCGGCGGGCTGCTGGGCGTTTCCGACCGCGACCGCGGGATCGAGCGCAAGCACGTGCTCGACCGGCTCGGCATCGCGGAGACCTGAGCCGGGCCGGCGCGGCGGGCAGGGCTGGCGCAAACCCTGCGGCGGCGCCATCTCTGGGGCCGGATGGCAGGCGGAGCGCGGCATGAGGACGGCGGAGGCGGCACGGGGCCGGCATGTGTTTCCGGCCGGGGTGGCGGCGATGATCGCGATCGTCGCCGCCTCCAACGTGCTGGTGCAATACCCGATCAACGACTGGCTGACCTGGGGCGCGCTGACCTATCCGGTGTCGTTCCTGGTGACCGATGTGATCAACCGCGCGCTCGGCCCGGCGCGGGCCCGGCGGGTGGTCTATGCCGGTTTCGCCCTGGCCGTGGCGCTGTCCTGGTTTCTGGCCGATCCGCGGATCGCGGTGGCCTCGGGCACCGCCTTCCTGGCCGCCCAGCTTCTCGACATCGCGGTGTTCGACCGGCTGCGCCGCGGGTCGTGGTGGCGGGCGCCGCTGGTGTCGTCGGCGGCGGGCTCGGTGCTCGACACCGCCCTGTTCTTCTCGATCGCGTTCGCCGGCACCGGCCTGCCCTGGATCACCTGGGGCCTGGGCGATCTGGCGGTGAAATTCGCCGCCGCCCTGCTGTTCCTGGCCCCGTTCCGCGTGCTGATGGCCTGGGCGCGGCCGGTGGAGGCGGCGCCCGGTCGCTGAACGCGGCGGCCATGGCCGTGCCTCTCCGGCCGGTGGAACCTGCCGGCTCACCATGCGTTGTGCCTCCATCAGTCATCTTCTGAGCGGGGTATGGCGGTGTTTTCCCGAATCCTGTCGATCAAGGCACCGACCCGGGTCCCCTGCGCGGCCACCGGCCGGAATCCGGCCTTCCCGATCGCGTTCAGCGCCGATGGCGAGGTTGCGGTACCGCGGGTCGTGGTCAGTTGCGAGTCTGGTGAGTGCCTGATCGAGGGCGACGACGTTCGGGAGATCGCCGACGATGCGGAAATGGTCACCTATGGCGTGACCGTGCCGGCCGGCGTGCTCGACGGGCCGGGCACCATCACGGTGCGGGTCGAGGCCTGCCGCAAGGCCGATGTCAGCCGGGCCAAGGGCAGCGACTGGGTCAGCAAGACCCGGCTGGTCTATCTGGTGGAAAAGGCTCCGATCCGGCCGCCGGCGGCGAAGCCGGCCCCGGCCGCGCCGGGACCGGTCCCCGTCA
>CAZTNV010000110.1:0-11408 GCA_964615535.1 uncultured Mycobacteriaceae bacterium | reverse complement strand
CATCGCGCTGGCCGGGATCATCGTGCGCAACTCGATCCTGCTGGTCGATTTCATCCGCCATTTGCAGGATGGACAGCGGCCGCTGCGCGCGGTGCTGGTCGAGGCCGGCGCGATCCGGTTCAAGCCGATCCTGCTGACCGCGCTGGCGGCGATGATCGGCGCCGCCTTCATCCTGGCCGACCCGATCTTCCAGGGCCTGGCGATCTCCATGCTGTTCGGCCTGGCCAGCTCGACCCTGCTGACCGTGCTGGTGATCCCGGCGATCTACGTGGTGCTGCGCGACGACGGCAGGGGCTTCGGCGAGCCGCCGGCGTCCGAGGCGGAGACACCGGAACCGGAACGCCGCCCGGCGCTGCTGGACGCCTGAGCCGGCCGCCCGTCCGCCACCCGGTCCACTACCCCGCCCCCTTCGCCTCGGCGGCGACCGGGCCGGGTTCGGCGGCGGCCGGGCGGCGGTCGCGGGCCACCGTGGTCAGGCCGAAATCGTGGAGGATGGCGTAGAGCGCCGGCAGCACCAGCAGCACCAGCACGGTGGAGGCGAGCAGCCCGAAGCTGAGCGAGGTGACCAGCGGGATCAGTACCTGGGCCTGGAGATTGGTCTCGAACAGCAGCGGCGCCATGCCGGCGATCGTGGTCAGCGAGGTCAGCAGCGCGGGCCTCAGCCGGTCGCGGCTGGCCTGCCGGGCGGCATCGACCACCGCCATGCCGGTGGCGGCGTGCTGCTTGACGAACAGCACCAGCAGGATCGAATTGTTGACCACCACGCCGGCCAGCGCCGCGAAGCCCAGCATGCTCGGCATCGACAGCTCCAGCCCCATCGCCAGATGGCCCCAGATCACCCCGATCAGCGCCATCGGGATCGCCAGCATCACGATCACCGGCTCGATATAGCTGCGGAACTGGAAGCTGAGCAGCAGGAACACCCCGAGCAGCCCGATGATGAACCCCCGCCGCATCGAGGCGCCGGTCTCTGCGCTGGCCGCCGCCTCGCCCTCCAGGCTGGTGGTGATGCCGGGATGGCGCTCGGCCAGACCGGGCAGGAAGCGCGCGCGGGTGTCGGCCAGGATTTCGGCGGTGTTGGCGATTGCGGTATCGACGTCGCCACGCAATGTAACGGTCCGCCGCCCGTCGATCCGGTTGATGCGGGCATAGCCGCGGCCGGGCTCGATCTCGGCCACCGCCGAAAGCGGCACCTGCGCGCCGCCGGGCAGCACCACCACGAAATCGTCGAGTGCGCCCAGGCTGCCCTGATCGGCCGCGCCCAGCCGGACATCCACCTCGAAATCGTCGCGCCCGACCTGAAGATCGACCGCGGTCCGGCCCTGGAACGCGGCACGAAGCTGGCCGGCGATGGTCGCCGCGTCCAGCCCCAGCGCCAGCGCGCCGTCGCGCAGCCGGAAGCGCAGCTCCGGCTTGCCCGGCCGGAGATCGTGCTGGAGGTCGCTGACGCCCCGATACGTGCCCAGCCACGCTTCCAGCTCGCGCGCCGCCGTGTTCAGCGCCGCCAGATCGGCGCCCTGCAGCCGGATGTCGATCGCCTGCCCCGCCGGGCCGATCTGCAATTCCTTGAAGGCCACCGACACCGTGTCGAGAATTGGGCCGGTTTCCTCGCGCCACAGATTGATCACCTCGTCGAGTCTGCCGCTGCGCCGCTCCGCGGTCAGCAGGTCGGCGGTGACCGTGGCGAGATGGGGTCCGGACTCCGAGGCATCGGTGTTCAGGTTGTACTGGACCAGGACATTGCGCACCAGCCGCTCGCCGCCCGGCTGGTTCGGGCTGAGGGCCGCATCGACCCGGCCGAGCGCGGCCGTGACCTCGGCCACCACCGCCTCGGTGCGCGCCAGCGGGGTGCCCTGCGGCAGCAGAATCCTCGCCTCGATCACATTCCCGTCGAGGTCGGGAAACGCCCGGAATTTCAGCACCCCGCCCATGAGCATGGCGAGCGAGACCAGAAACGCCGCGATCACGACGCCCAGGGTCAGATAGCGCCAGGCCACCGCGGCATCGACCGCCCGCCCGAGCCCGCGGTCGCGGAAGCCGGCGAATCCGGCATCGATCCACCTGCGCAGCCGGGTCGGCCGCTCGCGCCCGAGCGACGCCGCCAGATGATGCGGCAGAATCAGAAAGGCCTCGATCAGGCTGAAGCACAGGGTCAGGATCAGCACCACCGGCACCACCCGCATGACCTTGCCGATATCGCCTTCCAGGAAGGCCAGCGGCGCGAACACGCAGACCGAGGTCGCGAAGGACGACAGCACGCCGACGCCGACCTCTCCCGTGCCGTCGATCGCCGCCTGAATCGCCGATTTGCCGCGCGCCAGATGACTGGCGATGTTCTCGGCGATCACGATCGAATCGTCCATCACCAGACCGATCGCGATCAGCAGGCCGACCATCGACATCATGTTGATCGAGAAATCGAGCGCCACCATCACCGCCAGCGTGCCGAGAAACGCCGCCGGCAGCCCCAGGCTGACCCAGACCGAGGCGCGCAGGCTGAGAAACAGCCACAGCGCCAGGAACACCAGCACGAAGCCCTGGAGGCCGTTGGTCTCCAGCAGCGCCAGCCGGTCTTCCACGATCGTCGCGACGTCGCGGGTCAGCGCGAACTCCACGCCGGGCGGCGCGATCCGCCGTTCGGACTCGACGAAGGCGCGCACCGCCGCCATCACCCGCAGCGAATCCTCGTCGCTGGTCTTGTTGACCTGGAGCACCGCGGCGCGGCGGCCGTTGTACAGCACGCGCTCTTCGTCGAACTCGAACCGGTCGGTGATCGCGGCGATCTGGCCGAGCCGGAGCACCGCCCCGCTCGATCCGCCGCGCACCACCATATCCTCGAATTCCTGCACGCTGCGCCGCTCGTCGGCGAACCGCACCAGGACGTCGCGCTCGGTGGTCTCGATCGTCCCGGACGGCAGGTCGAGGCTCTGCCGCTCGACCAGACCGGCGATGTCGGCGACGCTGAGCCCGTAGCGCCGCAGCGCCTCGGCGTTCAGCGCGATGCGGATCTGGCGCTGGGAAAAGCCCTGGATCGCCACCTGGGTGACGCCGGGCACCCGGCGCAGCCGGTCGCGCACATCCTCCGCGAACACCCTCAGATCCGGCTCGGTCATCGGACCGGTGATGGCGATCGACACCACCCGGTCGATACGGTCGAGCCGGCGGATCAGCGGCCGCTCGATGCTGTCGGGGAAGGTGTCGATGCCGCCGATCTCGCTGGTGACGTCGGTCAGGAACCGGTCGATGTCGCCGCCGGCCATCATGTCGATGGTCGCGGTGCCGATGCCTTCGCGCGCCTCGCAGCGGATCTCGTCAAGATTGGTGATCCCGTCCACCGCATCCTCGATGCGCTGGCAGATCGCTTCCTCCACCGCCTCGGCGCCGGCGCCGGGATAGACCACCCGGATCTGGACCCGGTCGGCGGCGAAGTCGGGGAAGGTCTCGCGCCGAAGCTGGGGCAGCGACACCAGCCCGGCCACGACGATCAGAATCAGCAGCAGGTTGGCCGCGGTCGGATGGGCGGCGAAATAGCGGATCACAGCCTGGCCCGCCGTTCAGGGCCGTCGCCGCCGGCCTCTTGGGCCAGCCGCTCGGCCAGCGCCGCATCGGGCACGGGGCCGAGCCGCATGCCCTCGATCGCCGGCTGGAGATCGCTGACCACCACGCGCTCGCCCGGCCGAAGCCCGGCCTCGATCACCGCCAGATCGCCCTGCACCCGGCCAACCGTGACCGGCCGGACCGCCAGCCGGTCGTCGACGGTCGCCAGATAGAGCACCGTGCCGCCGTCGGGCCCGGCATGCAGCGCCACCCGCGGCACCACCAGGCTCTCGGGCCGCGGCCGGCCGGTGATCTCGACGGCAACGAACATGTTCTTGGTCAGCGGCGGACGCTGACCGGGGATCGCCTGCCGATAGGGCTCGTCGACCACCACATAGACGCCGACCGTCCGGGTTTCCGGGTCGAGCATGTCGCTGATCCGGTCGAACCGGGCATTCCACACCGCCACCCGGCCGCCGACCGGCGGGCTGACCCGGGCCGACAATCCGAACTGCTCGGGCAATGCCGCCAGTTCGGCCGCGCTGAGCCCGGCCGGAACGATCTCGAGCTGCACCAGCCCGCGCATCCGGTCGATCGGGACCTGCACCGCGATCTCGGCGCGGTCGATGCTGTCGGCCACCGCCAGACGCTGGCCGAGGGTGACGAACTGGGTGGCCTCGGCGGTCACCTCGGCGATCCGGCCGTCGAATGGCAGGCGGATGGTGGTGCGTTCGAGATCGAGCGCGGCCCCGGCAAGCTGGGCGCGGGCCAGCGCCAGATTGGCGTCGAGGAGCCGGCGCTGGGCCGGAACCAGGTTGATCTGGTTCTCCAGATCCTGCACGCGCTGCCGCTGGGTCAGGACCTGCCGCTCCGCCTCGTCCACCGCCGACTGCGAGACGGTGTTGGAGCGGTACAGGCTGCGCCGCCGGTCGCGGTCGTCCTGGGCCAGGGACAACCCGCTCTGCTCGATCGCCAACGACGCCTGAAGATTGACGCGACGCGCCTCAAGCTCGGCAATCTGCGCCTCGACCGCCTCGACACCGGCCTGCAACCGGGTCACCGCCAGTTCGTAATCGGCCGGGTCGATGCGCAGAATCGCCTCGCCGGCCGGAATGATCTGACCGCGCCGCAGTTCCGGGTGCCGCCATACCACCTGGCCGGCGACCTGGGCCACCGCCTGCCAGACTATGCCGGGCTGGACCGTGCCGTAGCCCTGGGCGCGCGGAACGAAATCGACCGGCTGCGCCGCCACCACGCGCACCGACCGCACCGGCTCGGCCGGATCGGCCTGCACCGGCGGCGGCCGTCCTCCGAGCTGCCAGACCAGCACGGCAACGCCGATCGCCAGCGGCGGCAGGATCAGCAGACGCTTCCAGATAGGGGCACGGGAGTCGCTCATTCGGCCGGTCTCTGTCTTTCCAGTGTTGCACGCGACCGGCCTGCCCATTCCGTCGCGAGACCGCGGTTGACGGTACCGCCCCGCCCATCAAGGCTGCGATTCGAAAGGGCTGGACGCCGCGGACTCCACCCGGGAGCGCGAGACTCGATGCCGTATCGTTGGCGGCAAATCGGGCAACTTGGTGACGTACTGGCCCAATCTCTTGAAAGTGTCCGCCGCCCGCCCGGACTCCCGCCGGTTCGTCACGCCGGTTCGCGCACCCGCAGCAGGAGCACCCCGCCCAGCACGAAGAATCCGACGATCACCGACATGCCCACACGTTGGCTTTCGCTCGCCAGTGTCAACCATCCGACCAGCAGCGGGCCAAAGGGCGAGATCACCTTGCCCGACAGAGCGAACAGCCCGAACATCTGGCCTTCCAGCCCGGCCGGCGCCAAGCGTGCCATCAGCGACCGGCTGGCCGATTGCGCCGGGCCGAAGAACGCACCCATCGCCACGCCCAGCCAGAAGAACGTCTCGCCGCTCTCGACCAGCAGTATCGGCACGCCCAGAAGCACCATCGCCGCCAGCGACAGCAGCACCGTGCGTTTGCCGCCGATCCAGTCGTCGATCCAGGCAAACCCCACCGCGCCGATCCCGCCCGCGATGTAGAGCATCACGCCGAACAGCAGGATGTCCTCGGCGGTCATCGAAAAGGTGCCGGCGGCATAGATGCCGCCGAAAATGAACAGCGTGTTGATGCCGTCGCGATAGAACACATGAGCGATCAGAAACCGCGCGGCCTGCGGATACTGCTTCAGGACCCTGATCGTCCTGCCGACCTCACGGACGCCGTCGAGCACGGCCCGGCCGAGCGTCACCCCCGTGCTCGGGCGGTCCGGCACCATCACGAAGAACGGCAGGGCGAACACCAGAAACCACAGCGCCGCCAGCGGCGAGGTGATCCGTACATGCTCCAGCGCCGCCCGGTCCAGGCCGAACGGCGCCGGCTGCGTCTGCACCAGGATCAGCGCCAGAGCCAGACAGACGATCGCGCCGATATAGCCGATCCCCCAGCCCCAGCCCGACACCCGGCCGACCATCTCCCTGGGCGCCACATCGGGCAGCGTGGCGTTGTAGAACACCGTCGCCAGCTCGAACGAAACGTTGAGCATGAAGCACAGCGCCAGCGCCGCCAGCACCATGTCCGGCCGCGGCTCGATGAACCACAGCAGCAGGCCGCAGAGGATCGAGATCGCCGTGAACAGCGCCAGCCACGGCTTGCGCCGTCCGCCCAGATCGGCGATCGGACCCAGCGTGACGCTGAGCACCGCGATCGCCACGCCCGACAGCGAGATCATGTTGCCCCACAGCGCGGTGCCGAGGGCCTCGTTCGGTGCGACCGCACCGGTGAAGTAGCTGGCGAAGACGAAGCTGAGCACCACCGCGGGCAGGGCCGAACTGGCCCAGTCGTACAGGCACCACGGCACCACGATCCGCCGGTCGAGCCGGGCTCCGGTCCGCTCTGCCGCCGCCGTCGGCGAGGAAACGGCCATGGTTCGGTCCTTTCGGGGAATTCGACCCAGCGTGGTCCCTCACCGGTTTACCCGCGCCGGTCCCGCTCGGCAACCGGGCCTAGCGCGGCAGCCCCGGCACCCGGACGCCACGATCGATGTCGCCGAACAGGAACTCGGCCGGGCTGCGATCAAGCCGCGACGCGATCCGGGAGAGCGCCGAGGTCAGCGCATCCAGCTCGCCGGTCAGCAGCGACACCTGCGACAGGCCCATCGCCGTGAATTGCCGTATGTACGGCCGGTTCTCGGCAACCAGCCGGCCGGCCTGCGCAACCGCCGCCGCATAGGCGCTCGACAGGCGGCCGAGATCGGCCCGGGCCGCTTCGGCCTGCCGGTCGAGCGTCGCCGCGGTGTCGCCGATCGCGCTGCGCAAGGCCATGGTTTCGGCGCCGGCTTCGGCCAGCAGACCGTCCAGTTCGGCGGACACGCTCCGCGCCCGCGCCGCCAACCGCGCCGCCGCATCGGACCGCCCGGCCAAGGCACCGTTCAGCCGCTCGATGTCGCCCCGGATCGCCGCCGCGATCCGCCGATTCTCCTCCGACAGCACCTGCCCGGCGCGGATCAGCACTTCGGCCGCCAGATCGGTGAGTTCCGGCGTCGTCAGCAGCACCTGTTGCAGCGGCGACGGCGCGGACGGGATCACCGGCGGCTCTCCCGGCGCCACGGCGGCCAGCGGCGGGCTGCCCTGGGTACCGCCGGTAATCTCGACATAGACCCCGCCGGTCACGCCGGCGAGGTTGAGCGAGGCGACGTTGCCGGCGACGATTGGGGTTCCTGCCGCGATTTCGACGATCACCCCGATGTAACCGACGTTTTCCGGGACGATCTCGATGCCGGTGACCCGTCCGACCGGGACGCCGCGATAGCGAACCGGGTTCCCGGTCTGCAGTCCGACCACCGATCCGCTGAAATAGATCCGGTAGGTTCTGGTTTCCTGTCTCTGGCCGCCGGTGCCGAACCAGATCACGAAGGCCAGAACCCCGACCGTCAGCGCCAGGATGATGCCGCCCACTGCAACGTAGCCCGGCCTGGTTTCCATCGGCTCGTCCCCTGGTCACTGCCTCGGCCTTCCGTCGTCGGACGATAAGACCACGGATGACCGTCGACAGGAACGTTGACTCGCGCCGTCCGGCATGCGTCAACCGTTCCGCGCGGCGCGATGGGGCGCATGGCCGCGGAGGCGATCATGGTCACGCAGACAGCCATCCACCCGGCGACCCGGCTGTTCTGCGAGCGGCAGATCGCCGACCGCGTCGACACCCTGGCGGCGGAGATCGCGGCCGCGCTCGGCCGGGAGTTCCTCGTCGTCGGCCTGCTCACCGGGGCCTTCGTGTTCGTCGCCGATCTGGTCCGGGCCCTGTCCCGCCATGGCGCTCGCCCGCGCATCGAGCTGATCGGCTTCAAGAGCTATGGCGACACCATGGACAGCTCCGGCGCGCCGCGGCTGGTCGGCGAGCTGCCGGACGATCTCGGCGGCCGGCCGGTGCTGCTGGTCGACGACGTGTTCGACACCGGCCACACCCTGGCCGCCGCCGCGGCCCTGCTGCGCCAGCGGAACGCCGGCCCGGTGTCGGTCTGCGTGCTGGTGGAAAAGCGCCACCGCCGCGCCGTGCCGCTCGCCCTCGACTTTGTGGGCTTTTCGATCGACCAGGGCTTCGTGGTCGGCTACGGCATCGACTATGCCCAGCAATACCGCCATCTGCCCTATATCGGCGTGCTGGATCGGCCGTGAGCCGGGCCGCGCCGTGGTGAGGTCGTTCAGCGCACCCGGCATTCGGTGACGCAGACCGTCCCGCGTCCCGGCAAAAAACTGATTGAGGCGCCCGGAGCAACCTCCTACGCCGCGATCACCTCGAACCGGTCGACATCGACCATGCCGCGGTCGGTCAGGCGCAGATGCGGGATCACCGACAGCGGCAGGAAGGCCAGCGCCTGGAACGGATCGGGCACCCGGCAGCCCATCTCCCGCGCCGCCCGCAGCAGGTGCCGCAGCCTCTCGGCCACCGCCTCGAACGGCAGCGGGCTGATCAACCCGGCGACCGGCAGCGGCAGTTCGGCCAGCACCGCGCCGTCGCGCACCGCGACATAGCCGCCCTGCAGTTCGATCAATCGGTTGACCGCCAGCGCCATGTCGGCATCGTCGCTGCCCACCGCGATCACGTTGTGGCTGTCATGCCCGACGCTCGAAGCCAGCGCGCCGCGTGGAAAGCCGAACCCGCGCACGAAGCCGCGGCCGATGCCGCCCGACTTGCCGTGCCGCTCCAGCACGCAGAGCTTGAGGATGTCGCGCCCCGGATCGGCCCGGCGCAAGCCCCCCGATTGCGGCACCTCCAGCCGGAGATGATCGGTCAGCAGCACTCCGGGCTTCAGCCCGATCACCGGTACGGTCGTCGCCCCGGCCGGAATCGCGAACAGCTCCGGCGTCACCGGATCGAGCCGGATCGAGCCGAATCCGACCGGCGGCACCGCCGCGCCCGACTCGGTTTCCGCCACCGGCCGGCCATCCTTGATCACGGCATGGACGGCGCAGCTTTCGAGATCGTCGAGCAGCACCAGATCGGCGCGCTGACCCGGCGCGATCAGCCCGCGATCGGTCAGGCCGAAGCCGCGCGCCGCGCTCCAGCTCGCCGCCCGGTAGACCGCGGCGACCGGCGCGCCCAGCCCGATCGCGGTGCGGATCAGATGATCGACATGGCCCTCTTCAACGATGTCCAGCGGATTGCGGTCGTCGGTGCAGAACGCGACGAAGGGCGAGGTCCGGTCGGTGATCAGCGGCGCCAGCGCGTGCAGGTTTCTGGCGACGCTGCCCTCGCGGATCAGCACCTGCATGCCCTTGCGCAGCTTCTCCAGCCCCTCCGCATAGCCGCTGGTCTCATGGCAGTTGCGGATGCCGCAGGCCAGATAGGCATTCAGATCGCGCCCGCCCAGCAGCGGCGCATGGCCGTCGATATGACCGCCGAAGAACGCCGCCAGCTTGTCCAGAATGCCGTCGTCCTTGGCCAGAACGCCGGGAAAGTTCATCATCTCGGCCAGGCCGATCACCTTTGGATGCCCTCGCAGCGGCGCGAGATCGGCCGCCTCCAGTATGGCGCCGGAGGTCTCCAGCGGGCTGGCCGGCACGCAGCTCGACACCTGAACCCGCAGATCCAGCCGCAGCCGCCCGGCACAGTCGAGCACGTACCGGATGCCCGGCAGCCCCAGAACATTGGCGATCTCGTGCGGGTCGCAGATCGCCGTCGTGGTGCCGCGCGGCAGAACGCAGCGCTCGAACTCGAAAGGCGTCAGCAGCGAGCCTTCGACATGGAGATGCGAATCGATGAATCCGGGCACCACGATGCGGTCCCGCCCGTCGATCTCGCGCCTGCCGCGGTATTCTTCGTGCACGCCGACGATGGTGTCACCGCAGATCGCGATGTCGCCCCGCCCGATCTCGCCGGAAACGATGTCGAGCACACGGGCACCCTTGATCGCCAGATCGGCCGGACTCAGGCCACGCGCCTGGTCGATCCGGCGTTTCAGGATCTGCTTGGCGGCCTCCATCGCGGTCTCCCGGTCGGCCCCGCATGCCAGCCTTCCGCCGACCGCCTCCGGCTGACCCCCAGGATATGGCGCCGAAGGCCGAAACCTCCAACGCCCCGGCCGCGCCCCACCGGCCGCCCGCTCAGCCGAATCCCTGCCCGCTTCGCCGCGCCAGGATCAGCGCCCCGTCCAGGGCATCGCCTCGTGGCGTGCCGAGCGTTTGACGCACCGCCTCGGGCAGCCAGGGCAGCAACGGCAGGGCCAGCCCGCCCATCAGGCAGACCTGCGCCGCCCCGGCCGCACGCAACGCTTCGATGAGTTGCGCCGCATCCGCCGCCGCCCGGCGCATCAGCACCTCGGCGATCGGATCGCCGGCCTCGGCATGCTCGACCACCAGCGGCGCCAGCGCGGCATAGTCGCGCGACACGGCGCGGTCGAGCCAGGCCACCGCCGCCTCCGGATCGTTCTGAAACCGCGCCATCACGGCCAGGGTCAGGGGCGTGCGCGGCACCACCCCGTCATGCGCCCACAGCGCCTGGCGCAGCGCCTCCAGCCCCAGCCAGGCACCGCTGCCGTGATCGGAGATCGGAAAGCCCCAGCCGCCGACCTGCCGCTCGCGCCCGCCGACCAGCGCCACGCCGCACGACCCGGTGCCGACCACCAGGATCGCCCCGTCATTGCCGCCATGGGCGCCCAGGCAGGCGACATGCGCATCTGTGGCCAGCGCCAGCCCGCCGAACGGATGCGCCCAGGCCAGCACCCGCTCGCGATCCGCCCGCTGCCCGACCCCGGCCAGCCCCAGCCCGGCCTGCAGGTTGCCGATCGCTCCGGCCGGCAGGCCGGCCGCGCTCAGCGCCCGTTGCGCCGCCTCGACGATCGCCGCGGCCGCCGCCTCCAGCCCGAAGCGCGGATTGGCCGGACCGGACCGGCCCTCGCCCAGCACCAGGCCGGCCGAATCCGCCAACCGCGCCCGGCAGACCGACGCTCCGCCATCAATGCCCAGGAACAGCTCCTCCATCATGGGGAGCACCTTACCAAGAACCGCCGCTTCGGCAAGTCAACGTTGAGGTTGCCAGCCCGAACCCTGCAATGTTGCGGGATCGGTGGCCTGGGCCCTCATGCTGATGTAAATAACGGCCATGAGCACCGAGACGATCAGCCCGCGCTTCGCCGGGCTCGACACCTGGCCCGGCCCGGATGTCCTGGACGCCATGGTCGAGGGCCAGATGGCCGCCATCGCCGCCGTCCGAACCGCCCTGCCCGCGATCGCCGTCGCCGCCGAGGCCGCCGCCGAACGGCTGGGCCGCGGCGGGCGGCTGGTTTATGCCGGGGCGGGCACCTCCGGCCGGATCGCGGTGCAGGACGGCGTGGAGCTCACGCAGACCTTCGACTGGCCGTCC
>CAZTNV010000109.1:0-11445 GCA_964615535.1 uncultured Mycobacteriaceae bacterium | reverse complement strand
ACCTCATTCTGGCACACTCGATGCCGTCGGGGGCCGTCCACCCCAACAACCTACGATTTTCCCCGACTCTGCTCCAATGCAGCCCCGGCGGGGTGCCGGGGGAGAGTACAAAATGAGGAAAGGGATGCAGTCATGAAGTGGTCGCTTCAATAGGGCCCCGGCGGGGTGCCGGGGGAGAGCCATTGTGCAGCGCGTCTCCGGTGGGCGCACACGATGCTTCAATAGGGCCCCGGCGGGGTGCCGGGGGAGAGAGGGCCATATAGTGGTACTATAGGGACATAACGGAGCTTCAATAGGGCCCCGGCGGGGTGCCGGGGGAGAGATTCTTCTGCCTCAACGTGCTCATCTTGATATTATAGCTTCAATAGGGCCCCGGCGGGGTGCCGGGGGAGAGGCGGAGACGCACGAGCGCAACAGCCGGCCGCTCTCGGCTTCAATAGGGCCCCGGCGGGGTGCCGGGGGAGAGCGGCCAATCCCACTGCCATGACGCCTCGGGTCCGCCTCGCTTCAATAGGGCCCCGGCGGGGTGCCGGGGGAGAGCATGGGCCCGCAAGTTCGAGGCCGGCATCCCCGACCCCGCTTCAATAGGGCCCCGGCGGGGTGCCGGGGGAGAGGTAGCAGGTTTTTATGGATAAAACTGGGGTTGTCGAGCTTCAATAGGGCCCCGGCGGGGTGCCGGGGGAGAGTCGCCAGACTGGGCGCCTTCGTCGGCGCCGAGCATCCCGCTTCAATAGGGCCCCGGCGGGGTGCCGGGGGAGAGTTATGATTTGTCTGGGGCAGTTACACCCGGAACCAGTAGCTTCAATAGGGCCCCGGCGGGGTGCCGGGGGAGAGGACTTGCCCAGGCCGGGCACACCATCGACCACCATGCTTCAATAGGGCCCCGGCGGGGTGCCGGGGGAGAGGCGGGCCAGTCCACATGCACAACGGGGCGTGTCTGGGAGCTTCAATAGGGCCCCGGCGGGGTGCCGGGGGAGAGATGCACAGCTACTACAACAGGATTCGCAACGCCTTTGGAGAGCTTCAATAGGGCCCCGGCGGGGTGCCGGGGGAGAGAAGATTTACGCGATTTATGCCCCTGGGGCGATGGAGCCTGCTTCAATAGGGCCCCGGCGGGGTGCCGGGGGAGAGATGTCCACGGCCACTGGCCCCCATAACCAGCTCGGCAAGCTTCAATAGGGCCCCGGCGGGGTGCCGGGGGAGAGCCAGCGCGTTGATGCGCCAATCACCGCGCTCCCCAGCGCTTCAATAGGGCCCCGGCGGGGTGCCGGGGGAGAGCTGGCCTACGCCACACCACTGAACGCCAGGCGTGCAGGCTTCAATAGGGCCCCGGCGGGGTGCCGGGGGAGAGGATCTGGCCGAGTACGTCTTCGCCCTCGATGCCGAGGGCTTCAATAGGGCCCCGGCGGGGTGCCGGGGGAGAGGAAGAGCCTGCGTCTCTCGTTCTTCTCGAATTACGGGCTTCAATAGGGCCCCGGCGGGGTGCCGGGGGAGAGGTAGGCCGCGGTGCGGAATGGGCCCCAATAAGAACAGGTGCTTCAATAGGGCCCCGGCGGGGTGCCGGGGGAGAGCGGTGCGCCTGACCGGCCCAGGCCCCGCCCGGCGCCGGCCGCTTCAATAGGGCCCCGGCGGGGTGCCGGGGGAGAGCCCTGCCGGTGATGGTGAGCCGAACCGGCGCGATGGAGCTTCAATAGGGCCCCGGCGGGGTGCCGGGGGAGAGGGGTCGCGGTCGCGACGAAACGATACCGGACGCTTTGCTTCAATAGGGCCCCGGCGGGGTGCCGGGGGAGAGATAGCTGCTGATCGCGATGGCCGCGCCGCTTGGCGCGGCTTCAATAGGGCCCCGGCGGGGTGCCGGGGGAGAGGTCGTTGACGCTTTGATAGGCGCGGCGCCAGTGTCGTGCTTCAATAGGGCCCCGGCGGGGTGCCGGGGGAGAGAGCGCCCCTTTTTCCGCACGGGAAATCAAGGGGTTGCAGGGTGGTTTGCGAGCGGTCATCGATTGTCGCGCGGCGATTTGACGCGACCGGCCCCGAACGGCCCCTCGGGGTGCGGCCAAGTTGTTGATTCACAATGATAAAGACCCGTGCGAGCGGTCCCTGGGAAAAACCGCATCACCTGACCGCTCGCAATTCGCCGCGGCGGAGCGGAGTTTAGATCAGGATCGGCACCCGCGCCAGGGGCTTTGACAGCCTTCAGAGGATTTTCTCTGCCCGGCCGGAGCCGGGATGGATGAAACCGCGGGCCGGATCGGTGCCCGGCCGGCCGGAGCGGCGCGGAGCGGAGGGCGTTCACGGGGCGCGGACTCGCCTTTGGGAGGCGATCCGGTGGGTGGGGCGTATGTCTTTGGGGGGATGATCCAAAGATCGGTCAACTTTTGGTGCGGGTGAGGCATACTCGCCATGCGGGTCAGCCCTTGGGCAGCGCCGCCACCCCGCCCTGCCAGCCCGCCCCGGAACCGCGCTTTGCCGCCCCGCTTCGCCACCCTTGATCGCCGGATATGCGGATGAGCGATTTGGATCAGCCCGAACTGCCTTTGCCTGCGCCGCCCCTGCCGCCGGATTTGCCGGCCCTGCCCGCGCGCATGATCAACGAGTTCGTGTATTGCCCGAGGCTGGCCTATCTGGAGTGGGTGCAGGGGGAATGGGCGGACTCGGCCGACACGGTGGAGGGCCGGTTCATCCACCGCCGGGTCGACCGGGCGGCCGAGGATCTGCCGACGCCAGCGGCGGTGGCGGCGCGGGCGGGGGAGGACGACGAGCGCATCCATGCCCGCTCGATCACCCTGGCGTCGGAGCGGCTGGGCCTGATCGCGCGGCTCGATCTGGTGGAGGCGGAGGACGGCGCGGTGGTGCCGGTCGATTACAAGCACGGCAAGCGGCCGCATGTCGCGGCCGGGGCGCGCGAGCCGGAGCGGGTGCAGCTTTGCGTGCAGGGGTTGCTGCTGGAGGAGCACGGCTATCGCTGCACCGAAGGGGTGCTGTATTTCGCCGGCAGCCGGGAGCGGGTGCGGGTGCCGTTCGACCCGGCGCTGCGCGCGGCGACCGCGGCGGCGGTCCACGGGCTGCGGCTGACGGTGGCGGCCGGCCGGCTGCCGCCGCCGCTGGAGGACAGCCCGAAATGCCCGCGCTGTTCGCTTGTCGGCATCTGCCTGCCCGACGAGGTCAACGCGCTGCGCCGTGGCCAGGGCGCGCCGCGGCCGCTGGCAGTGGCCGAGGATCAGGCGCTGCCGCTGTACGTCCAGGCGCAATATGCCCGGATATCCAAGCAGGGGGAGACGCTGGAGATCAAGATCGAGGACGGGGCGCCAACCACGGCGCGGCTGATCGACGTCTCGCAGGTCGTTCTGCTCGGTCAGGTCGCGCCGACGGTGCCGGCGCTGCACGAGCTGATGCGGCGTGAAATCCCGGTGTCGTGGCACAGCCATGGCGGCTGGTTTCTCGGCCACACCCAGGGCACCGGCCACAAGAACGTGGAGCTGCGCACCGCGCAGTACCGCGCCAGCTTCGATCCGCAGCAATGCCTGGGGCTGGCGCGCGGCTTTGTGCGGGCCAAGATTCGCAATGCCCGGACGCTGCTGCGGCGCAACTGGCGGGGCCAGGGCGAGCCGGCGGCGGCAATCGAGCAGCTCAAGCGCGGGGCCGAGCATGCCGCGCGGGCGGTGTCGCTGAGCGAACTGCTGGGTGTCGAGGGGGCGGCCGCCGCGGTTTATTTCGGCCATTTCGGCGAGCTGCTGAAGCATGACGACACGGCCTTCGCGGGGTTCGATTTCGCCCGGCGCAACCGCCGGCCACCGGCCGATCCGGTCAACGCCATGCTGTCCTTCGCCTACGCGCTGCTGGTGCGGACCATCACCATCGCCCTGTCGGCGGTGGGGTTCGATCCCTATCGCGGGTTCTACCACCAGCCGCGCTATGGCCGGCCGGCGCTGGCGCTCGACCTGATGGAGCCGTTCCGGCCGCTGATCGCGGACTCCGCGGTGATCACCGCGATCAACAACGGCGAGGTGCGCGCCGCCGATTTCGTGCAGACGGCGGGCGCTGCGGCGCTCGAGCCGGACGGGCGCAAACGGCTGATCGCCGCGTTCGAACGGCGGCTGGCACAGGAAATCACCCATCCGGTGTTCGGCTATGCGATCAGCTATCGCCGGGTGATCGAGGTCCAGGCCCGGCTGCTCGGCCGCCATCTGCTGGGCGAGATCGCCGAGTTTCCCAATCTGGTGCCGCGCTGACCAGGGGCGGGTACCGGAGCAGGCCGGTCGGCATGCCGACCGGCAAAAGGACGCCGGCATGACGGGAGACACGCTGGTCATCGTGACCTACGACATCGCCGATCCGAAGCGTTGGCGCCGGGTCTACCGGACGATGGAGGGCTATGGCGAGTGGCTGCAGCTCTCGGTGTTCCAGTGCCGGCTGTCGAGCCGCCGGCTGGCCGAGTTGCGCACAGCCCTGGCCGAAACCATCCATGGCGGCGAGGATCATGTCCTGATCCTGGAACTCGGCCCCGCCGATGCGGTGCGGCCCAAGGTGGACAGCCTGGGGAAGGCATTCGCCCCGGTGGCGCGGACGCCGGTCATCGTATGAAGGCCCGACCACCGCCACGCCGGTCAACGAGGCGGTCGAACCCCCTGTAGGCCACCTGCTCGCCCGGCACCCGCCCGAGCCGTGCGGCGACGCGGCGGGAGGCGCGGTTTTCCGGGCGGATCGGGGCAACGAAATCGACGTCGCCGGGCGCGAGGTCGCGGAGCAGGAGGTCGGGGGTGCGGAGGATGGGGCGGGGCGCGTCGATGCTCGCCTCACCCCGCCGCCAGTCCGCGCAGTCTTCGGTTCGCCACCGCCAGCATCGACAGGTCCAGAGACGGCAGGGCGCGGAGTTCGGAGAGGAGCTGGTCGATGCGGTCGACCGGCTGGCGGCGCCTGGCGAGCCAGGCGTCGATCGCGGCGTTCGGCGGCACCCCGGCCCCGGTCTCCGGCACCTTGCCGTCCAGCACCTTCACGGTCAGGTCGGTCTGCAGGGTGAACAGGTCGTCGACGATCGCCGCCACCGCCTGCTGCTGCCAGTGGCTGGCGGCCGGCATGCGCTGGGCGCCGTCGCGCAGCCAGGCAAGGCCCAGCCGGCGGCCCAGCTCGAAATAGACCGGCCCGGCGGCGCGCACCGCCACCCGGCACTGCCCGGCGATATGGACCAGATCGAAGCCGGCGGCGATCACCGGCAGCGCCGCCACCCGGCCCGCCAGCTCCGCCGGCACCCCGGCCGCGGCCAGGGTCGCGGCGCGCTCGGCCAGCTCGGTGCGCGCATCGTCATGGATCAGCGCCTCGGGCTCGGCCAGCATCGGCTCGATGCCCGGCCGGAAATGCGCGACCTGCCGGGCGATGTCGAGATCGTCGGGGTAGAGCCGCAGCAGCCAGGCGGTGACCCGCTCGATCAGCCGGCGGGTGTCGAGCATCATCCGGGTCTGCACCGCGGCCTCCACCCGCGTGTCCAGCGCCTCGATCGCGCTCCACAGATCGCGCAGGCCGAAGCTGTCGCGCACGATCAGATAGGCGCGGGCGACGTCGCGGGCGCCCATGCCGGTCTTGTCGGTCATCTCCGCCACGAAGGTCGGGCCGACCCGGTTGACCATGCTGTTGGTGACATGGGTGGCGACGATTTCGCGGCGCAGCGGGTGCAGCCCGACCGCCGCCGGAAAGCCCTCGCGCAGCGGCGCCGGAAAGTGGTTGTGCAGTTCCGGCTCCAGCCCCGGATCGTCGGGCAGGTCGCCGGCCAGCAGCGTGTCGTACAGGGTGATCTTGCCGTAGCACAGCAGCACCGCCTGCTCCGGCCGGGTCAGCCCCTCGCGCCGGGCCAGCCGCTCGGTCACCGCCTCCTCGTCGGGCAGCATCTCCACCGCGCGGTCGAGCTTGCCGGCCTTTTCCAGCGCGCGCATGAACCGCGCCTGCTGGTCGAGCAGCCCCGGCCCCTCGGCCAGGGCCAGGGTCAGCGCCTGGGATTGCAGGTAGTTGTCGCGCAGCACCAGATCGGCGACCTCGCCGGTCATGCGCTCCAGCAGGGCGTTGCGCTGCTTCAGCGTCAGGTCGCCCGCGGTCACCACGCTGTCGAGCGCGATCTTGATGTTGACCTCGTGGTCGGAGCAGTCGACGCCGCCCGAATTGTCGATGAAATCGGTGTTCAGCCGGATGCCGGCACGAGCCGCCTCGATCCGGGCGAACTGGGTCATCGCCAGATTGGCGCCCTCGCCGATCACCCGCGCGCGCAGCCGGGCGGCATCGATGCGCACGGCATCATTGGCCTTGTCGCCGGCCTCGGCATGGCTTTCATGACCGGCCTTGAGATAGGTGCCGATGCCGCCGAACCACAGCAGGTCGGTTTGGCTGCGCAGCAGGGCGGAGATCAGCTCGGCCGGGGTGACGCTGGTGCGGTCGATCCCGAACCGCTCGCGGATTTGCGGCGACAGCCGGATCGCCTTGGCCGAGCGCTCGAACACCCCGCCGCCTTCGGAAATCAGCGCCGGGTCGTACTGGTCCCACGAGCCGCGGGCCAGCTCGAACAGCCGCGTGCGCTCGGCGAAGCTCGGCGCCGGATCGGGATCGGGGTCGATGAAGATGTGCAGATGGTTGAACGCGCCGATCAGCCGGATATGCCGGGACAGCAGCATGCCGTTGCCGAACACGTCGCCCGACATGTCGCCGACGCCCACCACGTCGAAATCCTGGTTCTGGATGTCGACGTCCAGCTCGCGGAAATGCCGCCTGACGCTCTCCCAGGCGCCGCGGGCGGTGATGCCCATCTTCTTGTGGTCGTAGCCGGCCGAGCCGCCCGAGGCGAAGGCGTCGTCGAGCCAGAACCCGTAGGCACGGGCGACGCCGTTGGCGATGTCGGAGAACGTCGCGGTGCCCTTGTCGGCGGCCACCACCAGATAGGGATCGTCCTGGTCGTGCCGGACCACCCCGGCCGGCGGCGCGATCTGCCCGTCGACGCGGTTGTCGGTCAGGTCGAGCATGCCGCGCATCAGGGTCTTGTAGCACTCGATGCCCTCGGCCAGCAGCGCCTCGCGGCCGCCCGTCTTCGGGGGGCGCTTGACGACGAAGCCGCCCTTGGAGCCGACCGGCACGATCACCGCGTTCTTGACCCGCTGGGCCTTCATCAGGCCGAGCACCTCGGTGCGGAAATCCTCCCGCCGGTCGGACCAGCGGATGCCGCCGCGCGCCACCTTGCCGCCGCGCAGATGCACGCCCTCGACCCGGGGGCTGTAGACGAAGATCTCGCGCCACGGCCGGGGCAGCGGCAGGCCCTCGATCGCCTGGCTGTCGAACTTGAACGACAGATAGGGCTTGGGGGCGCCATCGGCCCCCGACTGGTAGAAGTTGGTGCGCAGGGTGGCGCGGACGAGGTTGACGAACCGGCGCAGGATGCGGTCCTCGTCCAGATTGGCGACACCGTCCAGCGCGGTATCGATCTCGTCGCGGATGCCGGCGACCCGGGTCATCCGGTCGTGTTCCTGCGCCGGGTCGAAGTTGGCCGCGAACAGGTCGAAGATCAGCCGGGCGATCTGCGGATGGGCGCCCAGCGCCGCTTCGAGATAGTCCTGGCTGAACGAGAACCGCGCCTGGCGAAGGTATTTGGCATAGGCGCGCAGCACCGCCACCTCGCGCCAGCCCAGCTCGGCCGACAGGACCAGGCGGTTGAAGCCGTCGCTCTCCAGCGCCCCGGCCCAGACCTGGGCCAGCGCATCCTCGAAGCGCAGATGGACCCGGTCGTGCTGGATCGCGCTGCCGTCGTGGCTTTCGCAGGCAAAATCGTGAATCCACACCGGCTCCTCGCGATCCGCCGGGGCAACCTGGCTGGGAAACTCCGCGACCACGCGCAGCCCCATATGCTCCAGCACCGGCAGCACGTCGGACAAGGGCAGCGGCGCGGCCTGATGATAGACCTTCAGCCCGATCTCGCGCTCGGTCGCCTCGATGCGGCGGTACAGGTTGATGCCGATCACGCCGGTCGCCAGCACCCGTTCGATCCACTCGATGTCGAAGATCGCCGCGGGCGGAATGGTGCGTTCGCGATAGCCGGCCTGGAACGCCTGGCCATAGGCCCGGAACAGCGCCAGCCCGCGCTCCTCGCCGCGCGCATCGATCAGCGCGTCCTTCAGCCGGTCCGACCATTCCCGCCCGGCGGCAACCATTCGCGCCTCGATGTCCGCGGTGTCGCAGGCCGGGATCTGGCCGGGGGCGGTCTTGATGATGAAGTGCAGCCTTGCGTTCACCCCCTCGGCCATCTGGGTGTAGAAGGCCGCGGTCCGGCCGCAAAACGCCTTTTCGAGAATGCCCTGAATCCGCATGCGCAACTGCGTGTTGTAGCGGTCGCGCGGCACGAAAACGAGGCACGACATGAAGCGTTCGAACGGGTCCTTGCGCACGAACAGCGCGGTGCGCTGACGCTCCTGCAGGTGCAGAATGCCGAGCGCAGTGTCCAGCAACTCCTCGTCGCCGATCTGGTACAACTCGTCGCGCGGGAAGGTGTTCAGCACATGGGCCAGCGCCTTGCCGCTGTGGCCCGACGGCTCGAAGCCGGCGCGCGCCAGCACCCGGCGGACCTTCTGGCGCAGATAGGGAATGTCCTCGGCTTCCGCGGTATAGGCGGAGGAGGTGAACAGGCCGACGAAGATGCGCTCGCCGATCACCCGGCCGTCGCGATCGATGATCTTGACGATGACCGTATCGAGATGGACCGGACGGTGAACGGTGGACCGCCGGTTGGCCTTGGTCACCATCAGCGGCCAGGGCTGGCGCACGAAATCCTGCACCTCGGGCGGCAAGGCGCCGAGGTTGCGGCGCAGCCCCTCGAACACCAGCACGTCGTCGTCGCGCAGCAGGCCGAGCCCGCTGTCCGGCACCACCACCAGATCGGCCCGGCCATCGGTATCGGTGAAGCGGTATTCGCGATAGCCGAGAAAGATGTAGTGATCCTCGACCAGCCAGCGCAGGAAGGCGATCACCTCGGGGATGGTGTCGGCGGATGGCGGGGCCGGCGGCGGAGCGCGGTCGAGCGCCTCGACGAGGTCATTCATCCGGCCGCAGATCGCCCGCCAGTCCTCCACCGCATGGCGCACATCGGTCAGCGCCGCGGCCAGGCAGGTTTCGATGCGGGCCAGCGCCTCGTCCGAGCCCTGGGCATCGACTTCGACATGCATCACGCTTTCCGCAGACGTGCCGGCGGGGGCCGCGGCGCGGTCGTATAGCGCGATCAACCCGCCTTCGGCGTCGCGCTCGACCCGCACCACCGGATGGATGACCAGATGCACGGTCAGGCCCAGCCGGTTCAGCGCCGCGGTTACCGAGCCGACCAGGAACGGCATGTCGTCGTTGACGATCTCGACGATCGTGTGGCGGGAATGCCAGCCATGCTCGTCGTATCGCGGATTGTAGGCGCGGATTTTCGCAGTGCCCGGCCTGCGCCGGCCGGCGAAATGAAACAGGCTGACCGCCGCGCCGTAGAGATCGTCGGCCGATTGTTCCAGAATGTCGCCGGGTGCGACGTCGCGGTAGAACAGGCGGGCGAACTGCTCGGCTGCCGCCGCCTTGGGCCGGGGCAGGCGATCCGCTACGGAGCCGGCAACCTGTTCGATCAGTTCGAGCTTCTGCTGCTCGGCGCGCTGAGGCATGGCGAACTCCCTGAACCCGGACGGCTTGACCGCCGCCGCTGTCATGCGGAAAGCCTAGCGCAACCGAAGGCGAGGCCAAAGCGCCGACGGCGGATGATCCGGTGCGGCACCGCTCATTTCGGGTCACTGCTTGCGGACGCCAAATCCGCATAGTGGACAATACTTGGCCCTCTCCCGCGGGGGGAGAGGGCCCGATCGGCAGACGCAGCCGTTACGACAGGATCACCAGCTTGCCCGCGGCTGCTGGTAATAGGGCTGGCCATAGACCGGCTGGCCGTAGCCCGGCTGGGCATAGACCGGCTGCTGGCTGTACACCGGCGGCTGGTTGTACACGGGCTGCTGGTTGTACACGGGCTGCTGGTTGGCGTAGCCGAGGCCGTTCTGTTCCAGCGACGCGCCGATCTGATTGCCGGCGATGGCGCCCAGCAGAACCCCGGCACCGGTCGCGGCCAGCCGTCCGTCGCCCGATCCGAACTGCGACCCCAGTGCGCCGCCCGCCGCCGCGCCGGCCAGCGTGCCACCGAACTGTCCCAGACCGCCGCCGGTGGTGTTGCAGGCCGACAGCAGGGCCGCGGTCAAGCCCGCGGCAACCAGAACCTTGATCTTCACGGTCAACCTCCTGATGAATTGCCGTCAGTCTCGCCGGCAACGATGGCAGGAGGATGACATGGACGGGCGACGGCGGCTGTGACCATGCGCACAACCTGAGGTTAATTCGGTTTAACCTCGGCCTGGCGGGCGCCCCGGCCGGGGGCTAACGCTCGCGCAGCCGCGGCATCAGTTCGACGAAGTTGCAGGGCCGATGCCGGCTGTCGAGCTGCTGTGCCAGGATCTCGTCCCAGGCATCCTTGCAGGCGCCGGGGGAGCCGGGCAGCGCGAACAGATAGGTGCCGCCGGCCACGCCTGCGGTGGCGCGGCTCTGGATAGTCGACGTGCCGATCTTGCCGAAGCTGATCCACCGGAACAGCTCGCCGAAACCGGGGATCTCCTTCTCGTAGACCGCGGCAAAGGCCTCGGGCGTCACGTCGCGGCCGGTGACGCCGGTGCCGCCGGTGGCGATCACCACGTCGATCGCCGGATCGGCGATCCAGGCGCGCAATTGAGCCTCGATCGCGGCGCGATCGTCGCGCACCAGGCTGCGGGCGGCCAGGCGGTGGCCGGCCGCCGCGATCCGCCCGGCCAGAATGTCGCCGGAGCGGTCGTCGGCCGCGCTGCGGCTGTCCGATACCGTCATCACCGCGATCGCCACCGGCAGGAAGGGCCGGTCGCGATCGATTCGATCCCCGTCAGTTCGCGTCATGCAATAGCGCCGATTGCCCCCGGTCATCGGCGACACCGCCCGGCCGCGACCGCCCGGTCGCCACCTCGGTCGCACTGCCGCCGGGGCCAGAATAGCGCGGCCAGTGGCCGGCGACCATGTCGTCGAGCGACGGCACCGGCAGGCCCTCTCGCTGACGATAGATCCAGTAGCCGCTGAGCACCTGCTCGACATAGGCGCGGGTTTCGCGCGACGGCATGCTTTCCATGAACAGCAGCGCATCGTCGCCATGCTCGATCTGGCCCAGCCAGCGCAGCAGATTGCCCGGCCCGGCATTGTACGACGCCAGAATGCGAATCAGATCCTGCCCGGTCTCGCCATAGTCCAGCAGATGCTGGATGTAGTCCTGGCCGAGGCCGATGTTGATTTCCGGGTCCATCAGGGCGCCGCGCCCGCCATGGCCGCCATTGATCCTGGCCATGGCGCGGGCGGTGCCGGGCATCACCCGCATCAGGCCGGCAGCCCCGGCAT
>CAZTNV010000108.1:0-11562 GCA_964615535.1 uncultured Mycobacteriaceae bacterium | reverse complement strand
GCGATCGGCCAAGACAGAACTTTTGCAGAACCTGCCTTGCCTGGATAGGGAAATCGATGGGAAACAATTACAGTCTCCCCGCCAAAACACGGATATACTTGGTGGGCCATGGCGACACGTAATGCCTGAAGGTCGGGGGCAAGTCCGGGGCAGCGGCGGCGGCGCGACTGGCCACCTTTCTGCCTAGAGGCACTCACTCCGAAATGCTGATCAGTGTGGTCGCCTGTTATTCGACGGCCATGAGCCACCATCGCAACCCGAACAACTTCCTGGCCCGCGCCAAAGACAATTTCGCGGCCAATTTGCACCGCGAATTGAAGATTTCCCATGGAATCAAGCTGCGCGAGGCCGGACGCGGGGCCTGCATTTGGGTGCTGGACGACGACCAGGGACCAATCAAGAAAGTGACCGGGCCGGCGATCTGGGACCAGACCCGCCAAATCTATCTTCCCAATGGTCAACCGGGGCACAAGGTTAAGGGCGACAAGATCCTGTATTGGTGGGAAGGCAACACGCAAAGGGCGAACTACGCCTATTGATACTGCCCCGGACATGGCCCGCTGCCCGCCGTCAGGCTTGGGAAATCGCACCTCTCCTGACCGGCCCGCGCCTGCCAGGGCAAAGAGGCGGGTGGGCCTGTCCCAAACGTGTTGGAAACGACGACTCAGTCTCGGAAATAGGCCTCCTCGAATTCCGCGAGGTTGACCTTGGCTTCTTCAAGGATCAGGCGCACGGCCTGCTTGTCGGGCATGGCGCACAGGGCCTCGTTCATCGCCTCGCCCAGCTTCCTGACGGTCTGGGCAAGCAGTTTGGTGGCCATCTGATCGGTGAAATCCATGAGTCCTGCGGTCAAGGAGGCGGGCGGTGATGCGGCAGAGGGTCAAGCGGCGCGCCCCCGGCCGCACCAGCCTTCCGGAGTCGCTCGGACCCGCCCTCGGTCACCTGGATTCCTCAGCCGCCGGTTCAACCGTGGCGCAGAACCAGCCATCCGGTGATGCCGCACGCTGAAACCACAATGCCCAGAGCAAATGAAACCAGCAGAATGGTCATGGTCATGGCTCTCCCCCTCCCCAAATGCCGTCAAATCCAACCGCGCCAATAGGCCAAGGTTCCGGCCCCGCGTCGAAATAACAGCAACACGGTTCTCTGCCATACCGATCAAGCAGGTCGCGGCACAGATCAGGAAGATTGTCCGGCTGGTCGCGCACGAAGTCAATGAAATAACACGCGGCAGCCAGCGACAGGACACAAACAACAGCTTAAAAATGTATATTTCGCCGCCATACGCCGTCCTACAGGGTGCCGGGATTGGATGCCGCCGCCACATGCCGTGCCGGCCCGACGAGCTCTGCTCAGGGGGCGGGATTGCCGGTCGCGCAGAGGCGGTGACCTTCGTACCAGTCGCGGTGGGCAGTCAGTAGCAGCGGCCAGAGATCGCGCGGGATCAGCTCGGTCAGCGGCGTGAGGCATTCGACATGGCCTGCGAACACGTCGTCGCGCATGCTGCGCGAATCGCGGTGGCGGCGGTAGAGGAACAGGATCTCCGGCAGCACCTCCAGCCGATAGCCGCGGGCCACCGCCCGGGTCAGTAGTTGCACGTCCTCGAACACGAATCGCCGTCCACCCTGAAACCCGCCCAGCGCGATGAACACGCTGCGCTTGTACAGGGCATTGTTGTCGCCCAGGCAGTTGTTCATGGCGCACAGCGCCAGTGAGGCGCCGACCGGCGTCCAGTCGACTCCACACACCGGGTGGTCGGGATCAGGGGTGGGCAGTTCCGCCACCGCCGGCGGCCCCATGTCGGAGTCCGGGTGACGCCCCGGAATGCAGGTGATGACGTCGGCGTCGGAGCCGATCGCCGCCGCGACGAAGCGTTCGATTTCGTAATTCAGCGCGACGTTATCGTCATCCATGAACAGCAGGTACTCGCCGGATGCTTGGGCCACCGCGGTGCGCCGGGCGATGCTCGGCCCGGCATTCTCCTGCCGAACCACGGTCCAGCCACGGGCATCGAACACCGGGGCCAACTCGGCCAGGCACGCGGTCACCGCCGGATCGGTGCTGCCGTCATCGACCAGGATCAGTTCGAAATGGGCATAGGTCTGCCGCAGCAGCGATTCGATCGCCTCCCGAAGCTGGGTCGGGCGGTTGTAGGTTGGCATGCACACAGACACCAGTGGTGGATGTTCGAGGTGGGAGAAGTAAGGGTCGCCATGGGGATCGCGGGACCGGCACTGGATCAGCTCCCCGATGTCGGGCGCGAACGGCTCGGTCCCGTCCTGCTGCCCGCCCGGCCACAGCAGGCAGTGCGGCGGCAACTGCCAGCCTGCCTTGGTGCACCACTCGGCGAAGGCGGGATCGGCCGTGATCAGCAGATCGGCCCGGCACACGGTTTGCCGCTCCAGGAAATCGCGCTCGATGTCCGTCCGGCCCTCGGGGAACTGCCGCATCCGCTCGAGCCGGTAGGCATGGCTGTCGTCAGTCAGCACCGCCATGGTGGTACCGGCGAAGGCGATGCCCAGCCCCTTGGCCACCGCGCTGTAATAGCCGGCGCCAAACCCGCGGCCGAATAGAATAAGATCAAAGTCCTGCGACTTTAGCCAGTAGTATGCGCAAAGCGATGCCGCCGGCAGCGACTCAGGGGGCGCCGGAAAGACCGTTCGCAGATGGACGTAGTCGATCCCGGGAGCCGCCTGCACCGGCGCTATTGCGAGGTCCAGCACGGTTGTTGCGCAGCCCGAGAGCCGCAGCCAGTCGGCCAGGGCCGGGACCGACTCGCCGGCCTCGCCGGGCAGAGCGCCAACCGCCGGCAGGCCGGTGTCGGTGACCAGGCAGACCCGCGCCATGGCCGGGGTGCGGCCGTTGCTCAAGACCGAACCGACCGCCCTTAGGGGCGCGGATCGCGGATATTGGAGAAGCGAAAACATCGGAACCTATCCCTGGCACGCAGCCGATTGACAGGCTGCGGATCGGTTCGCCGGGCCGCCCGCATGTCGAGGAACTCGACCCAAAAGGGCGGTGCCCAACAGGGGGACTGGCAGAGCGCAAAGCCGGCGGGCCAAAACAGCGGACGGGTAACTATACCGAATCTGGTCAAGAATCGCTTAAGGAATCTGCGGCCGAGGCGACCGGACCGCTTGACGGCGCGCGCCGGGCGGGGCAAGACGACTCCAGGGGGGCCCATCACGCAAGGGGCAGGAATGGGGGATATGGATCTCGAGGGCGGCTGCCTGTGCGGGGCAGTGCGCTACCGCATCGCCGCGGCGCCGGATTCGGTGGCCTACTGCCATTGCCGGCTGTGCCAGCGGTCGAGCGGGGCACCGGTGCTGGCCTGGGCCTCCGTCGCGGTTGCAGGCTTCGCCTTCACCGCCGGTGAGCCGGCGACCTATCGCTCATCGGAGATCGGGCTGCGCCAGTTCTGCCGTCTGTGTGGTACGCAGCTCCTGTTCCGCCATGTCCGCAGCGCCCGCACTGTAGACATCAACGTCGGCAGCCTGGACGATCCGGCCCGTCTGGTGCCGCAATACCACATCTGGACCGCAAGCCGGCTTCCGTGGTTCGACACCGTCGACGCCCTGCCGCGGTATCCCGATGCCGGCCCCGACGATCTGCCCGATCCGGCCTGAGGCGCCGGCAGGCGGCAGAGTGATGCCGGGGTTGGCGGGCTGCAACCGGCTCGGCTATAACCCCGGCGATGCCCGCCACACCCGCAGACCTGTTCGCCCGGTTCAACCAACTCGGCATCACGGTCGCCACCCATCACCATCAGCCCGTGTTCACCGTCGAGGACGCCAAGGCGCTGCGCGGGGTGCTTCCCGGTGGCCACTGCAAAAATCTGTTTCTGCGCAACCGGCGCGGCGCCGAGTGGCTGGTGGTGTGCGACGAGGATCGCCGGGTCGATCTCAAGCGGCTGGCCGCGGCGCTGGGTGCCGGCAAGTTCTCGTTCGGCAATGCGGAGCGGCTGATGGCCACGCTGGGGGTCGAACCCGGCTCGGTGACGCCGTTCGCCCTGATCAATGATGTCGAGACGCGCGTCACGGTGGTGCTCGACCACCTGATGATGCAGGCCGATCCGCTCAACTATCACCCGCTGGTCAATTCGATGACCTGTGCCATCCGACGCACCGATCTGGTGAAATTCATTGAGGCTTGCGGCCATCGACCACAGATATGGGATCTCGATGCCCTGGCCTAGCCCTGCCGCTTGTCCGGCGTGCGGCGCAATCCACATCTTCTTCACAACACATGGAAAGACGTGATGGAGCCGATGCTGAGCACCGCCGCCCGAGCCCCGGCCGATCTGGTCAAGGACTCCAATACCACGGCGTTCCGGGCCGACGTGCTGGACGCCTCGATGACGCTGCCGGTGATCGTCGATTTCTGGGCGCCATGGTGCGGCCCCTGCAAGCAGCTCGGGCCGGCTCTGGAAAAGGCGGTTATGGGCGCTCGGGGCAAGGTGCGGCTGGTCAAGATCAATGTCGACGAGAACCAGCAGCTCGCCGCCCAGATGCGGGTCCAGTCGATCCCGGCGGTCTACGCGTTCTTCCAGGGCCGTCCGGTGGACTACTTCATGGGCGCGCTGCCCGAGAGCCAGATCAAGACCTGGGTGGAGCGGCTGGTCGAGTTGGCCGCGGGGCAGGGCGGCGGAGAGTCGCCGATCGACGAGGCGCTGGCCGAGGCCAAGACCCTGCTCGACGAGGGCGATTTCCAGACCGCCGGGGGCATCTACAGCCAGATCCTGCAGCATGAGCCGGAGTTGCCGGCGGCGTTGGCCGGGCTGGCGCGCTGCCTGCTCGGGCTGGGCGAGACGGAGGAGGCCAAGGCGGTGATCGACCGTGCCCCGCCCGCCGCGGCCAAGCATGCCGACATCGTCTCGGTGCGCAGCATGATCGAGCTGGCGGCGGAGGCTGCCGGTGCCGCCGGGCAGATCCCCGAACTGATGGACCGGCTGGCGCGCTCGCCGGACAACCATGCGATCCGCTTCGATTTGGCCATGGCGCTGTATGCGGCAGGCAAGCGGGAGGCCGCGGTCGGCGAACTGCTGGAAATCATCCGCCGCGACCGCGAATGGAACGAGCAGGCGGCCCGCAAGCAACTCATCAAGCTGTTCGAGGCGTTCGGCCCGACCGATCCGCTGACCCTGTCCTCCCGTCGGCGCTTGTCATCGCTGCTGTTTTCGTGAGTTCCCCTGTTCATGAGCCCCGGTCCGTTCATGCCGAAATTCGACCAACTTGGCGCGACGCTGCCAATCTTCCCGCTGGCTGGAGCGTTGCTTCTGCCGCGCGGGCTTCTGCCGCTCAACATCTTCGAGCCGCGCTACATCGCAATGATTGACGATGCGCTGGCCGGCGACCGGATGATCGGCATGGTCCAGCCGGTCGATCCGGAGGCGCGGGTGCGGGCTCCGGCGATCTACGGCATCGGCTGCGCCGGTCGGATCACCTCGCTCGACGAGACCGAGGACGGCCGCTATCTGATAACGCTGACCGGGATCTCCCGGTTTCGAGTCGGCGAGGAAATGCCGACCACGCGCGGCTATCGCCGGGTCAAGGTGGATTGGATGCCCTTCGAGGGCGATTTCGCCGAACCGGAAGAGGGCACGATCGACCGGCCGCGGTTGACCACCGCGCTCGGCAGCTATTTCACCCAGAAGGGCATCCAGGCCAACTGGGACGTGATTCGCCAGACCCCGGACGAGCAACTGGTCACCTCGCTGTCGATGATCTGCCCGTTTGCGCCGTCGGAAAAACAGGCTCTGCTGGAAGCGCCGAGCTTGACGGAGCGCGCCGGATTGATGATGACCATGCTGGAAATGGCGCTGCTGAGCGGCGACGGCAAAGACGGCGCCCGCCACTGAGCACGCCGCGATCGATGGGGGACGGCCGAAGATGAGCGAGACCGATGCCGCGGCGGCCAACGGCGACAGCCCGCCGACGGTGGACCGCAAGCTGCTGGAGATTCTGGTCTGCCCGCTGACCAAGGGGCCGCTGCGCTATGACGCCAGGACCCGCGAGCTGATCAGCGATCAGGCGCGGCTGGCCTATCCGATCCGCGACGGCATCCCGATCATGCTGGTCGACGAGGCGCGTCCGCTCGATCCCGATGCGCGGCGGTGATGCGATGACCGGCAATGATGCGGCTCCGGCGAACCCCTTCGAGACCGAGCACTGGCCGACAGAAATTCGGCTGAAGACCGCGGAGAAGCGGATCGAGGTGGATTTCGACGACGGCCGCACCTTTTCGCTGCCGGCCGAGCTGCTGCGGGTCGAAAGCCCCTCGGCCGAGGTCCAGGGCCACAGCCCGAGCGAGAAGACCATTGTCACCGGCAAGCACAATGTCGGCATCAGGGCGCTGGAGCCGGTTGGCAACTACGCCGTCCGCATCCTGTTCGATGACGGCCATTCGACCGGCCTCTATTCCTGGAAATACCTCTACGAACTGGGCGAACACCAGGACGAGCTGTGGCAGGCCTATCTCCGGGCCCTGGAAGCCCGCGGCATCAGGCGCCCCCGCGCGGAGTAACCGGCTCCCCGCCGTTGCCTGCGATCACTCTCCGATCAGCGGCCCCCCCCCCCCGCAAAACTCTGCTCAGCACAGTCCACATTAGCTTGCGAATGAGAATCGTTCGCAATATCCTGCAGGAACCGCTGCCGGGGGTTCCCATGCCCGCACAGTCCAGCCTGTCGAGCCGCACCGCTGCCACAACCATGGCCGATCTTGAACCGGGAGAAATGCTGCTCGTTTGGGGCGCGCGCTACTGGCGGTCCTGCCTGCGCCAGGGTCGCGCATCCATGCCCATCCTGTGGGACGTGTTCCATCGCAATCGGATCGATCAGGCGGTGGTACCGTTATCCCAGTTTCTCGACCTGATCGCCTGCCAAGCGCTGCGGCCGGCGGAGATCCGATGTACCGCTTGCCGATATTTAGGGGCCGACGAAATGCGCATCGCCCAGGCGATCGCGCTCGCCCAGCGGCAGGCCACTGAACCGGCCGCGACCATGCTGTCGTCCTGGCTGGCCCCGGCCGACCTCATCCCGGGCGTCGCCATGGTGTGCGACATCGCCCTGATACTGGAACAGGCGCGCTGGGTGCTGCCCCTGCGCAACCCCGCCTGTCTCGCCGGGCGGCGCTGTGTTCCCCAATCCAATGAACCGGAGGTCCGGAGAATGTCCGACGCATCCAAACTCGCCCCTGACTCCCAAATGATTGACTCCCAGACGATCGGCATGGGCGATCTCGACGACACCGAACGGCTGCTGATCTGGTCCTATCGGCACTGGGTATCGGGCGCCGAGCATCACCCGCTGATCCGCCACGCCTTCTCCCGGCATATCGGGCACGCCGCCGCGGCGCTCGGCATGGTAGCGTTCGAGACCTTCATGCATGCACTGCGGCTGGGCGCCGCAAGGGTGATCCACTATCACCCGCCCTGCTGCCCCTATCTGTGCGCCGACGAGATCTGCGTGCTGCTGCTGATCGCGTCGATGCAGCACGGTGATCACGGGCACGCCCGAAAGATCGCTGGATGGCTGGTGCGGCGGGACCGGGTCGATGCGACGATCGCGGCGGCGGGCGATCTCGCCACCGTGTTCGAGGATCACGGATTGTCGTTCACCCGCCGCGGACCGGCCCCCGCCGGAACCCCCTCGGACGGGCCGGCGGCGGAGGTCCGGCCGACCATCCACTGACCGTCCCGCCGCCTCACCGCTCCGGCAGGGTGGTCACCGCCAGCGCGGGCTCGCCCTCGCCGTTCGGCACGGTCTGGGGCACCGCACCGCTTTCGGTGATGAACACCTCCATGCCGGTCGGCTGCACCGTGCCCATGATCGAGGCGATCGAGACCTCGGCGGCGTCGCGCCCGGTGCCGATCCGCACGAACCCGTCGAGCGGCACCTGCCGGGTGGCGTCGAACAGGAACCAGCGGTCGCCCAGATAGGCCTCGAAGATGGCGTGGAAGTCCGGCGGATCGAGCTGCCAGGCATAGCCGCTGACGAACCGCGCCGGGATGTTCAGCGCGCGGCAGAACGCGATGCCGAGATGGGCGAAATCGCGACATACCCCGGCGCGCTCGGTGGCGGTGTCGAAGGCCGAGGTCCGCGAATCGCTGCTGCCGCGCAGGTATTCGACATTGCCGTGAATCCAGTCGCAGATCCCGGCGACCCGCGCATGGCCGGGCAGCAGATCGCCGAATTCGTGCCGGGCGAATCGCAGCAGCAGGTCGGACTGGCAATAGCGGCTCGGATACAGATAGGTGAGAATATCCAGCGGCAATTCCTCGATCGGCACCTCCGGAATGTCGCCGGCTTCCATATGATGGGCCTGCAGCGCCACCCGCGCGCGATAGGCGATTTCCAGATCGCCGGCCGGCGCCCTGATCCGCAAATAGCGGTTGCCGCTCTCGGGCATGGTGTAGGTGTCGCAGGGCAGCTCCGGCGCCACCCTGATCTGCTCGTGCAGGACCTGCTGCCAGTTATTGCGCGCCACCTCGATGTTGAAGATCAGCGTCGCCGGACTCTTCACGTCATAGCGCAGCGTGCTGCCGAGCTCGAACGGCATGGCGGGCTCCTCTGGCCGCGGCGGAGGGGGATTGCGGGAATCGCGGGGTTCGACCGGGCGAGGGGAGAATGGCGCGGCAAGGTCGCGCCGGCCTTAACCCAGGTTAGTGCTACAGTTCAGTTTCCCTCTCTTTGCCGCCTCCGCGTTGCATTGTCGATTGGCAAGACCTTGTTTCGGCGGATTTGCGCTTCGGCGACATGGATCCCACCGGGGCCAAGGGCCACGAAAGTCCACCGTAGTATTGGCGGCGGTGACTGCTCCTGTCACATCGCTGCCCTGGCCGGCCATCGGCGCCGCGCATGGAATAACCGCCCCGGCCTCGCCCGACGCGGCGTCAGGCTGGCGATCTCCGACGCGCATGAAGGCCTCAAGGCCGTCGCCGCACCGAGGTCGTCGGCATCTTCCCTAACGAAAAAGCGACCATCCGCCTCGTCGGCGATATCCTGCCCGAGCAGAACGATCCATGGGCCGTCCAGCGCGCCAGCTCCATGACGCTGGAAACCATCGCACCCTTGAGCGACGATCTCATCGTCAACTTGCCCGCCGTGGCGGCCTGACCTCCCGGCCGAAATCCGCCGGAGATCACGCGAGACCTCGCACTCCTGCGTCACCCCAAGGGACACGATCCCCGGTGATCACCACCACTTTGCCCGAAAACTCACGCGTCATCCATCTCCGCCGCGGCTGCCGTGCCTTATCCGATCGCAATCGGCAGCCCCAAGGTTCCGGCCGACCCATCCTCGGCTCATCCGACAAGTTGGGCGGTTCAACCGATCCGGTCCGGCCTGGTCGGAACCTTGAGCGCTTCGGCCAGCCGCTCCCACGCCCGGCCTTCCGGCGGCAGGCCGAAGCGCAGCCAGCTCCGGCGATAGGCAAAGGGACGCGCCAGAATGCCGAACTGCCCCAGCCGCTCGAACAGGGCGGGCGCCGCCGGGCTGTCGGCCAGCCGGTACAGCGCCGTGCCGCCGATCACGGTCAGACCCGCGGACCTCAGAAGGTTATCGAGCCGCGCCGACCGCTCGGCCAGAGCGGCGCGGGTCGCGGCGATCCAGGCGACATCGGCAAAGGCGGCCCCGGCAATCGCGATCGCCGGGCCGGACACCGCCCAGGGGCCGAACGCCGCCCGAACTCGTGTCGCCAGATCGGGTGCGGCCAGCGCGACACCGAGCCGAAGCCCGGCCAGGCCGAAGAACTTGCCGAACGAGCGCAGCACGACCAGCCCCGGCCGCCCGGCCTGGGCGGCGATGCTGATTGCCGGATCGGTATCCGCGAAGGCCTCGTCGACCACCAGCCAGCCGCCGCGCGCGGCCAGGCGATCGGCCAGATCGAGCAGGCGGCCCGGCCGCAGCACCCGGCCATCGGGATTGTTGGGGTTGGTCGCCACGATCACCTCCCAGCGGGCGCCGTCCGCCTCATGATCGCCGATTTCCGCGACCGCATGGCCGGCGGCGGCCCAGCACCTCGCATGCTCGCCATAGGTCGGGGACAGCACCGCGACGCGCGCGCGCGGGCGCAGGCGCGGCAGCATCTGGATCACGGCCTGGGAGCCGGGCGCCATGGCAACCGTGGCGGGATCGCCGACGCCGAAATACTGCGCCGCGGCCCGGCAAAGGACGGCCTCGGCCGCCTCATCCGGCAGCCGCGTCCAGGCCTCGGCGGGCAGGGTTGGAATCGGATAGGGATCGGGATTGATGCCGGTCGACAGGTCGATCCAGCCTTCGGGATGGTTGCCGAAGCACCGGATCGCCCAGGTCAGGTTGCCGCCGTGAACCGCCGGCTCGGCCGGGGTGAGGTCGGGAACGAAGAAGGGGACCGGCTGACTCATGACGGCTGCGATCATGGCAGAGCCGCCGCTGCGCCGCCAGACGCGGCATCGGCCAGCGCATGCGGCCTTCCCGCCGCCGGGTGACGCGGCCATACTGTTCGCCCTTGCCCTGCACCCGGCCGCGGAGAGACCTGCCGAATGAGCGATCCCGAACTGCCGGACTCCCATTCCGATGCCGACGAGACAGCACGGCGGCGAAAGGCGGTCAAAGACCGGATACTGGCCGGCAAGACCGTCGAGAAGGGCCTGCTGATCGTCCATACCGGTGCCGGCAAGGGCAAGTCCACCGCGGCCTTCGGGCTGGCCCTGCGCATGCTGGGCCATGGCCGGAGGGTCGGTATCGTGCAGTTCGGCAAGGGACAGTGGGACACCGGCGAGCGCGCCGCCCTGCTCCGGTTCGGCGATCTGGTGACGCTGCGCAGCTTCGGCGAGGGCTTCACCTGGGACACCCAGGACCGCGCCCGCGACATCCGCGCGGCCGAGGCGGCGTGGCGGGCGGCGGTCGGGATGATTGAGGAGGCCGGACGCGGCGATTCGCCCGGCTATGCCCTGGTCATCCTGGACGAGATCAACATCGCGTTGCGCTACGGGCATCTGCCGGTGGCCGAGGTGGTGGCGACCCTGGTCGCGCGCCCGTCCGATCTGCACGTCGCGGTCACCGGGCGCAACGCTCCGCCGGCGCTGATCGAGGCGGCCGATCTGGTGACCGAGATGACGCTGGTGAAGCACCCGTTCCGCGCCGGGGTGAAGGCCCAGCAGGGGATCGAGTTCTGATGGCCGCGGCGATCATGTTCCAGGGCACCGGGTCGGATGTCGGCAAGTCGCTGCTGGTGGCGGGGCTGTGCCGCGCGTTCGTCCGGAGGGGACTGACGGTGCGGCCGTTCAAGCCTCAAAACATGTCGAACAACGCCGCGGTGACCGCGGATGGGGGCGAGATCGGTCGGGCGCAGGCGCTCCAGGCGCGGGCCTGCGGCGTGGCGCCGGTCACCGACATGAACCCGGTGCTGCTCAAGCCCCAGACCGATATCGGTGCCCAGGTGGTGGTGCAGGGCCGGGTGTGGGGCAACGCCGCGGCACGGTCCTATCAGGAACTCAAACCGCGCCTGCTGCCCGCGGTGCTGGAGAGCTTCGCCCGGTTGTCGGCCCAGGCCGATCTGGTGCTGGTCGAAGGCGCGGGCAGC
>CAZTNV010000107.1:0-11606 GCA_964615535.1 uncultured Mycobacteriaceae bacterium | reverse complement strand
CGGCGTTGAAAACGTGATCGGTTCCGCGCAGGGCGATCGGCTCCGGGACTTCTCGGAACTGGTGGCAGGTTCCGTTGGAATAGACAACCATTTCGACGGCGGGGCCGGCAACGATACCCTCGAAGGCGGTCTCGGCAACGACACCCTGATCGGCGGCGCCGGCGTGGACACGCTGGTCGGCGGCAGCGGCAATGACCGGTTCGAGTACAGGTTCAAAACCGCAGCCGAGGCGACCGTCGAAGGCGGCGATACGATCACCGATTTCATGCCGAACATCGACAAGATCGTTGTGCTTGCCGGGTCGGTGTACGACGCGGGCGTGCTTTCGTTCGAAGGGGTAACGATCGCCACCCTGACCGGTGCGCCGGCCCTCACCGCGGCCGATTTCGAGTTCTATCCGATCGCCTGATCGCAGCGGTTCCGGCTGCGGCCCCCCGCAGCCGGTGCCCTTGCGCGATGCCCGAGATCCCGGAGTGACCCAACGTGCTTTCCACTTCAGCTACACGGTCCGCCGGCGGTGGGCAACGATCGGCGCTGCAAACCATGATTGCGGAGCATACCCGGCCCAGGACCGACCTGGAACAGGCCGTGGCGGTTTCGCGGTCGGGGTTTCGGGCGGTCGCCGTGTTCAGCCTGGCGATCAACCTCCTGATGCTCGCGCCGACGATCTACATGCTGCAGGTCTACGACCGCGTGCTGTCGAGCGGCCATGTCGAGACCCTGATCATGCTTACCGTCGCGGCGGGGGCGGCGCTGGTAGTGCTGGGGGCGCTGGATGCCCTCCGCTCGATGGTGACGGTGCGGATCGGGCGGTGGTTCAGCGAACGGCTCGGCCCGATCTTTCTGGCCCAGGGCGTCCGGGGAAAGCTGCTGGGCGATCCCTCCGGCGCCCAGCCGCTGCGCGATCTGGCCCAGATCCAGAGCTTCATCGGCGGCCAGGGGCTGACGGTGTTCTTCGATTCGCCCTGGGTGCCGGTCTACGTCCTGCTGATCTGGCTGATGCACCCGGTGCTCGGGATGGTCGCGGCCGGTTCGGTGGGCGCGCTGCTGCTGCTCACCCTCGCCACCGAGCTGCTGACGCGCAAGCACAACCTGTCAGCCAATCTCACGCAGATTTCGGCCAATCAGGAGGCCGAAGCGGTGATCCGCAATGCCGAAGTCGTCCGCGCCATGGGCATGCTGCCGGCGATGACCGAGCGCTGGCAGAGCACGAACTCCTCGGCGCTCGAGGCGGCGCAACAGGCCGCGGAGCGCGGCGGGATTCTGGTCGGGATCACCAAGTTCGTCCGTTTCATGGTCCAGATGGCGATCATCGGGCTGGGCGCCCTGCTGGTGCTGCGCGGCGAGCTGACCGGCGGCGCCATGATCGCCGGTTCGATCCTGCTGAGCCGGGCGCTGGCCCCGATCGAGCAGGCCATGGGGGCATGGCGCAATTTCGCGGCAGCGCGGTTCGCCTATGATCGCCTGAAGAAGCGGCTGCACTCGATCCCGGCCGAGCCGGAGCGCACGCGCCTGCCCGCGCCGGCCGGCCATCTCAGGGTCGAGGGCGTGACCTATACGCCGCCGGGCGCAGGGCGGCCGGTGCTGTTCAACGTTTCCTTCGCCGTCCAGCCCGGCGAGGCGGTCGCGGTGATCGGCCCTTCGGCTTCGGGCAAGAGCACGCTGTGCCGCCTGCTGCTCGGCCTGGCCACCCCGAATGGCGGGCAGGTCCGGCTCGACGGATCGGAGCTGTCGCATTGGGATCTGGAGCAGCTCGGAACCCTGGTCGGCTATCTGCCGCAGGACGTGGAGCTGTTCGCGGGCACGGTGCGCGAGAACATCGCCCGGATGCGCCGGGTCGATGACGAGGCGGTGATCGCGGCGGCGCAGCTCGCGCATGCCCACGACATGATCCAGCATTTGCCCGACGGCTACGACACCCAGATCGGCGAGGGCGGCGCCCGCCTGTCCGCCGGTCAGCGGCAGCGGCTGGGACTGGCACGCGCCGTGTTCGGGACGCCGAAGCTGATCATCCTGGACGAGCCCAATTCCAACCTCGACCAGACCGGCGAATCGGCCCTGGCGGCGGCGGTGAAGGAGCTGAAGGCGCGTGGCACCGCCGTGGTGATCGTCGGCCACCGGCCCTCCACCTTGGCGCAGGTCGATGCGATCCTGCTGATGAAGGAAGGCCGGGTCAACGCCTTCGGCCCGCGCGACGAGGTCCTGCAAAAGCTGCGCGAGGCCTCGGCCGCCAATGCCGGACAGCCGGCCGTGCCGATCCAGAAATCCGCCCCGGTTTCGGGCGACCGGGCGGCCCTGGTCCAGGCCGGGAGCGGCGGTTGAACCGGACCCGGTTGGCGGCGGGTTCGGCGGCCGCGGAATGGCAAACCTCGCCCGCGCAGCGGGCGTTTCGGGAGCCGGTCTTGCGCCGGGTTTCGACCGGATTGGCGAATTGGCGGATGGGAGCACCGTGATGGACACGCCGGGACCGCAGCGCGGGAGCGAGAGGCAGGCCGATCAGCGCCGGATGCTGAAGAGGGCGACCCGCTGGCCGGTGATTCTGGGCGCCGGCCTGATGCTGGTCTGGTTCGGCGGGTTCGGCGGCTGGGCGGCGCTGGCGCCCCTGGCCAGCGCAGCAATTGCGCCGGGCGTGGTCAGCCCCGACGGCAATCGCCGCACGGTGCAGCATCTCGAAGGCGGCATTATCGAGGCGATTCTGGTCCGCGAGGGTGCCGTGGTCGAGGCCGGCCAGCCGCTGGTGATTCTGGACGAGATCGGCGCCCGCGCGGTGCGCGACCGGCTGCGGGTCGAGCGCTGGGCGCTGCTCGCCCTGCAGGCGCGGCTGATCGCCGAGCGCGACCGGGCCGACCGGGTGATGTTTCCGGAGTCGATGCTGGCCGATGCCGAGGACCCGCGAGTCAGCGAAATCATGGCCGACCAGACCGGCCAGTTCGCCCAACGGCGGCAGGCGCGCGAAGGCCAGCGGTCGATCCTGCGGCAGCGCATTGCGCAGTTGGTCGAGGAAATTCATGGGCTGGAGGCCGAAATCCGCAGTCAGGCCACCCAGTTCGACCTGATCGGGCAGGAGATCGCTTCGGTCGAGCATCTGGTCGGCCGGGGGCTGGAACGCATGCCGCGCCTGCTGGCCTTGCAGCGCGCCCAGGCGGAGATCGAGGGCACCCGCGCCAGCAACCAGGCCGCCATCGCCCGCGCCCGGCAGGCGATCGGGGAGGCGGAGCTGCAAATCCTGATGATCGATTCGAACCATCTCAGCGAAGTCGCCGAGGCGCTTGGCGCTGCCCGCGGCGAGCTGCTGGGGCTCGAGGAGCGCCTGCGGGCCAGCGACGACATCTTGCGGCGAACCGCGATTCTGGCGCCGGTTGCCGGCACGGTGGTTGAACTGCGCTATCACACGGCCGGCGGCGTGATCGGTCCCGGCCAGGCGATCCTGGATATCGTGCCGGTGGACGACGATCTGCTGATCGATGCCGAGGTGTCGCCGACCGATATCGACGTGGTGCGCCCCGGCCTGCCGGCGCAGATCCACCTGACCGCCTATCGTCAGCGGACCCTGCCGCGGATCGACGGCCGAGTGCACGACGTCTCCGCGGACCGGCTGACCGACGAGCATACCGGCCGGCCCTATTATCGCGCGCGCATCGAGGTCGACCGGGCCAGCCTTCGCGCCATCGCGCCCGATATCGATCTGCTGCCCGGCATGCCGGCCGAAGTGCTGATCCTCAGCGGCGAGCGCACCACCCTCGCCTATCTCCTCGACCCGCTGTTCAACGGCCTGCGCCGGAGCCTCCGGGAGAATTAGACGAGGGATGGGGGCCGCCCGGCCGGGCTCATCGCCCGGTCCACGGCCCGATCATCGGTGCGGACCAGGCGCACGCCGCGGCCGGAAAAGAGCATCGAACTGCCGGGATTGAGTTGCCGGGTTCGCCGAACCTTGTCGCGGATCGATGGCAGCGCCGGGACTCGGCCTCGCTTGTCGTGAAGCCGGTGCCGGTCCAGGCCGACCGTGCCTGGAACTTGGCCTCCTGTCGCGACAAACCGGTGAGGGTGAGCGCCTCCGCGCCGATCCGCACGACGATCAGCGACAGGAACATCACGAAAATCAGGCTCGAAAGCGCGACCATGCCGATACCCGGGTCGTCCTTGACCGTGGCCAGTCGCCCCGGTCAGAAGCGCTCGGACCGAAAAAGCAACACGATCGATGCGCATCGGTTTAGGCGCACGGCGACGGCAGTCGCAGCGGTGGGGCAATGGATGACAGGGAACTGGCGGGCCCGGCAGGATTCGAACCTGCGACCTTTGCCTCCGGAGGGCAACGCTCTATCCAGCTGAGCTACGGGTCCGTTGTCACCGCCCGTGATCCATCGGGGCATAGCGCCGCGCGGTGAGATCAGGACATTAGCGCAAGACAGCGGCCTTGCAAACCTTCAGATAGGGACGCGCCGTCGATCGCGCCAGGGCGCCGCAGGGCGGGAGCGAACGCCGGGCGGCGACAAGGCGGCCGCCGATCTGGTGCCGTCAACCGGGCCGGACCCGGATCGGCGGGAATGTCACGGTGACCACGGTTCCCGCGCCGGGCGCGCTGTCCAGCCGCAGTTCGGCGCCATGCGCTTCGGCCAGCGCCCGGGTCAGGGGCAGGCCGAGGCCGGTGCCCTGCTGGCGGCGGGACTTGTCGCCGCTGCACTGGCGATAGGGCAGGAACGCCTTCTGCTGCTCCGCCGGGGTCATGCCGCAGCCGGTATCGCCGACCCGCAGACTGATGCCGCCCCCGGCGGCCGGGGCGGCGCCGGCCGTGACCCGCCCGCCGGGCGGCGTGAATTTGACCGCGTTGCTCAGCAGGTTGACCATGATCTGCTTGACCCGCAGCTCGTCCGCCCACAGCGGCGGCAGGTTCGGCGCGATCTCCCGGTCGAGCGCGACGGCGCCGGCCACCGCCTACGGGCGCACCAGCACCAGACAGGCCTCGATCAGACCGGGCACCGCGACCGGCGATTCGTCAAGGACGAGCTGCTGTGCCTCGATCTTCGACAGGTCGAGCAGGTTGTTGATCAGCCGCAGCAGATGGGTGCCGCTGGAATGGATGTCCTGGGCATAGCCGCGATACCGGTCGTGGCCCAGGGGGCCGAACAGCTCCGACGAGAGGACTTCCGAAAAGCCCAGAATGGCGTTGAGCGGGGTGCGCAGCTCGTGGCTGATCGCCGCCAGGAAGGCCGATTTGGCCTCGTTCGCCCGTTCCGCCTCGACCGCCGCAAGGCGCCAGTCCGGCGCGGGCGGATCGGCGGTCCCGGCATTGCGCACGAAGGCGCAGCCATAGGTTCGCCCGTCCAGCATCACGCCCTGCGCCGCCAGCGTCGCCGTCACCACCGTGCCATCGGCGCGATGCAGCCTTTGGCGGTCGGATACGCTGCGCCGTTCAACCAGTTTCCGCCAATAGCAGTCCCAGGCGCAGCCGGTCAGTGCCGGGACCAGATCGGCCACGGCGAAACTCCTCAGCCGGTCGGCATCATGGCCGAGCAGGCGGGACAGCGCCGGGTTGGCCCGGAAGATCCGGCCGTCCTCGCGGAACCAGAAGACACCGTCCTCCGCCGTGTCGAGCGCGATCTGGGCCAGATGTCGTTCGTCGGCCGGCATGAGCGGATTCGACGGTCTCGCCTGCAAGTCGCCGGCGGATTGGCACGGCAGCAATGGTCGCATCGGCTGCCATTCGCTCATGCAACAAAGAGTCATGGAACCGACCTTCAACCAACCGAGCCGGCGACAATCGCTTGCAAGACGATGATAAGCATTATCGAAATCACGCTGTCAACCAAAAAGACCATCCTAGAATAAGGGAAATTATTACCTGGAGGTTAACTGCTTAGTCTGCATTTCCGGCAAAATTTATTCACTATCAAAGCGGATTGGCGGCCGTTTGAAGGTCATCGTGAAGCCGCCTGGCCCAGCCTTGCCCGCGCCCCGCGGTCGGCCGCCGACGGCAGCGCTTCGCCGGGCCGCGCGATCCAGGCCGCGATATCGTCCTGCACCAGCCGGCGATTCAGGTCCCGCAACAGCAGGTGATAGCCCTGGGGATAGAAGGCGACGGTGTGTCCCGGCGGCAGGCGGTCGAGCGCCCGGTCGACGGTGCCGAGCGGGATCACCTCCTCGCGATCGCCGAACAGGATCAGCGACCGGACGGGAAGACCGGGCAGCCGGTTCGATGCGATGGTCATCAGATCGACCAGCCCGTCGATGGCGTCGGCGCGGGTCGCCTTGATCACCAGCGGGTCGCGGCCCAGCCCGCGCAGCATTTCGATATTGTCCGAGACCTGGATGTCCAGCCCCTGGCCGGTGAGGGTGAGGCCCGGCACGAAGGTGACCGCCCACCACAGCCCGATCCGCTCGAACACGGTCATGCCGTCGCGGCCCCAGATCGCCGGCGCGACCAGGATGGCGCTGGCGACCGGCGGCGGGTCGGGCCCGGTCAGCAGGGCGATCGCCACCGCCCCGCCCATGCTCTCGCCCAGCAGGTGAAACGCAACGCCGCGGTGCCGGGCACGGATCAGGGCAGCGGCCTGGCGGGCATCGGCGACCAGGGTCGGCGTGCCCGGCCACACGCCGGGCCGTGCGCTGGCGCCGAAGCCGCGCTGGTCGTAGGCATAGGTCGCGATGCCGCGATCGGCCCAATGGCGCGCGGCATCGTCGAAGGCGCGGGAATAGTCGTTGAAGCCGTGCAGCGCCAGGATCACCGCCCGCACCGACCCCTCCTCGGGCAGCCAGGACCGCAGCGGCAGCCGGTGACCGTCCACCGCGATCAGGGCGTCGCCGGCCAGGCTCGGCTCGGTGACCGGCCGGCCCATCGGCTGGAGCGCGGCGGCGCAGGCCGGCAGCCACAGGGGGATGAGAAACACCAGGAGCCGGAGCGGCGCCGCTGCCCACCGGCGCCCCGGCGGCGCCGGCTCAGGACGGTTCATGGTCCGGTTGGCTGCGGGTCAGTTGCAGAAAAATGTCTTCCAGGTCGGTCTGCTCGGTCGTCAGATCGGCGATGTGCAGGCCGGCCGCCGCGACCGCTTCCAGGATTTCGCCGACCCTGGTCTGGCTCGGCTGGAATCGGATGACCAGCCGGCGGGACGCGCTCAACTCGGCCTGGAACCGCATCAGTGCCGGGGGCAGCGCATCGATCGGTTCTGCCAGCGACAGGATCAGCGTCTTGCCGTCGATCCGGCGCAGCAGGTTCTCGGTGGTGTCGCACGCGACCACCGCACCGTGATCGATGATCGCGATACGGTCGCACAACTCCTCGGCCTCTTCGAGATAATGGGTGGTCAGCAGCACGGTTGTGCCGGCCCGGTTGAGCGCGCGGACCTGGGTCCAGAGCTGCCGCCTGAGCTCGATATCGACGCCGGCGGTCGGCTCGTCCAGCACCAGCACCGGTGGCGAATGGACCATCGCCTTGGCCACCATCAACCGGCGCCGCATGCCGCCCGACAGGGTCCGGGCATAGGCATCGGCCTTGTCGGCCAGCCCGACCGCCTCCAGCAGGTCGAGCGTGATCCGCTCGCGCCGCGGCACGCCGTACAGCCCGGCCTGGAGGTCGAGCAGTTCGCGGGGGGTGAAGAACGGGTCGAGATTGAGCTCCTGCGGCACCACGCCGATCGCGGCGCGCGCGTGGCGCGGATGGCGGTCGATGTCGAAGCCCCAGACCCAAGCCTCCCCCGCGCTCTTGTTGACCAGCCCGGCCAGGATGCTGATCAGCGTCGATTTGCCGGCGCCGTTGGGCCCGAGCAGACCGAACAGCGAGCCGCGCGGGATCGCCAGATCGATGCCCTTCAGCGCCTGTTTGGCCGGGGTCCGGCTTCGGCCGCGACCCTGCGGACGGTAGATCTTGGTCAGGCCGCGAACGGCGACCGCGTGCTCGGGCAGCGGGACGGTCTCGGCGGCGGGCAAGGCAACCATGGCGGCTTTCGATCTTTGGCGGCTTTCGATCCCTGATCGGCGGCGGCCGCTCGATGACGACCGTCCATCCATATTGAATAGCCGACAAAGATGCGTATCATCCGCCGCGTCGCGCGGTCAATGCGGTGACGGCGCCGGGACTGGAATGAGAGCGTCGGGACATGGAGCCAGCCGAGATCATCGAGGTCGATGACGATACCGAAACCGTCGGATGCGACGGCGGCGGCGGGGCCCTGGGCCACCCGATGGTCTATTACACCTTCGGCAACCTGAATGCGCTGGACTGCGCCTATTGCGGCCGCCGCTTCGTCCGCGCCCACGGCGTCCACCCGGCCGAGACGGCGCCGGAGGCGGTCAAGGCCGTGAGCGGAGCGTAGCGCGGCACCGATGGCCTGCACGTCCCGCCCCGTCGGTCACGTCCGGTAATGCGGCACGCTGTCGGCCATGCCGTCGAACAGCGCCGCCACGCGGTCGCGCCAGCCGCGGATCGGGTCGTCCTCCGCCAGGAAGCGGAAGTCGCTGATGCAGCGGACCCATTGGAACGCGGCGAACACCACGTAGTCGGCATAGGCCGGCTGCTCGCCGGCAACCCAGGGCTGGGCCGCCAGCACGGCGCGCAGCGGCACCAGGGTGCGGTCCAGCGTCTCGGCATGGCGCGGCCGTTCGGCCCGAATCTCTTCCAGGCTGCGGCCGAGCCGGGTCTCGCGCGACGTGCGGAAATACGCGCGGTCGGCCGGATCGGCATGGTCCCAGATGTCGTAGGCGACGCAGAAGAACAGCGCCGGCTGCACCGTCCCGGCCACCCAGTCGGCGATGAACCGGGTCAAGGGCCGGGCCGCGCCGCCGCCGAACAGCGAGGGCGCCTCGGGATAGGCATCTTCGAGGTGGTTGGCGATCGCCCAGGAATCGGGCACCACCCGGTTGTCATCGACCAGCACCGGCACCAGTTTCTGATTGGAAAAGGCGATCTTGTCCTTGTCCGTGAACCGGACCGGTTCGGTGCGCACGTCCAGCCCCTTGTGCGCCAGGGCAAAGCGCGCCCGCCAGCAGAACGGGCTGAACCGCCGGTCGTCCCGGCCGGCCAATTCGTACAGGACACGCGTCATCGCTCCGCACTCCCGATTCCATTCGCGCCGGCCGACTGTCCGGGATTTTCCACCGGCTGGCAAGTGCGGCCGCGCCGTCGCCGGTCGCCGTCCGGTTCGAACCCGCCCGAGGGCCGATGCGCTGCCGATCGGCAGGGAGCAGCATGAGCATGACCGAGACCGCGGACTGTGTGGTGATCGGGGCCGGGGTGGTCGGCCTTGCGGTGGCGCGGCGGCTGGCGCTGGCCGGGCGCGAGGCGATCGTGCTGGAGGCCGCCGAGGCCATCGGCACCGAAACCAGCTCGCGCAATTCCGAGGTCATCCATGCCGGGCTCTACTACCCGCCGGGCAGCCTGAAGGCGCGGCTGTGCGTCGCCGGCCGGGATGCGCTGTACCGGTATTGCACCGAGCGGGGGGTACCGCATGCCCGGCCGGGCAAGCTGATCGTGGCCGTGACCGAGGCCGAGATCCCGGCCCTGGCGGGCATCAAGGCGACCGCTGAGGCCAATGGCGTGGCCAATCTGGAATGGCTGGACGGCGCCGCGGTGCGGGCGATGGAGCCGGCGGTGCGCTGCGTTCGGGCGCTGCTGTCGCCCTCGACCGGGATCATCGACAGCCACGCCTTCATGCTGTCGCTTCAGGGCGAGGCCGAAGACCGCGGTGCCATGATCGCGTTCCGCACGCCGGTCGAGGGCGGACGGGTGCTCGACCGCGGCGTCCTGCTGCACACCGGCGGCGCGGCGCCGATGGAGCTGGCGTGCCGCACGCTGGTCAACTGCGCCGGGCTGAAGGCGCCGGAGGTCGGGCGGGCGATCGCCGGTCTGCCGATGGTGCCGCAGGGCCATCTGTCCAAGGGCAGCTATTTCGTGCTGGGCGGGCGCACGCCGTTCCGGCGGCTGATCTATCCGGTGCCCGAGCCGGGCGGGCTGGGCGTGCACGTGACGCTCGATCTGGCCGGTCAGGCGCGGTTCGGCCCCGATGTCGAACCGGTCGAGCGGATCGACTATGCGATCGATCCGTCGCGCGGCGACCGGTTCTACGCCGCGGTGCGCCGCTACTGGCCCGATCTGCCCGACGGCGCGCTGCAGCCCGGCTATACCGGCATCCGGCCCAAACTGTGCCGGCACGGCGAGCCGGCGGCCGATTTCATGATCCAGGGGCCGCGCGACCACGGTCTCGACGGCGTGGTCAGTCTCTACGGCATGGAATCGCCCGGCCTGACCGCCGCGCTCGCCATCGCCGACCATGTCGCCGGGCTGCTCAATCGCCCCTGACGTAGTCCACCGGCAGTGCGCTCAGCGGCACCAGACGGACGGTGTAGGGGGCGGTGAGGACCTGGGCGACCATGGTGCCCTCGGCGGGTGCGGTTTCGCGATAGCGGGCGACGATTCGGCCGCCCTCCACCCGCACATCGGTGATCTCCACGAGATAGCCGGCGGTCGGGCGGGAGCCCAGGACCACCGCCAGCGCCATCGCGCCTTCGGGCAGGGGGCCGGGCGGCGGATCGCCGATGCGCTGCCACAACAGGCGCCAGCCACGCTCGTCGCGCACGGTCATGGTCAGCTCGTCGAATGCGGCGCTCCGGGCCGCCGACCAGTCGCTGCGCTGGTTGATGGTCGGGGCCGGTCCCAGGGCGGTCTGGCCCGGCGCGCCGGGTCCCGGCCCGATGCCGCCCTCGCATGCCGCCGCGAGCAGTGTTCCGCCGAGGGCCGCGGCGATCAGGACCGCGGTCCGTACTCCGCAGCGTCGCATCGGAGCCGTCTCACCCATGCCGCAATCGGGTTTCGACCAGCGTTGCGAACAGGCTGGCGCCGATCGGCAGGATCTCGTCGTTGAAATCGTAGCGCGTGTTGTGCACGCCGCAGGCGCTGGGTCCGCCCGCCTGCCCGACCCACAGATAGGCACCCGGCCGTTTCTGGAGCATATAGGCGAAATCCTCCGCGCCCATCATCGGCGGCAGGTTTTCGTGGACGCTGTCGGTGCCGACCACCATCCGCGCCACCGCTGCGGCGGTGGCGGCCTGGGCGGCGTGGTTGACGGTCGGCGGATAGCCGCGCCGGTAGGCCACCGTCACCTCGGCGCCGAACGCATGGCCGATCCCCTGGGCGATGCGCGACAGTTCGGCCTCCAGCATGTCCCGGGTTTCGGCCCGGAAGCTGCGCACCGTGCCGCCCAGCCAGGCTTCGTCCGGGATCACGTTGAACGCGCTGCCGGCCTGCATCTGGGTGATGCTGACCACCGCCGAGTCCAGCGGATCGGTCCGGCGGCTGACCAGCGCCTGGAACGCGGTGATGATGTGCGCCGCGACCACCACCGGGTCGAGGCATTTGTTCGGCATTGCGGCATGCCCGCCGCGGCCCGCGATCCGCAGGTTGATCTCGTCCGAGGCGGCCATCACCGGCCCGGCGCGCACCGCGACCTCGCCGACCGGCAGATCGGGCCAGTTGTGCAGCGCATAGACCTCGTCGCAGGGGAACCGGTCGAACAGGCCTTCTTCCATCATCATCCGGCCGCCGCCCGCGCCTTCTTCTCCCGGCTGGAAGATGAAGTGGACCGTGCCGTCGAAATTGCGGGTTTCGGCCAGGTATTTGG
>CAZTNV010000106.1:0-11800 GCA_964615535.1 uncultured Mycobacteriaceae bacterium | reverse complement strand
ATCGAGATGGCGGTCTCCGCGATCAAGCAGGGCGCCTACGACTTCATCGAGAAGCCGTTCAAGTCCGACCGCCTGCTGCTGATGATCCAGCGGGCGATCGAGGCCGATCGGCTGCGCCGGGAGAATGCCGAACTCAAGCTCCGGGTCGGCGGCGACATCGAACTGATCGGCCAGTCCTCGGCGATCGTGCAGCTTCGCCAGCAGATCGAGCGGGTCGCCCCGACCGGCAGCCGCGTGCTGATTTCCGGTCCGGCGGGCGTCGGCAAGGAGGTCGTGGCACGGCTGCTGCACAATCTGTCCAAGCGCAGCGGCGGGCCGTTCGTGGCCCTGAACTGCGCCGCGATGCACCCGGACCGGCTGGAGCAGGAGCTGTTCGGTACCGAGCGCAACGAGGAGGGGGTCGAGGGCCGGCGCAAGATCGGCACGCTGGAACTGGCGCATGGCGGCACGCTGCTACTCGACGAGGTTGGCGACATGCCGCTGGCCACTCAGGGCAAGATCGTCCGGGTGTTGCAGGAGCAGACCTTCACCCGGGTCGGCGGCGCCCAGCAGGTCGAGGTCGATGTCCGGGTGATCGCGTCGTCCAACCGGGATCTGGCCGCGGAAATCCAGGCCGGCCGCTTCCGCGAAGATCTCTATTACCGGCTCAGCGTGGTGCCGATCCGGGTCCCCCCGCTGGCCGAGCGGCGCGAGGACATTCCGCTGCTCGCGCGCCATTTCATGATGCGCTCGGCCGATGCCCAGGGTCTCCCCCGGCGGACCATCGGCGACGACGCCATGGCGGCGCTCCAGGCCTACAACTGGCCGGGCAATGTCCGCCAGCTCCGCAACGTGGTCGACTGGCTGCTGATCATGGCCAGCGGCGATGTGAACTCGCCGATCCGGGCGGAAATGCTGCCGCCGGAAATCGGCGCGATCACCCCCGCGGTGCTGAAGGGCGATCGCGGCAGCGAGATCATGGGCCTGCCGTTGCGCGATGCGCGCGAGCTGTTCGAGCGCGAATACCTGCTGGCCCAGGTCACCCGGTTCGGCGGCAACATCAGCCGGACCGCGGAGTTCGTCGGGATGGAGCGGTCGGCGCTTCACCGCAAGCTGAAAAGCCTGGGCGTCCACGGCAGCGAGCGGCCATCCCGGATGGCCGGGGAATAGGCCGGGGGCCAGGGCCGGGAATTCATGTCCGGGAATTCATTATGAAAGTCATCATCTGCGGCGCCGGACAGGTCGGCAGCAACATCGCGCGCTATCTCGCAACCGAAACCAACCATGTCACGGTGATCGACCAGGCCGCCGATCTGACGCAAAAGTTGTCCGACACGCTCGACGTCCAGGCGATCGTCGGCCATGCTTCCAGCCCCGCGGTGCTGGAGCAGGCCGGGGCAGGCGATGCCGACATGATCATCGCCGTCACCCAGTCCGACGAAGTCAACATGGTCGCCTGCCAGGTCGCGCATTCGCTGTTCAGCGTGCCGACCAAGATCGCCCGGATTCGCAACCAGACTTATCTTCAGCCGGTCTGGGCCGACCTGTTCAGTCGCGACAATCTGCCTATCGACGTGATCATCTCGCCCGAGATCGAGGTTGCGCATGCGATCGGCCGCCGGCTGGAAGTGCCCGGCGCGTTCGACATGTTCCCGCTGGCCGATGGCCGGGTCCGCGTAATCGGCGTGATCTGCACCGAGGAATGCCCGATCATCCACACCCCGCTGCGCCAGCTCACCGGCCTGTTTCCGGATCTCAACATCGAAATCGTGGCGATCGTGCGCGGCGATCGGCCGATCATTCCGGACAGCAACGATCATATGGTGCCCGGCGACGAGGTCTATTTCGTCACCGACAGCAACCATCTGTCCCGCGCCATGGCGACGTTCGGCCATGAGGAGACGGCGGCGCGGCGGATCATCATCATCGGTGGCGGCCATATCGGCCTCTGCCTGGCCCAGGAAATCGAGCAGAAGCATGCCGGCGTCAGTACCCGGATCATCGAGATCGACAAGGAGCGCGCCGAATACGTCGCGCAGCAGTTGACCCGCACCTCGGTGCTCAACGGCAGCGGTCTCGACCCCGAAATGCTCGAAGAGGCCAATGTCCGCGCTGCCGAGACGGTGGTGGCGGTGACCAACGACGACGAGGCCAACATCCTGGCATCGCTGCTGGCCAAACGCCACGGTTGCGAGCGCGCGATCACGCTGCTGAACAAGAATACCTACAACCCGCTGGTCACCACCATGGGGATCGATGCGGTCGTCAATCCCCGCGCGATCACCGCATCGACCGTGTTGCAGCACGTCCGGCGCGGTCGCATCCGGTCGGTCCATTCCCTGCGCGACGGCTTCGCCGAGGTCATCGAGGCCGAGGCGATGGAGACTTCCGGCCTGATCAACACGCCGATCAAGGATGTCCGGCTGCCGCCCAACGTCCTGATCGGCGCTCTGGTTCGCGGCGACCAGGTCATCATCGGCCGACCCAACACCGTCATCAAGCCTCATGACCGGGTCATTCTCCTGGCAGCCGCCCAGTCGGTGAAGAAGATCGAGAAGCTGTTCTCGGTCCGGCTGGAGTTCTTTTGATCCCTGTTGTCGCCTCGCCGGAGAATCGCCATGACACGCATCGCCTATGTCAACGGTCACTATTGGCCCCATGCCGACGCTCTGGTGCATGTCGAAGACCGCGGCTTCCAGTTTGCCGACGGCGTCTACGAGGTGACGACGATCGCGCGGGGCCGTCTGGTCGATGAGGCCGGCCATCTGGAGCGGCTTGCCCGGTCGCTTCGCGAACTCGAAATGGGGTGGCCGATGACCCCGCGATCCTTGCGCCTGGTGATGCGCGAGCTGATCCGCCGCAACCGCGTGACCGACGGGATCATCTATCTCCAGATCACCCGCGGCGTCGCGCCGCGCGATTTCCGGTTCCCGGCTCGATCCGTGGCACCGACCCTGGTGATGACGGTGCGGCGGGCAAACCTCGATCCGGTCGCCCTGGTCGAGCACGGCGTGGCGGTGATCACGATTCCCGACATTCGCTGGAAGCGGCGCGACATCAAGTCGATCTCGCTGCTTCCCAATGTTCTCGGCAAACAGCGGGCGGCACGTGCCGGCGCCTATGAGGCCTGGCAGGTAGATGATGACGGGTTCGTGACCGAGGGCTGCTCGTCCAATGCCTGGATCGTCACCGCGCGGGGCCGGCTGGTCACCCGCCCTGCCAGTCACGACATCCTGCGCGGGGTGACGCGGCAATCGGTCCTGCGGCTGGCCGCCGAAGAAGGCATCGCCGTGGAGGAGCGCCCTTTCACCGTGGCCGAAGCCTATGCGGCAAGCGAGGCTTTTCTCACCGCGGCCTCGAATTACGTCATGCCGGTAACCCGGATCGACGGTCAGTCGGTGGGCGACGGCCGGCCGGGACCGGTCACGCTGAGGTTGCGCCGGGCCTATGTCGATCATGCCGTCGGCGATGGTTCAGGCGGCTGACCGGCCGGGAAACGGCGCCGTCAGCCGCCGGGGCGGGCAGGGTCGGCTGGTCACTTCGGCTTGGTTGGGAGAGCTCGCGATACCATATCGAAGGGGCGTTCGTCGCCGCGTCGCTGTACCTGGCCGGAGAATGATGCGGTTTTCAACCCTCGGGCTCGTCAACTGAGCTCCAACAACAAAATCGCGGGGCAAGCCAATGTCGGACAAGAACCAGAATGTGCAGGACGTTTTTCTGAACCACGTCCGCAAGAACAAGACTCCGGTTACCATTTTCTTGGTGAATGGTGTGAAACTGCAGGGAATCATAACCTGGTTCGACAATTTCTCGGTCTTGTTGCGGCGAGACGCGCATTCGCAACTCGTTTACAAGCATGCGATCTCGACGGTCATGCCGGCCCACCCGATACAGTTGTTTGAAGCCCAGAAGGAAGAGGCATAACACAAGTTGTCCTCGGTCAAGAGCTCTCCTGCCGCGACCGGCGGCGCCAACGGGCGCGCCATCGTGATTCATCCCGCCATCCGGGATCTCGATGGCCGTGACGGCGAGGATCATCCGGCCCGCAGTCCAGAGGCCTTTCTGGAGGAAGCGGTCGGGCTGACCGCCGCCATCGATCTTGCCGTGGCGGAGTCGCGGTGCGTCCGGGTCAACCGGGTCCAGCCGGCCACGCTGTTCGGCGAGGGCATGGTGACCGAGATCGGCACGGTCGTCGCGGCCGAACAGGCCGATCTGGTGGTGGTCGATGCCGCCCTCACGCCGGTCCAGCAACGCAATCTGGAACGGAAATGGCAGACCAAGGTGATCGACCGTACCGGCCTGATCCTGGAAATTTTCGGCGAGCGGGCGCGGACCCGCGAAGGCCAGTTGCAGGTCGAACTGGCCCATCTGTCCTATCAGCGATCGCGTCTGGTACGATCCTGGACCCATCTTGAGCGGCAGCGCGGCGGTGCCGGCTTCCTGGGCGGTCCCGGCGAACGCCAGATCGAACTCGACCGGCGCCTGATCGACGAGCGCATCCTGCGCCTCAAGAAGGAGTTGGTGGAGGTGCGCCGGACCCGGTCGCTGCATCGCAGCGCGCGGGAGCGGGTGCCGTTCCCGGTAATCGCCCTGGTCGGCTACACCAATGCCGGCAAATCGACCCTGTTCAACCGGCTGACCCGGGCGGATGTGCTGGCCAAGGATCTGCTGTTCGCCACGCTCGATCCCACCATGCGGGCGGTGGAGCTGGCCGGGCAGGGCGGCCGGCGCAAGGTGATCCTGTCGGACACCGTGGGCTTCATCTCCAATCTGCCGACCCAGTTGGTCGCGGCATTCCGCGCCACACTGGAAGAGGTCCAGGCAGCCGAGCTGATTCTCCACGTCCGGGACATCGCGCATCCGGACACCGGGGCCCAGCGTGCCGACGTCATCAAGGTGCTGGCCGAACTCGGCATCGATCAGGAAAGCGACGACCGGGTGATCGAGGTGCTGAACAAGATCGATCGGCTCGATCCCGAGGCACGCGACAGGCTGCACGCGACCATGTCACGGACCCCCGGCGCGGCGGCGGTTTCGGCGCTGAGCGGAGAGGGCTGCGACCGGCTGCTCGATCTGGTCGCCCAGCGGCTCGACGCCGGACGGCAGGTGGTTGATGTCGCGATCAGTCTGTCCGACGGCAAGACCCTGGCCTGGCTCCACCGCAAGGGCGAAGTGCTCGACCGCCATGACGACGACGCCTTTGCCCACCTTCGGGTTCGACTTGATCCGGCGGATGCCGCCCGGCTGGATCAGCATCTGGCAGGAGAAGGGTGATTGGGCGAGCCCGTGACCGAAGCGGCTGGTTGGGTTCGCCATACACTCGTATGAAGACAAGGATAGATCCATCATGCGTTAAAACAGTTTGTTTGTTCTGCAAATTTTGATATCAGCATGCCATCCTGACGGCAAGGAGGATGCCATGCCTCGGTACTTGATTCGCCCCCGGCACCCGGAATCGGTTGATGCGCTTTCCTTTGTCGCGCGAACCGCCGGTAAGGGTCAGCGTACCGACCGATTGGACAACGTGTTGCGGATCAGGGCCGACAACCCGGGTCAGCAGGAGATCGAACGGTATTTGGCCGATGTTCAGCAGCGGCACCCGGTAAGACTTCTGTCCAAGGACTCACAACCCGTGACCGGTACCCGTATCATCGAAACGTCGGAGGAAGTCGCCGAGACCATAGGGAACGAGTTGAGGGACGCCATTGTCCTGGCCGATCGTCCGGTCGACCTGATTCAGCCACGCCGCAACCCGAACCGGAAGACCGCAAGCGTTGCCGACGACCAGCTCTGGCATCTGACCGCAATCGGGCTGAAGGAAGCGCGCAATCGCGGCATAACGCGCGACGGCAACGGGGTGATCGTGGCAGTGCTCGATACCGGTATCGACGGCACCGTCCCGGAATTGGAAGGTCGGGTGGTCGGTGCATTCCAGACCAATGTTGCCGAATGGCGGATGGACAGCCAGTCCTTGAGCCGCGATACAATAGAGCACGGAACCCACGTCGCGGGATTGATCTGCGGCAAGAAGGTGGGAGTGGCGCCGGGCGCACAAGTGATCAACTGTACAATCATCCCTAATGGCCAGGGCAATTTGAGCAATTTCATTCTTGCAATCGAATGGGCGGCGCGCCGAGACGATATTCAAATCGTCAATATTTCGGCAGGAATCCCCGGATATCTGCCGGAAATGGAAGACGCCGTCTATGGTTTACTGGCGGCCGGAATCTTGCCGGTGGTTGCCATCGGCAACGAGGGACGCAACCGGACTCGCAGCCCGGGCAATTATCGTGATGTCCTATCTGTCGGGGCCTCCAACAAGAGGTACACGGTTTCCCGGTTCAGCGGCAGCGGCAACATTATCAATGGCGCTCAGATGTACTCGAAGCCGGATCTGGTGGCTCCGGGCGAAAGTGTGTATTCTTGCGTCCCAGGTGGGGCTTACGAAGCCTGGGATGGAACCTCCATGGCTGCCCCGATCGTTTCAGGCATTGCATGCCTGGCGATCGAGCGGGATTCGTCCATGGGCGTTTTGAACCTGATCGAGGCAATTCTTGAAGCCTGCCGGGATCTTCATTTCCTGAAGGACAGGCAAGGTATGGGCTTGGTCCAAATAATCTGAATGCGGGGAGAGTTGACGTGCAGATCACCGACAGCGCCCTTCACAAGGCGGACCCCTCACTGCGGGATGTCCTGCGACGTGCCACGGGGACAGAAATCATCCGAACGCTTCTGACGCTTGGTGCCACGCCGATGCCGCGGGAGATGGCGGAGGATGGCGCATTTGGCGGTGATCGTGCGGCCTATCGTCGACGCATGACCGAACAGCGCGAGAGAAGCGTCAAGGACCATATCGGCTCAGTGATTCACGAACTCGAAGCTCTCGATCTCCATCCAAAGGGCGGAACCGTCAATCCCATCGTGGTGGTCGAAGGAACCACCGAGCAGATCTCCCGCACGCTCGAACTCAGCGGCGTTCGCCATGCCGCCCTTGATCGGGAGTTGACGTTGATTGAACCGCGAAAGGCGGTTTCGGCCATTGGCTGATCGTACCGGCACCGACTATCCGGAGAACGGCGATCAGGGTGCATCAGCCGGGCCCTTGCCTCGCGAGAGGCCGGAAGCCGTCAAGCCCGCCCAGGTGATCGGCTCATTCGACCTCGACCGCTGCACCGCCATCATCGAGGCCGCCGGGGCCGAGGAACTCATGCCCCGGTTTCGCAATCTGGCCCGCGGCGACATCCGCGAAAAGCGGCCGGGCGATCTGGTGACGGTGGCCGACGAGGCATGCGAGCGCCGCCTCGCCGAGGCCCTGACCGAATTGCTCCCCGGATCGGCCGTGGTTGGCGAGGAAGGCGTTGCGGCCGACGCCTCGACGCTCGACCGGATCGCCGAGGACCGGCCGGTCTGGATCATCGATCCGCTGGATGGCACCTACAATTTCGCCCATGGCCGCGACCGCTTCGTGATCATCGTCGCGCTCGCCTATCGCGGCGAAGCGATCGCAGGCTGGATTCACGATCCGGTACGGCAGGTGACCGCGGCGACGGTAACGGGTGAGGGTGCCTGGATCGGCAAGCGCCGTTTGCGCGCCGGTGCCGGCGGCCCGCTGTCCGGCCTGACCGGGTCCTTTACCGTGCCGCGGGTTGAAGGCTGGCGGCGCGATGCGACATTGCGGCTGGCCCGAGTCCTGAAATCGCATCGCGGCATCGATTGCGCCGGCGCCGAATACGTCGCGGTCGCCGACGGGCAGCCTCGGGTGGTCCTGTTTCGGGCACTCAAGCCCTGGGACCATGCCGCCGGAGAGCTGATGTTCCGTGAAGCCGGCGGCTATGGCGCCCTGATCGACGGCCGCCGCTATGCCCCCACGATGCGGGACGGGACCCTGCTGCTGGCGCCCAACGAGACGGTGTGGCGCGAGGCCGTGCGGCTCGTTATGCCGGGGTCGGAGCCGGCCCCAGTCTGAGGACCCGGCTGAACGAAATCGCCGAATTCGGTCTCATACCCCCAAATCCGTTGTCATACTCGAAATATCGCAGTTCAGCCGGGATCGCTGTTCCGCTCCTCCAGCTTGGCCCGCTGCCACAGGCGTTCCATGTCGTCCAGCGTTGACTCGGCGGGCGACAACCCCTGTTCGGCCAGCCAGCTTTCGATCCGGCGGAAGCGCCGCTCGAACTTGGCGTTGGTGCGCCGAAGCGCGGCTTCGGGATCGATCTCCAGCCGTCGCGCCAGATTGGTCAGCGCAAACAGGAGATCCCCCAGCTCGTCCTCGATGCGGTCATGGCCGGCACCGGCCGGCGCGGCGCCGGTCATTTCGGCGCGGAGTTCGGCAATCTCCTCGATGATCTTGTCGAGGATGTCGGCCGCCTCGGTCCAATCGAAACCGACCCGGGCGGCGCGTTTCTGCAGCTTGACGGCACGGGTCAAGGCGGGCAGGGCAGTGATCACCCCGTCCAGCGCACCGGCCGCGCGCCCCTCGGCGGCCGCCTTGGCGCTGCGCTCCACCGCCTTGTGCACTTCCCAGCGGTCGGTCTGCTCGCCCGCGCTGCGTACCTCGGCATCGCCGAAGACATGCGGGTGCCGGGCCACCATCTTGTCGGCGATCGTCCGGGCAACCGCCTCGAAATCGAATTCGCCGGCTTCCTCGGCCATTCGGGCATGAAAGACGACCTGAAACAGCAGATCGCCCAGTTCCTCCCTCAGCGCCGCCATGTCATCGCGTTCGATCGCGTCGGCCACCTCATAGGCTTCCTCGATGGTGTGCGGTACGATGGTCCGAAAACTCTGTTCGAGATCCCACGGACAGCCGCCGGCCGGGTCGCGCAGCCGCGCCATGATCGTGATCAGCCGATCGATGCCGGAGCCGGTCACGATGTCGTCGGTCGGATCGGCCATGGCAGAACTCTCTCTTGCTCTTGCGGCTGAGGGACGATGCGCCGGCAGACTACCGGAGCGCCAGCCGACTGCAAACCGCTTCGGCACCCGCACGGCCCAGGCCGGCAGCCGGGATGCACCGCACCGGGAGCCGGGTTAAGTCGGATAATATATATTATGGAAAATACTTCGCGGCCGCGCCACGGCCTGCGGCTGTACCGCTGAACCGGACTTGCATCCCTTATCCATTGGCCTATACAGCGATCTCCGGGTCTCGCCGCCGGATCGCCCGACCGTCGCATGCCAATGGCCTTACGATCATCCGCTCCCGTCCGATCCGCCAGCTCAGCCGAGATCCGCGCCGCCTTGGCCCAAAGGATCGCCGTGGCGCGCGACGACATGGTCCATGGCGGCCGGTTCGGCCTCAGCTTCCGAAGGGATCGTCATGGCCAGATCTTCGTGGCGCCATGGCTCGACCGCGAGCGGTTTCTGGCCGAGGGCATTGGCATCGCCCCGATCGAAGCCGCCGATCCGGTGGTCGAGGCCTTTCTCCTGCGCAATGCCCGCAGCCCGCTCAGCTACGGCTATCCGCTCTGCGTCGACCCGTCGGGCATGGTCGCGCCGCTGCTGTTTTCCGAGGTGACGCTGCGCTGCCGCCCGGAAGGCCCGTTGCAGGTCATCAAGGCTCCCCATCGGCGACCGCGGCTCCATCACCATCTGCTGCTGGAGGCTGGCCTGGATTCGTCCAGCATTGCCGCGCTGGTCGAGCGCATCGAGCGCGGCCGCTTCGCCTCGTTCGATGATTGTCTGGCCGAACTGGCCGCCTGTCTGGGGATTGATCCGGCGCGGTTCCGGCCCGGCGCGCTTGGCCGCTGGCCGGGGGATGCGGCGGCGCCCGGCTGGTACAACGTCCCGGTGCTCTATCTCAGCCCGCCCGATGCCACCCAGGCATTGATGCTGGAGGAGTTGGACCGTCTCGATGCGGCCTTTGCGGCAGCGGACGCACCGACCGCGCTGCACGCGATGGTGACGCCGCCGGCCGAGCCGGCCCGGATCGCCGCGGTCCCGGCAATTGAGGCCTTTGCAGTGACCGAGGGTGTCGCAACCGTCCTCGACAGGTGTCTGGCATCGGGCACCGCCGTTATCGAGGCACCGCCCGGCAGCGGCAGGCTGTCGCTGATCGCCAATCTCGTTGCCAGCATGATCGTGGACGGCCAGTCCGTCCTTTACGTCGCCTCGAATGCTGCCGCTGCCGACCGGTTGGCGATGCGTTTTCAAAGCCTGGTCAACTGGGATCAGGACTGGATCGTGCGGCTGGGTGCCGACAACCTGCGCCAAAGGCTGGTCGACACGATCGCCCGGCTGGCGCTGGGGGTCGATGAGCCGCCCCGGCCGCCGGCCGAAGGCGTCACCCTTCGCCAGATCGCGGAGCTGCGCAAGGCAGTGACCGCGGCGAGGCGGCAGATCGAGCCGATCCGCAAGGCTCATCGCCATTTGTTCAGCCGGCAGCGTTGGCGGCGTTCTCAGGCCGCCGGCCTGCCGCATGACCCGGCGTCGCTGTTCGATCCGGCCCACCGCCTCGATTCCGAACTCGACCGCATCGAGGTCTGGCACGCCCAGGCTCGGGCGCTCGGCCGCGGCTCCGGTGCCGATCCGACCCGCTGGATCAAGCGCCGGATCAAGGGAGCAGCGGTCTACGACACGCTGATCAACGCCCTGACCGGTGCGATCCGACCCCTGCCCGCGGCGCCGCGCCAGGCCCTGCTCGACATGGTCCGCAACCGCATCACCGATGCCGACGGTTTCGACAGGCTGGCCGAGGCCTTCGATCAGCTCGCCCGCTTCAGCCTGTGGCAGAAGGCCCTGGCCGGCGAGCAGCAGGCCTTCGACATGGTTGTCCAGTCGCCGGCCGCCGACGCCGTCGATCAGCAGATCAACGAAGCGCAGGCTGCGGCGATCCGCGCCTCGCGGCTGCTGCTGCGCGAAAGCTGGCGGGCGGCGATCACCGCGGATCTCGGGCGCCTTGCGGAGCGGCTCAACGCACTGTTCGGGCTGATCGAGCAGCGCCGGCAGCACCCGGAGTCACGCTGCAACCCGAAGGCCGAGCGCACCCTGGCCAGCGCGGTGTCCGGCCTCACCCGGCCATTGCCGCTGTGGACCGCCCCGGCGGACCTGGTGCCCGCCGTCCTGCCGCTGACCGACTCGCTGTTCGATCTGGTGATCGTGGACGAGGCCGACCGACTCTCCGCCGCCGCCATCATGCCGTTGCTGGTGCGCGGCCGCCGGGCCATGGTCTTCGGCAGCTTGATCGAACCCGGCAGCGCCCGCAGCGACGGTTTCGCCCTGATGTTGGCCGGTGCCGGGGCGATACCGTTCCGGCTCGACGAGCACCTGCGCAGCCACGCTGCGATCGGCGACTATCTCAGCCACGCCTTTCACGGCGGAGCGCTGCGCATCCACAGCGACCATCTGGCCTTGCGCCCGGGATTTTCGTCCGCCCAGCTCGGGCTTCACTGGCATCATGTCGAGACCGCCGATCCGGCAGAAACCGATGATGCCAGTACCGGCGATCCCGAGATCGATGGAGCACTGAAACTGGTGGCGGGCTGGTGCGAGGCCGGCGTGTTGGGCGGGACCGAGCGCGTGACCGTCGGCATTGTCACCCCGGTGATGGACGCCCTGCCCGCCCTGGCCCAGGGCATCGCCGAAATCCTGCCGGCCAAGCCGGCCCAGGAGCGGATCGTGCTCGGACCGCCGGAACGATTCGAGACGCAGCCGGTGGATCTGCTCGTCGTCCTGCCGCGGATCGCCGCCGGGATGCCCGCTCGCCACGCCCGATACCTGGCGGCCAATCGCACGCTGTATCACGAGGCGGTCGGTGCGGCGCGCATCGGCGTCCACATCGTCGGCGACGAGCAGAACGTGCAGCGATAAGGACAACCGCGCG
>CAZTNV010000105.1:0-11905 GCA_964615535.1 uncultured Mycobacteriaceae bacterium | reverse complement strand
GCCAATTCGGCTGATGAGGCTCATCGGCAGGCGGCGCGAGCGTGGATTGCCGGCTCGGCGCGGTCGGAGAAGGACGGCTGACCGATCGGCCGATGCCGAATGGGGATGTCCGGTTCGGGTCTCGGCCGAAAAGCACTCTTTCGTTCGATAGCGGCGGTCGGGCGCAGTGCAATATCATGTCGTGCATCTGAACGATCGACCGCGCGGGGGAAATACCCGGCGCCGGAGAGGGGGGGCGAGCGACGGCGTAATCCCCCCGAACAGGGCCGGAGCGCGCGCGGTACCTCGGGCAATACTGGAGTTTTGCAACGATGGCAGTGTCGAGCGAGGCGGCACCGCCGCGCCGGGATGCATGGCGAGTCGCGCTGATCGGCGCCGGATTCATTTCGGATGTCCATGCCGAGGCGTTGCGCGGGATTCCCGGCGTCCGAGTCGCCGCGGCGGTCGATCCGGCCCTGTCCCGCGCCCGCCGCCTGGCCGAGAAATGGGCGATCCCTGCGGTGTTCGATTCGGTCGAGGCGCTGCTCGGCAGCGCCGGCCCGGATGCCTGCCCGGTGGACGTCGCCCATGTGATGGTACCGCCGCAGGCGCACCGCGCGGTGGCGGAAAGCCTGCTGGCCGCCGGACTCCATGTATTCCTGGAAAAGCCGATGGCGGAGAGCGAGGCCGACTGCATTGCGCTCCAGGCAATGGCCAGGGCCAACCGGGTGGCGCTCGAGGTCAATCAGAATTTCGTGTTCGATCCGGCGCTGCAGGCGGCAAGAGCGGCGATCGAGAGCGGTGCGCTCGGCCGGCCGCGCCATGTCGCCTGCCTCTACACCATGCCGCTGCGCTCGCTCAAGGCCCGGCAGTTCGGGCACTGGATGTTCGAAAGCCCGAGAAACCTCCTGCTCGAACAGGCGGTTCACCCGTTATCCCAGATCGACTCGCTGATCGGTCCGGTGCGCGACGTCACCGTCATGCCGATGCCGCCGCGGTCCTATGCCGAGGACATCGAGATTCAGGATGCCTGGCTGGCGTCGCTGGCGACCGAACGGGGCACCGCCCAGTTGCAGTTCGCCGTCGGGCGGTCCTTTCCGGTCTGGCAGTTGACCGTGATCTGCGATGACGGCGCCGTGACGGTGGATTGCCTGAACAACCGGGTGGCCCGGCTGGAACCGAGCCTGTGGCTGGATTTCTACGACAGCTATGTGGGCGGCGTCGGGATGGCCCGGTCGCTGGCTGCCCAGAGCCGCCGGAACCTGGCGAGCTACGCCCTGTCGACGCTCAGGCTGAAACCGCGGTCGGACCCGCATTTCAGGGGCATGCAGGCCAGCATGGCGGCGTTCTACCGGACGCTCGACCGGGACCCGGCGGCGCTGGACGGCTCGCTCGGCCGGCGGATGGTGGCGCTGTGCGAGCGTTTCGCCGCCACTCTGCCGGCCGCCCCCGCGCGCGCCGCGGCACCGGTACCGGTGGTGCAGGGCAACCGTTTCGATACGCTGGTGATCGGCGGCACCGGCTTCATCGGCGTCCATCTGGTCGCCCGCCTGCTGCGCGACGGACAGCGGGTGGCGGTGCTGGCCCGCAATGTGCGCAAGCTCCCGGCCCGGTTCCACGACGAGCGGGTCGGCGTGTTCGCCGGCGACGCCACTGCGCCCGACGACATCCGCCGCGCCCTGGACGGCGCCTCGGCCCTGGTCAACCTGGCGCATGGCGGCGGCGCCGCCAGCCGGCTGGATCTCGAACGGGCGATCGTGGGCGGGGCGCGGACGGTCGCCGAGATCTGCCTTGAAGCCGGGGTGCAGCGGCTGGTTCATGTCGGCACCATCGCCTCGCTGGATACCGGCGATGCGACGGCGGTGATCACCGGCGCCACGCCGCCGGACCCCGAGGCCGAGCGCCGCGGCGACTATGCCCGGGCCAAGGCCCTGGCCGAGCTGGAGCTGATGGCGCTGCACCGCGACCGCGGCCTGCCGCTGGTGATCCTGCGGCCGGGCGTGGTCCTGGGCGAGGGCGGCATCGCTTTCCACAGCGGCCTTGGCGAGTTCAACCGCGACTGCCACTGCATCGGCTGGAATCGCGGCGACAACCCGTTGCCGCTGGTGCTGGTCAAGGACGTCGCCGACGCCATCGCGCGGGCGCTGAGCGCACCCGGCGTGATCGGCCGGAGCTACAATCTGGTCGGCGATGTGCGTCTCTCGGCGCGGGAAACGGTCGAGGCGCTGGCGCAGGCGCTGGGCCGTCCGATCCGCTACCATCCCCAGTCGCCCACCGGACTGATGGCCGGCGAGGTGTTCAAATGGGCGGTCAAGCGGCTCGGCCGCCGGCCCGGCGTGGTTTTCCCGAGTTTCCAGGATATCCGGGCACGCGGTCTGGTCAGCCGGTTCGATACCAGCGACGCCAAACGCGACCTTGGCTGGCAGCCGGTGGCCGATCGCGCCGAATTCATCCGCCGAGGGATTGCCGTGCATGCCGAATGATGCCGTCAGTGCGCCTGGGGCCCTGCGGCAGCATTGGCCGGCCGGTCGGCAACCGCCGTTGCCGTCCAAAATATTAATCGATTTGCGGACGGCGCCGTCCCGAAATGACCATTCGGCCGAGTGGACAGTGAAATCCATTGGCTTAGGTAAGCATCGGAATTTCGCAGTCGGACGCCAGGTATCTACGGCTGCCGGCAGAAAAGCCCAAGGCGAGGCTCTTCGATGACCGATGGCGAGCGTTGATCCTGATGTTTTCCAACCGGGTGCCGATAGACATTGAATCGACCTTGCCTCCTATGCTGGCGGTCGTGATCGATACCGAAGAGGAATTCGACTGGCACGGGCCGTTCGATCGCAATGCGACGACGGTTCGGCACATGCGCGACATCGGCAAAGTGCAGGCGGTTTTTGACCGGTTCGGCGTTCGGCCGACCTATGTGGTTGACTACCCGGTGGCCACCCAGCCCGCGGCCTACGAGCCGCTGAAGGATTACGCGCAGACCGGCCGGGCGGTGATCGGCGCCCATCTCCATCCCTGGGTGTCGCCGCCCCATGAGGAGGAGGTGTGCCTGTACAACTCCTATCCCGGCAATCTCCCGGCCGGTCTGGAGCGGCGCAAGCTGGTGCTGCTCACCGGGCAGATCGAGGAGACCTTTGGTCGGGCGCCGACGATCTACAAGGCGGGGCGTTACGGGTTCGGTCCGCACACCGGAGGCATCCTTGAAGATCTCGGCTTTGAGATCGATGTGAGCCCGATGCCGAGCCGCGATCTGAGCCATGAGGGCGGCCCGGACTATCTCGGGGAAACGGTCGATCCGTTCTGGTTCGGCCGGCGCCGCCGGTTGCTGTGCCTGCCCGGAACCGGCGCCCTGGTCGGTGTCCTCGGAGTGTGGGCCAGCCGATTCGGCGTACCCGCCGCTCTCGGAAGGGCGCTGTACCGCTGGGCGGATCGGCCACCGCTCCGCCGGATGCATGCGCCGGGCATTCTGGCGCGCTGCGGCGCGGTCGAGCGGCTGGTGCTGTCGCCGGAAGGGTATACCCAGAGCGAGTTGCGGCGGCTGACCCGGGCGCTGCTGGCGGCCGGCAAGCGGCTGTTCGTGCTGGCCTTTCACTCCCCGTCGGTCCAGCCGGGCCATACCCCTTTTGTTCGGAGCGCAAACGATCTCCAGAGGCTGTTGGACGATCTCTGCCGGTATTTCGAGTTTTTCCTGGATGAGCTTGGCGGTTTGGCGGTGACGCCACCGGAGGTTCGCCGCCGGTTGCTGGACGGCGAACCGTGGGCAATTCGAGGCGCCGAGCCCCTCGGCCAGCCGGCCGGAAGTCCGAACCTCGCATCGGACCGAAGCTGAATGGGTCGCTGTCATGATGGTGCTGGGTATCTCTCCGCTCGACAAGGACGCTACCGTATCGCTGGTCGAGGACGGCAAGGTTCTGTTCGCCGCCGCCGAGGAGCGGTACAGCCGCAAGAAGCAGCATGCGGGGTTCCCCGCTGCGGCGCTGGACCATGCGTTGGAAGCGACCGGCACGCGGCCGGAGCAGATCGATCGCGTGGTCTACAGTTTCCTGAGCGCCGACCAGGAGGCCCGGCTGATGCGTGGCAACGCCGGAAAGGCGATGCTGCGCCAGGCCAACGGCAAATGGCGCGAGGAACTGGACCGTGCCAAGGCGATCCGCGTGAGCCGCGGCGACGAGGTGCCTGGCCTGAACCATCCGGACCAGCGCATCGAGAAGGGCACGCTGCGCAGTACCGGCTATAGCCTGCTTGGGCTGATGTCGCCGATGTCGGACTACGCCAATCGGCGCAACGCCGAAGCCTGGCTCGACCGGGCGACGGAGGACCACCGGCGCTGGCAGGATGAATTGCACCGCGAGCTGACCGAACGCGGTTTAATAGACAAACTCCATCGGTACGAACATCATTTGTCGCATGCCGCGAATGCATTCTACAGCAGCGGTTTCGACCGCGCGCTGGTGCTTACTCTGGACGGCTACGGCAGCGGCCTGACCGGCTCGGTCAGCCTGGGCGAAGGCGACCGGATCGAGCGGCTGCACAACATGAAGTTTCCGAACTCTCTAGGGATATTCTACGAGAACGTGACCTCGGCCCTGGGGTTCCGGCCCGATCGCCACGCCGGCAAGATCGTCGGTCTGGCCGCTTATGGCGACCCCGACCGGTTGAGCGAAGTGCTGTTGAGCCGGATCAAGCACGTGAACGGCGATTTCCAGATCTTTCAACCGTTCAATTACTATTTCGACCGCCATCTGGCGGCGAGCTTTCCGATGATCGATGTCGCAGCGGCCTATCAGCATGTGCTCGAAGTGGTCGCCTGCCGCATGACCCGGCACTGGCTGGAGCGCACCGGCTGCGTCAACGTCGTGCTGTCCGGCGGCGTCGCCGCCAATGTCAAAATGAACCAGCGGATCTACGAAGTCGAGGGGGTGGAGGGGATCTTCGTCTATCCCAACATGGGCGATGGCGGCTGCGGCACCGGACTGGCGCTCTATGTCGGCCGCAGGCCCGGCGGCCACGGGCCGATCCGCGACGTCTATTACGGTCCGGGATACAGCGATGCCGAAATCCAGCAGGCGCTGGAGGCGGCCGGACTGCAATACGAGAAACCCAACGATCTGGCCGGCGACATTGCCCGACGGATCGATCGCGGCGAAGTCGTCGCCCGGTTCGGTGGGCGCATGGAATACGGTCCGCGTGCGCTGGGCAACCGGTCGATCCTGTATCACGGCCGCGATCCCAAGGTGAACCAGTGGCTGAACAAGCGGCTCGGCCGGACCGAGTTCATGCCGTTCGCGCCGGTCACCCTGTGGGAGCACCGCCACGACTATTACAACAATGTTGCCGGTGCGGAGCACACGGCCCAGTTCATGACCATCACCTTCGACTGTACCGATCTGATGCGGCGGCACTGCCCGGCCGCGGTGCATGTCGACGGCACGGCACGGCCGCAGTTGATCCGGCGCGAGGTCAATCCGGGCTATTACGACATCATCGAGGAATACCGGAAGCTGTCGGGCAGCGCCTCGGTGATCAACACCAGCTTCAACATGCACGAGGAGCCGATCGTCTGCACGCCGCAGGACGCGATCCGCGCCTTTCTGCTCGGGCGGCTGGATGTGTTGAATATCGGCCCGTTCGTGGTGACCGGGCCGGGCGAGCCCGACCGGGGCGACCGCGGTTCGGGGCAGGCAAGATCATGACGGGGTTCGGCGATGACCGGCGGCCGGCGCAGGCTGCCGTACCGGGGCCATGACGAGAGGGCTGGAGCGATCATGCCGGCACCGATCAGCGTCGTCATTCCGGCCCGCAATGCCGCGGATACGATCGGCCGGGCACTGGTCTCGGTGGCGCGGCAGACCTGTCGGCCCGCGGAAATCATCCTGGTTGACGATGCCAGCACCGACGACACGGCGCAGTGCGCAGCCGCAGCCGGCCTGCCCGATCTGCGACTGATCCGGCACGACCAGCGCGGCGGCGCCGCGGCGGCCCGCAATGCCGGTATCGCAGCCGCATCCGGCGAGTATATCGCCTTTCTGGATGCCGACGACGAATGGGCTGACACCAAGCTGGAAAAACAGCTCGCGGTCATTGCAGACGCTCCGGCGATGGCCTTTGTGGCGTGCCGGTCGGTGCTGATCGATCCGGTCGGGCAGGAAAACCGGCCGATCCACGCCACCTCGCCGGTGGTCACCGGGCCGGAGGCGTGGCGGGCGCTGTTGGCGGCCAATTTCGTGTCGACGCCCTGCGTGATGGCGCGGCGCGCGACGGTCCTGGCGGTGGGCGGCTTCGATCCGCGGCTGCCGATCGCCGAGGATCAGGATTTGTGGATTCGGCTGGCCCTGGCCGGGGCGGTGGGATTCGTGGACGAGGTGCTGGTGCGCGTCCATTACCGCCGCAACAGCATTTCGCAGGAGCTGATCGGGCGGGAAATCGAATTCACGCTGCCGATGCTGCTGGGCCATGTGGCGCGCAATCGCGACCGGCTGAGCGCCTCGGAGGTGCGCCGCATTCTGGGCCGCCGGTACAGCCAGATCGGCCGGACTGCCTATCTCAACGGCTGCCCCGGAAGCGGCTTCACCCTGGTTGCCAAGGCAATTCTGATGGGTGCCCAGCCGGTGGAGAACAGTTGGCATCTGATCACCGCCTCGCCGCCCTCGCGCTTTCTGAAGCGGCTGATCGGCCGCCGCGAGCCGGCATGGTGAACCCCACCGGCCCGCGCCCGCGAGCCGGGTCGAAACGCGGACCGGACCCCTTCGGAGCCGAGGCGATGGAGACTTCCAGCGTGACCGAAAAGACCCTCCAGGAAATGACCGCCGAGGTCCGCCAGATGGCCGGCATGGTGGCAACCCGGCAAGCGATCGATGGCGATGCGGGGCGCAGCGGCGCCAATCCGGATCAGATGCGCGAGAGCAGCGCCCGATTGATCGAGGCGGCGCTCGGCGAGCGGGTGGGCCGCGAGCTGAGCGCGATCGCCACGCAGCATCGGATCGCGGTGGACGAGTTGACCCGGCATCAGCGGGACCTGCTGGACCGTATCCTGGACGAGGTCAAGGACACGGTCCAGTGGCTCGACCAGCGCGAATCCGACCTCGACAAGCGGGTTCAGCGGGCGGTGCTCTGGGTCGTGGAAAGCGAGATCAGGCCGCAGATCCAGGAGATCCTCGGCGGTCAGGATCGGATGCTGACCGAGCTGGAAAATCTCCGGACGGCACGATCAGGGCGACCGGCGATATCCGGACTGCTCTGGGCGGGCGGGTTGGTCGTGGCCTTCGTGCTGGGGGCGCTGCTGGGCAGCCAGATTTCGGCCATAACCGAGATCGTTCGGTCCCTGCTGCCCTGATCTTGCGGATCGACCGTGCCCGGCGGAGCCGGCTCGCCGACGCGAAGCCCGACCCTTGTTCTCGTGTATCAAGATTTGGCTTTGCGGAACGTTAACTTGTCGGGAGTCCCGATCTCGAAGCATGCATGCCGATTCAAGGAAGTGGATTTGTTCAGGGCAACGTGTAGACAGGGTTGCGTGCCGAACACAACAGCAGAGTCATATTTGTGGAAACGGGAACACGGTGCGCGCCGCCATCCGGAATACCTTATCCTTATGGATAAGACACTTTGACGGTGCAGTATCCGGACTTTGTTTTCATGCGGAAAACAACGGTTTTCCTCTGTTGGTGCTCGTTCTTATGGCTCATTAGCCCCTATGTTTATTGCAAATTAATTTCATTTTCGTTATAAATCAGGCGATGCTGAAACCGGGGTGTTGACCGCGACATGGCCGTCGCGGGGCGAGATCGGCGATGTTTGAAGCCGTGCTGGTCAATCTCCTGATGTTGAGCGTGGTTTACGGCTCGTTGCCATTTTCGATAGGTCTGGCATTGTGGTGCTACCGGGCGGCAAGCGAGGCGTTTGAAAGTCTGGCCGAAGCCGAAAGGTCGGGCAGGACGATGTCGGATCGCTGACCGGTGCGGTTCTGAGAGCGGAACCCGTCGCGCCGGGCTGAATGCTGCGGCGGGAGGTGAGGCGTCCCGCCAGAGGCGGCGGCACCGGCCTCAGGCCCGGTGGTCTTGGGTCTGATCGGATTGGGGTCATGCGTCGGAACCGCCCCACCCCAGGAAAACCTCCAAGGAGAACCTCCAGCCTCAGGATCATCGCCACAGGAGAATGGAAGTGATGGATTACGGTTCTGTCGCCGCCATTTTGCACGGTCGAACCCTCGTCTCCCTGCCGCCCGGCGTGACTCTGCGGCAAGCGGCCAAGGTCATGGCCGATCACGGGATTGGTGCTGTCGCGGTGGTGCAGGCCGATGTGCTGGTCGGGATATTTACGGAGCGCGATCTGATGAAACGGGTCGTGGTCCCCGGCCTCGATATCGATACGATGCGGTTGGACCAGGCAATGACCAGGAACCCGGTGACCGTTCCCCCCGACTGCCGGATCAACGATGCGCTCGCCATCATGATCGAGGGCGGCTTTCGCCACCTGCCGGTGACCGCCGACGGGCGCCTGGCCGGCATGATTTCGCTTCGGGATCTCCAGTCCCTGCACCTGCAGGCCTGTTTCGACGTGGTGGAGCTTGGTCCGATCTCCAACAAGCCGGCTCAGCCCGGATTGCAGCCCGGACCTTGGCATGCAAGGACGGGTTGGCCGCCATGGCGGCCCGTACACGACTGTTGCAGTTCTGCTGCCACAGGCGTGGCGTGTAAAACCTTTGTTCAATACCGTATGTTTCTATTCCCTTTATCTTGCTGGGGATGCTATAGTCCGACCTGCCAAGTAGGGATCGGCCCTCAAGATCCGCAGGCCTTACGGTGACCGGTCTTTTGTCGGCCCGGCGACAGGGAGCGCCGGCCGGCTCAATACGGCAGACGAGACATGCAACGACGGCCAACGACAACCGGCATCAACTCGTCACCGGTCGCCTCGTCAGTCATGCAAGGCTGGCGGGATGCAAGGCAGGAGCGGGGCGGCTCACCGGGCGACCCATCCGTACGACTGCTCGATCCGGCAAAAGCCGGATCGAACTCATCGTCCTTGGCTCTCGGCCCGCCACGCCACCGGACCGGGAGCGCATGTCGGCATCAGGGAGGCATTCATGGGACAGAGCGCCAATCTCGAATATGTCGTCGAGCCGGATCGTGCCGGCTGGTCGATCGGCTTCTGCGGTCAGCATTTCGGCCAGTTCGACAGGTTGCAGGATGCGGTGGACAATGCGCTGATCGACGCCGATCACGTCGGCCGTCTCGGTCACAATATTCAGGTGCTGGTACGGCGAGCGAAAGGCGAAGTACGGGAAGTGTGGGCCTATGATCACGATCTCCATCGCATGACCCGCCGGCCCAGCGCGGTCGGCGATGGCGCAGCCCGGTAGACGGAAGGGGCCGGAATCCGGTATCAAACGTTACGGAGGCGCCGCCGTAAACCCTGTTTGTTGCCATGGACCGCCGAACCCGGATCACATCCCTGGTCAAGTCGATCGGTTATCGGGTCGGCGGATATGGGACCTACCATCGCGCGGCCAATCGCCGGCGGCTGACCGTGGCGATGTTTCATCGCGTGCTGCCGCCGGACGATCCTCGCTGGCCGGGGTCCAACCCGGCCTACACGGTGTCCGAGACGCTGTTTCGCGATTGCCTGGAGTTCTTCCGGCGTCACTATCATCCGGTTTCGATCGACGACCTGCTCGGCGGCGAAGTGCTGCCCGAACGGTCGCTGCTGGTGACCATCGACGATGGCTGGGCCGATACCGTCGAGTATGCGGCCCCGCTGCTGCGGCAGGCGGGCGTGCCGGGTGTGGTGTTCGTCGCAGCCGGCGCAGTCGGGAGGCGCGAAGCCTTCTGGCAGGAACGGCTCTACGCCGCGTGGCGGACCGGGCGGACGGCGATCGGCGAGCTGGAGAGTGCGGCGGGGCTGGCCGCCCGCCCGGTGGCCGGCGCGGGCGGAGAGGCCGCTGGCGACGCGCGGCTGCGCGCGGTCATCGCGGCCCTCGACGAAGCCGATGACTCGCTGCGGGCAGAATTGATCGAACGCCTGATCGGGCCGGAGCCGGCGGGACCGGCACAGATGGCCTCTGCGGCGCAATTGCGTGCAGCGGCGCAGGGGGCTCTTGCGATCGGGGTGCACGGCTTCAGTCATACGCCGCTCACCAGGGTCGATGCCGCCGAGGAGTTGCGCCGCGCCTCGGCGGTCCTCGGGCAGGTGCTCGACGGAACGCCAATGCCGGCCCTGGCGGCCCTGTCCTTCCCGCACGGACGATACGATGCGCAGGCGGCCGCAGCGGCCAGGGCGAACGGAGTCCGCCTGTTGTTCACCAGCGACCCGGTGCTGACCCCGCTCAACGCCCATGGCGTGCCCGATGGCGATCTGATCGGCCGGGTGTCGATCGAGGCCGGCCGGATCGCCGATGCGGGCGGCCGGCTCGATCCCGGCCGGCTGGCGCACCTGCTGTTCACCCTGCCCGTGCGCAGCCTGGCCGGTGCGGCCTGAGCAGCCCGGCCGGGCGTCGCTGCGGGAGATCAGAGGCTTTGGGAGAGGCCTGGGGAGATCAGGCGGCGGCGGCGATCAAGCCGCGTTCCCAGGCCAGCGCGGTGCGCACGATTTCATCCAGGTCATCGTAACGCGGGCGCCAGCCCAGCACGGCGCGGATGCGGTCGGCGCCGGCAACCAGGGCCGGTCCGTCTCCCGGCCGGCGCGGCGCAACCTCGATCGGCAGGGGGGCTCCGCTCGCGGCCTCGACCGAACGCAGCACTTCGCGAACCGAATAGCCATGGCCGTAGCCGCAATTCATCACGTCGCTGGCGCCGCCGCCGCGCAGATGATTGAGCGCCAGGACATGGGCTTCGGCCAGATCCGAAACGTGGATGTAGTCGCGAATGCCGGTGCCGTCCGGGGTCGGGTAATCCTCCCCGAAAATGCTGATCTTCTGCCGCTGACCGAGCGCCGCCTGGCATGCGACCTTGATCAGATGGGTCGCGGCCGGGGTCGATTGCCCGGTGCGCCCGGCCGGGTCGGCCCCGGCGACATTGAAATAGCGCAGCGCAATATAGGAAAAGCTGCTGGCATGAGCCTCGCCGGCGTCGCGCAGCATCCATTCGGTCATCAGCTTCGACGTACCGTAGGGATTGATCGGGGCGAGCGGCGAGTCTTCGCGCACCGGCAGGGTCTCCGGGATGCCGTACACCGCTGCCGTGGATGAAAAGATGAAATACCGGACGCCGGTACGAATGCAGGTGTCGATCAGGCCGTGGCTGTTGACGGTATTGTTACGGTAATAGAGCAGAGGCTTTTCGACCGATTCGGGAACCACGATGCTGCCGGCGAAATGCATCACCGCGCCGACCCGATGCTGCGCGATGGTGGATTCGAGCAGGGCCGTGTCGCCGATATCGCCGACCACCAGCGGCACGTCGCGCGGCACCGCGGCGGCCCGGCCGGTCGACAGATTGTCGATCACCACGGCCGCGATTCCCGCATCGCGCAAGGCCAGCACCGCATGGCTGCCGATGTATCCGGCACCCCCCGTCACCAGCACCACATCCCGGTTCGTCATCGTCTCACCCATCTCTTCTCGCAATGCCCGGTGCCCAGCAGCGGATCGCTCGGGCGGCTGATTCCAATCCTGAGGATACTACCACAAGGGCGCTCGGTCGAATGCCCGTTCACGTTGGGTAATCAATAAATAACGCACCATAAGGTTACCAAACCATGATAATGCCAAAGTTCGCGAAGGCCACAAAACTCACCGCAGCAACACGCTCCGCATCAATGCAAAGCAAATACGGTTCAAATCCGATGCGGCAACCAACTGTTCGCGCCGGCCGGTGATTTGTCTTGGGCCGATCAGGCCTGGTAGAGGGTGGAGATACTGCAGCCGGCATCCCGGTAATTTCCCTATCCAGGCAAGGCAGGTTCTGCAAAAGTTCTGTCTTGGCCGATC